>JAYKJF010000040.1:0-22633 GCA_035285785.1 Cyanobacteriota bacterium
CCTGGGACACCAGCACCAAACGAATCTGTTCCAGGACCTCTTTTCGAATGACCATTTACGTTGGCAACCTCTCGTTTGATGCCGAACGCGAGGATCTCGTTGACCTGTTCGGTCAATACGGCCAAGTACGCCAGTGCAGCCTTCCCCTTGATCGGGAAACCGGACGCAAACGTGGCTTTGCCTTTGTGGAGCTGGCCGACGCCGACTCCGAACAACGGGCCATTGACGACCTCCAGGACGTGGAGTGGATGGGCCGCATGATCCGGGTCAACAAAGCCACACCCCGGGAAGGCGGCGGCGGTGGTGGTGGCGGCGGCGGTCCCCGTCCCCGCAACGGTCGCGGGGGTGGCTACGGCGAGCGCTCAGCCCGGGTCGGTGGTCCGGCCTACTGAGCTCCAGCCCCACCCCACCGGCAGAGGGCGTTCGGGGCTGGAGCGGCTGATCCATCGGCTCCAGCCCCATCGGCGCACCGTTGTCCTGGCGTCCCTCTGCTCGGTGCTCAACAAGCTGTTTGATCTGGCTCCGCCCGTGCTGATCGGCCTGGCGGTAGACGTGGTGGTGCAGCAGAAACACTCCTGGCTGGCCTCCCTTGGCGTCCAGTCGGTGCCATCGCAGCTCACCGCCCTGGCGATCGCCTCCTTTGTGATCTGGAGTGCGGAGTCGCTGTTTGAGTATCTCTACGCCCTGCTCTGGCGCAATCTGGCCCAGACCGTCCAGCACGAACTGCGGATCGAGGGCTACGACCATCTCCAGCAGCTTGAGATGGCCTTTTTTGAGGCGGGCAGCAGTGGTCAGCTGCTCACCGTTCTGAACGACGACATCAACCAGCTGGAGCGGTTTCTCGACCATGGAGCCAACGAGGTGCTCCAGCTGATCACCACCGTGGTGGCCGTCGGTGGCGCCATGGTGGCCCTCTCCCCCACGGTGGCGGGAGTGTCCTTTCTTCCCATTCCCCTCATCCTCTGGGGCTCCCTCCGCTTCCAGCGGCGTCTGGCGCCCCTCTACGGGGATGTGCGCAGCCGAGCCTCGGATCTGGCCAGCCGGCTCACCAACAACCTGGGGGGCATGCTCACCATCAAGAGCTATGCGGCGGAAGCCTGGGAGCGCTCCAGGATGGAGCAGGACAGCGAGGCCTATCGCCTCAGCAATCGGCGGGCCATCCGGCTCTCGGCGGCCTTCGTGCCCCTGATTCGCTTCGCCATCCTTTTTGCCTTCCTCTCCATCCTGATGATCGGGGGCCTGCAGGCCTGGCGAGGCTCCATCGCCGTGGGCACCTACAGCTTTCTGGTGTTCATCACCCAGCGGCTGCTCTGGCCTCTCACCACCCTGGGCCGCACCCTGGACGACTACCAGCGGGCCATGGCCTCCACCGACCGGGTTCTGAATCTGCTGGACACGCCCATTGCCATCCCCTCGGGGGATCGCCCCCTCGATCCCCAGCTGGTGGCGGGGCACATCAGGTTTGCGGGGGTGGAGTTTGCCTACCGGGGACGCACACCCCTTCTGCAGAACTTCGATCTGGACATTCCAGCGGGGAGCACTATCGGAATCGTGGGCTCCACCGGTTCAGGGAAGAGCACCATCGTGAAGCTGCTGCTGCGCCTCTACGCGATTCAGGCCGGCAGCATCCTGTTGGATGGGATACCGATCCAAACCTATCGGTTGAACGATCTGCGGCGGGTGATCGGACTGGTGAGCCAGGAGGTGTTTCTGTTCCATGGCACCGTGGCCGAAAACATTGCTTACGGCACCTTTGCCGCTCCCCTCTCAGCGATCCAACGGGCGGCCACCCTGGCAGAGGCGCACAGCTTCATTGAGGCCCTTCCCCAGGGATACCAGACGGTGGTGGGGGAGAGGGGGCAACGGCTCTCCGGGGGGCAGCGTCAGCGCCTGGCCCTGGCCCGGGCCCTGTTGAAGGATCCGCCCGTGCTGATTCTCGATGAAGCCACAGCGGCGGTCGACAATGAAACCGAGGCGGCGATTCAGCACTCCCTCGACACCATCACCGCCCATCGCACCACTCTGGTGATTGCCCACCGTCTCAGCACCGTGCGCCATGCCGATCGCATTGTGGTGATGGAACACGGCAGAATTGTGGAAACAGGTGGCCATGAGGAACTCCTTGCCGCAGATGGGGCGTACGCCAATCTCTGGAGGGTTCAGGCTGGCCTCCGGGCCGATGAACCTCTGAGGATCTAGGCCCGCCCGTCATGGCTCGTCGTTCTGCCCCGCCTCGCCGCCAACCCCGCCGGCAGCCCCCGCGTCAACGATCCCTGTTCCCCCTGCTGCTGGCCACCAGCCTGGGACTGGCGGCCGGCTTCGGCCTCTCCGCCCCCCTGGCCAAACTGGTGAGCGGCTCGGAGACGGAGGTGGCCCGTCCACCGGCGGAGTGGCGCAACCCCTTCACAGACTGGGTGGATCTGGGCCAGGACGATGTCCTGATCCTGGGAACGGATATGGGAGGCGGAAACACCGACGTCATCGCCACCATGCGGGTGGAAGGGGGCCAAACCACCATCACCCAGATTCCACGGGATGGCTATATCGAAACCGAACAATACGGGCCGATGAAAATCAATGCTCTCTATGCCGCTGGGGGCACAGAGGCCTTGAAGCGGGAAATTTCAGAGCGGATGGGGCGTCCGATTCGCCATCACCTGATCGTGAATCTGGGGGCGATCCGCAAGATCGCCGACATGATCGGCGGCATCGAAGTGGATGTTCCCAAAAGGATGGAATACACCGACAACACACAGGGTTTATACATTGATCTTCAACCTGGCCTGCAAACGCTCAAAGGCAGGGATCTGGAGGGATTTCTCCGCTTTCGCCATGATGAAACCGGCGACATCGGCAGGATGGAGCGTCAACAGCTGGCCGTGCAGGCCCTGTTTCGCAAGCTGATCCGACCGGAACAACTGGTGCGTCTGCCCGTGCTGGTGATGCTCTCCGGCAACGACATGCAGACCGACATGGGGCCGATGGAATTGGGCGGACTGGTGACGTCCATCAGCACCACGGAACTGAACATCAACCATCTGGATGGCCGGCCCTTTGACCAGGGGGGGGTGAGCTACCTGGAGCTGGATTGGCCAGGCCAGGACGATCCTTCCCTCGGCACAGAAGACTCCCAGGAAGCCCGCCGCTCCTTCTTCCTGTTCTGAACGTCCATCGCCTCAGGGCTGGGCACGGCCCCCCGGTCGGCGATCCGACAGGGTGAGCAGGGCCAGGGCCAACGCCACCAGTGCCAGGGATGGGCTGGAGGCCGCCACGGTGACTCCGAGGGCCGCAGTGAACCAGATCGAGGCGCCACTGGTGAGCCCCCGCACTTCCGGGGTCTGCTGCTGGCCCCGGGGGGGCGCCACCAGAATTTCCCCCGCGCCCAGAAAGCCCACGCCAGTGGCCACCCCCTGGATCGCCCGACTGCGGGCCCCCGCATCCGGCCCCGCCGCCAGCACCATCAGACAGGCGCTCAGCCCCACCAGCACATGCACCCGCACCCGGTTGGGATGGGGCAGGGAGCCGTGATGGGCCCGGTTGAGCCCCACCACCAGCCCGCACAGCACGGCCAGGCCCATGCGCAGCAGGGCTTCCAGATCAGGGGTGAGGACGGGAAGCACCATCCGCCCATCCTGCACCTGGTGGGCCGGCGTTCGCCAGCAGGAGGGTGGCCAAACGGTCGGCCCAGGTTGGCACCAGAGAAAAGGCACCGCTGAAGCCCACGAAGGTCCAGAGGCCCGGCGCCCCTTCCACAGGCCCCACCAGGGGCTGGCCGTCCGTGCAGTAAGTCACCGGCACCTGCCGGTAGGGCGCCGGCAGGGCCGCCAGCTGGGGATCCAGCCGGCCCAGTCCATCCCGGAGCCGCGCCTCCATCCAGCCGGCATCGGGAGGCTCCGGCGCGCCACAGGTGCCCGGCCCGGACGACGAAGGCCCGGGATCGGCCGCCTCCGGAGCTCCGGGCAACCAGCTGATCTGGCCCAGCACCACCCCATCGCCCCAGGGGGCCAGACCCGCATCCACGATCCACCGGGGGGAGGGGGTAGGGATCCCGGAGGCCGCCTCCAGCGCCGGCCGCTGCCAATGGCGAGGCTGCACGATGCGACCGCGCCTGGCCTGCTCCAGCCAGGGATTTGCCGGACCCTCGGGCCCCATCAGCAGCACCCCCGCCCAGCTGTGGCGCAGGCGGGACGGAAGGGCAGGCCAGAGCCGGCGGCTGCCCGCGCCCGCCGCAAGCACCACGGTGGAAGCTTCCAGAACGGAATCGCCGGCCCCTCGCCCCGTGGGATCCGGCTCCTGATGCGTCGTCGGATCAAGCTCCAGATCCAGAGCCCACCCGCCTTCCGGCCGGGGCGCCAGGGCCCTCACCCGCCGGGCCAGATGGTGCACGCCAGCGGCGGCCAAGGCCTGGGGCCGGGCGGCCATCCAGGTGGGGGAATCGATCCGGGCGAGGGGAACGGGTACCCGGCGGGTGAGGGCCGCCAGGCGACCGGGCAGACCGGGCCGGGCATCGTGGAACACCAGACCACTGGGGTGCCAGCCGAGGGGGCCATGGAGCCGCTCCAGGCGGCGCCAGGCCCAGGAGGGAGGGCCCCAGATCACGGCGCCATAACTCAGGGCGGTGGCCGTGTTCCCTCCGTCGCCCACCAGGCGCACGGCCGCGCCCTGACGGGCGAGGCTGAGGGCCAGCACGGTGCCCGCCAGTCCGTCGCCGATCACGGTGATCGGGCCCTGCCGAAGGAGGGCCTGGCCCATGGGTGTCAAATGAGGAGGTTGAAAGAGCTGATCACCCGCTCGAAGAGCTCGCGCACCTTGGGCCAGCGGGCTTCGTTGGTGCTGGCGGCAAAGGTGTAGAGGCGGCCCCGATCCACCACCACAGTGGCCAGCTCGTGGCGGTTGCGATCCGCCAGATGCACGCTGTATTCCAGGTCGTAGAACGTACGGCCGGCCAGCTCCCGCTCCCGGGCCTGCACCAGTTCGGCCTGGCGGCCACTGCCATCGGGAGCGATCACCACCTGGCGGAGCTTCTCGCCCACGGCCTCGGCGGTGCCCAGGTTGGCGAGATCATTGGTGCTGTTCACCTCCGAGATCACCAGGCTGAGGGTTTCATCGCTGTTGATGAGATCGTGAAACACCACCTGGGGCCCGCCGCTCACCTGCACCCGATTCCAGCCCGTGGGATAGAGAAAGGCGTAGCGCCCATCAGGGCTCTGAAACGATTGGAGGCCGGCCGCCGCAGCGCTGCAGGCCCCCAGCCCCCCCGCCAGAGCGAGCACCAGCAGAGACATGAGCGCGCCCCGGACCAGGGTGCGCAGGGGACGGGGCAAGAGGGGCAAGGAAACCATGGAGGGCGGGGCGGAACGACGCGCGGGAGGGGTGCCCAGGCAACGGGCAAATGTGGACTTGCCCGCCATTCTCCCTCCGGGCCTGGCAGCCGGCCCAAACCCCCTAGATTCACCGCACCTGCACCGGGGCGCTGAGCGGCTTCACCCGACCACTCGCTCGTCTGATCGATCAGTTTGAGCGGCTGCCGGGGATTGGCCCCCGAACGGCCCAGCGGCTGGCCCTCCACCTGCTCCGGCAACCCGAGGAGCAGATCCGGGCCTTTGCCGATGCCCTGCTGGCCGCCCGCAGCCAGGTGGGGCAATGCCGCAGCTGTTTCCATCTCTCGGCGGAGCCGATCTGCGAGATCTGCCGCACGGAAGCCCGACGCAACGGCCAGATCTGCGTGGTGGCCGATTCCCGGGATCTGCTGGCGATGGAGCGCACCCGCGAATACCAGGGGGCCTACCACGTGCTGGGAGGCCTGATCTCCCCGATGGAGGGGGTCGGCCCCGAGATGCTGCACATCCAACCCCTGGTGGAGCGGGTGGATCGGGATGGCATCAGCGAGGTGATCCTGGCCCTCACCCCCAGCGTGGAGGGCGACACCACGAGCCTCTATCTGGCCCGCCTGCTCAAGCCCTTCACCCTGGTGAGCCGCATCGCCTATGGGTTGCCCGTGGGCAGTGAGCTGGAATATGCCGACGAAGTCACCCTGGCCCGGGCCTTCGAAGGGCGCCGCCGCATGGAGTGAGCAGCCCGTGATGTCTACACCAACGGCTTGAAATGACCACCCAGCGCCCCTCCCGTTACAGCACCATCCCGCCGGCGGAGCGACTGCCGGACTGGCTGCGCCGGCCCGTGGGCAACGCCTCCGCACTGGAGGGGGTGCAGGAGGTGGTGAAGCAGCAGCGGCTGCACACCATCTGCGAGGAAGGGCGCTGCCCCAACCGGGCGGAGTGTTACGCCGCGGGAACGGCCACCTTCCTGCTGGGGGGGCCCATCTGCACACGCAGTTGTGCGTTCTGCCAGGTGGAAAAGGGCCAGGCGCCCACGCCGTTGGATGGGGCGGAGCCGGAGCGGGTGGCGGAAGCGGTGGCCCTGCTGGGTCTGCGCTATGTGGTGCTCACCGCCGTGGCGCGCGACGACCTGGCCGACCACGGCGCCCAGCTCTTCACGGCCACGATGGCGGCCATCCGCCAGCGGGATCCCCAGGTGGCGATCGAAGTGCTCACCCCCGATTTCTGGGGCGGCCACCGGAATGACACAGAGGGGCTGGCTGCCCAGCGGGAGCGGCTGCAGACCGTGCTGGCCGCCGCCCCGGTGTGCTTCAACCACAACCTGGAAACGGTGGAGCGGCTGCAGGGAGAGGTGCGACGGGGGGCCACCTACCGGCGCTCGTTGGGCCTGCTGGCCGCCGCTCGCGAACTGGCCCGGGAGATTCCCACCAAATCGGGGCTCATGCTCGGTTTGGGGGAAACCCGGGAGGAGGTGGTGGCAGCGATGGTGGATCTACGGGCCGTCGACTGCCAACGGCTCACCCTGGGGCAATACCTGCGGCCATCCCTGGCCCATCTGCCCGTGGCTCGCTACTGGACCCCTGGGGAGTTTGAGGAGCTGGGAGCGGAGGCCAGGGCCATGGGGTTTGCCCAGGTGCGCAGCGGGCCGCTGGTGCGGAGCAGTTATCACGCGGAAGAGGGGAACTAGGGGCAGGTGCATCCATGCGCCGCCCACAACGCATCAACCGAGCGGAGAACCAGCCCAATGCCAGATCATGAATGGTATGTTTGCCAAATCAGGAGAAGTCGATGGTCCGTTCGGCACTGAAGCAGACATACAACCGATATCGTGATTACTCCGTAGCGGTGAACAAAAGAACCGCTTTGCGCCTGGCCCTATGGGATGAAAAGCAGGATATCCAAGTCCAACCAAAAGATACAGATTCGGCCGTGATCATCCGCGGGAAATCGAGCGATGCGGATGTCTTCAACCAGATTTACATCCAACAGGAATACAGCTGCCTTCTGGACATGAAAGAGGTGGATATGGTCATCGATGCCGGGGCCAATGTGGGCTATTCAAGCGCCTATTTCCTCTCCCATTTCACCAAATGCCATGTGGTCGCCGTAGAACCAGACCCATCCAACTTTGCAGCTCTTCGTGCGAATTTGGCGCCCTTTGGATCCAGAGCCACCCTTCTCAACTGTGGCCTCTGGTCGAAGCCTGCGCAGCTGGCGATTGAAACCAGCCTCTATCGCGATGGGAGGGAATGGACCCGACAGGTAAAGGAGTGCCAACCCGGCGAGCGCGGTGAGATTCAAGCGATCACCATCGGCCAGATCCTGAAGGAGTCTGGACGGGATCGCTTGTCATTGTTGAAGATGGACATCGAGGGAGCGGAAGCCGTTGTGTTTGCTGCCCCCACCTGTCAGGACTGGTTAGGGCGCACGGAAGCGATTGCCATTGAGTTGCATGACGACACAGGTTTTGGCCGAGCGTCAGATGTGTTTCACAACGCGATCGGCCCCCAGAACTTCCAGGTGTCCCACAGCGGTGAACTCACCATTTGCCGGCGTTTTTGAACTGTTGTTCGAACGGGCTTATCGTTAAGCGAGCTGAGTTGCATCCTTAGCGTTCAGCTGAGGAAGGAGAGCAAACCGCCTAAGGCTTGCTCTGCGGCAGCAGACACTTATCCGAGTCACATCCCGCCGGGCCGGCCTCCTGCAGTTCGCCGTTGTCGTAGCGCTGGAGGGCTTCGAAGAAATCGTCGTTCATGCGGCGCTCCTTCACCTCCGCCTGCAGCTGTTGGTAGGTGGCCCGATCAATCGGCTCAAACGGCAAGCGGGGGAAGGTGGCGTTGGCATCGAAGCGGGCCAGAAGGGCTGCGGAGATGTAGCCCTCCCCGTTGTCGATGGCGCGATGGATGGCGGCCGCCAGGGCTTCCACCTCGTGCTCGCGAAACTCCACCGTGGCTGAGGTGTTGTGGGCCGTGTAGTGCTTCTGCACCTGCATGTAGAAGTCGAACTGGGCCAGAGCCGAGAAGTTGTTGATCTCCACCCGATCGGCACCGGGAAGATTGGCCCAGCTCACCTCGGTGGGGATCTCCACCAGCCACTCCGTGCAGCGGGGATCGAAGGGATCGTCCAGCAACCTGCCCTGCTCATCCTTATCCGACTGACTGGGAACAATCGTGTAGCCGTATTCCATGCAGGCCAGGGCCACCGGATCGTTCTTGCGGAAGGTGATGCGGCGGATGAAGCGCTGGGCCTTGGGGGGATGCCAGCCTGGTGAGGCGCCGGTGAGCAGGCTCTTGGTGCCCGCCGGCTGCACGGTGGTGCAGCGGTTGGGGCGGCGCAACCCATGGCGATCGCAGTAGTCCCACACGGCCTCGTCAACAATCGCCCGCCAACGGCTCAGGTAGCGGGCTTCCTCGGCCCGGAAGGCCCGGCCCTCCTCGCTGTCGGGACGGCCCGCCTCCCACCACTGGAGCCAGGGGGTGCCAAAGGCCTGCACAAAGAAATCGAAAAGCCCCGTGAAGCTCACCCCCACGATCGGATCCCAGGCCCGGCTCTGGCGGTAGCGCTCCACCTCGAAGCGGTGGTTGAGCAGGCAGGCCACGGCCAGGCCACCGGCTCGGAAGGCCTCCTCCTGGCCCACATGATCCTGGGGATCCATCCGGTTGAGGTGGATCTCCGCCAGGTTGCAGTGGAAATCAGCCCCAAGGATTTCGCCGCACGGGTTGAGCCCATAGCGGCCCAGGCGATGCTCCAGCTCGGCGTCGCCGATCTCCGGGTGGTGCAGCTGGAGCCACCGGCCCGCCTCCTGGCGGCCCTGGTCGCAGTAGATGCCCACGAATTCCTCCCGCAGCTCGGGAGTGGGCAGCAGGTCGGCATTGGAGCGGGCGATCGCCTCAGGGGCGAACTGGATCGCACCCTCACCGGAATGGAACTGTTTGGTGACGGCCTCCAGCACGGTCTGGCGGTCGGGACGGGTGTGGAACACCCGGGTGTGGTTGGCCATGCGCAGGGCATCGCGCTCGGGATCGATGCGCCAGTTGCCCTCGCTGTCCTGCTGCCAGAGGTTGTCCTTCGCCTGGGAGGCGGCGGAGTCGTCCGCGGAGAACTGGCGCATGCCAGCGCTCCGTCGGATGTTGCCCGCCACGATCGTGACGGCCGCCTCATCGATCAACAGACAGCACTCCACGGACGTGAGCTGGCGGCCCTGGGCCTTGTTGAGGATCTGGGCCACCCGGCCATAGAGGTCCTTGAGCTTCACCGGGTTGGCCATGCCGCCAAAACCCTTGAGCCGCTCACCCACGGGGCGCACATCGGAGAGATCCACCGCGATGTGGATCGGCTCACTGGCTGCGAAACGCTCGTCGCTGCTCAGCTGCAACAGCAACCGGTAGCTCTCCACCCAGCCCTGGCGGGTGTCGCCCACCTTGATCACCACCCGCTGGCCGTCGATCGTGTGGGTGGTGAAATCCTGCCGCTGGCCAGCGGGGGTGGCGCCGATATCGGTGACCGAATCGATCGCCAGCGCATTGCGCACCGCAGGCAGGCGGCTGATCAGATGGGGCTCGATGATGGCGCCCGTACCGCAGCCCATCATCGCCAGATCCATCATCAGGGCGAAGGCTTCCCAATCCACCAGGTTGGTGGAGGTGCAGTTGTAGGCACCACTGAAGTTTTCCTGCCGGGCGATCCATTCCGTGCCGCCGATCCACAGCCAGCGGCCGGAGGGCAGGGCCTTCTGCTCCAGCTGCATCCGCCGCAGCAGCTCCACCTCGTCTTCATTCAGGTGTCCGAGCTGCCGGAGGCCCTCCAGGTTGCGCTCCACCACCTGGCGCCAGCTCTCCCGACCCGCCGGCCCCTTGCGGCTGTAGGTGCGATAAAACACCGGATTGGCCGCTGGGGCGGTGGCGGGGAAGTCCTGAGCGAACTCCGACATCCCCGGGGCGCTGAATGCAGCAGGCGCCGCCTCCTGGGAAGGACGGGAGGAACTGGCCGAGAGGGGAGGTATGGAGAGGGTCACGGAGATCTGAGGCCAGGGCGTATGGGGCACCATAAACGCCACGGATGGGGCGTGCAATGGCAGGGCGCCACCACGGGCGGTGTACAGCTGGTCTGCCACGATCGATCCCACAGGCACCATGACGCCATGGAACGGATCTGCGAGCCCGAGCTGATGGACGATCCCCACCAGGCCCAGACCTATGCGGAGGCGGACTATGGCGAGTCCGATCGGGCCTTCAGCGCGCACATCCTGAACCTGCTCGCCAGTCGGACCCAGCCTGCGCCGACTGTGCACAAGATCCTGGATCTGGGCTGCGGCCCGGGCAACATCACCTTCCTGCTGGCGGAGGCCCTTCCCCAGACGCCGGTGCTGGGGGTGGATGGGGCGGCAGCCATGCTCTCCCTGGCCGAACAGCGCCGGGCACGGGATCCGCAGCGCTGGGCCCACGTGCACGTTCACCAGGCCCTGCTTCCTGTGGCTGCCAACGCATTGGCGGCCCTGCCCGCCCCGTTGGCTCCGCCCTACGACCTGATCGTGAGCAACAGCCTGCTGCACCACCTCCACGATCCCGGCGCGCTGTGGCGCACCGTGCAGGCTCTTGGAGCCCCAGGGGCCCTGGTGGTGGTTCGGGATCTGCGCCGCCCCCCGAACCCGGAGGCCCTTCAGGAGCTGGTGGAGCGCCATGCGGCCGCCGCCCCACCCGTGCTGCGCCGCGACTACGCCAACTCGTTGGCTGCGGCCTTTCGGCCCGAGGAGGTGGAGGCCCAGCTCCTGGCGGCGGGCTTGGCAGGGATGCGGGTGGAAGCGGTGGCAGATGTGTATCTCGATGTGAGTGGCCAGCTTTGAGACGACACCCAGACCCGCTTGCGCTCGCCGGTCAGCTCCAGGATTTGAGCCATCTTCCGGTGGGAACGTTCGACGGTGGCTTTCATGGTTTGGGCCTCCAGGAGTCGGACTTTGAGGTCGGCAGGACACCAGTCGTCAAGGCGGTGCCTTCGTCCGCTGGCAGGCTGGATGGATGAGCACCTCTTCCCCGACGGCCGCGCCCACCTCGCCAGCCCCCAGCGAGGGCGATCTGGCCGAGGCCGTGGCCCGGCGCCGGAATTTCGCGATCATTTCCCATCCCGACGCCGGCAAGACCACCCTGACGGAAAAACTCCTCCTCTACGGGGGGGCGATCCAGCAGGCCGGGGCGGTGAAAGCCAAGGGGGAGCAGCGCAAGGTGACCTCCGACTGGATGGAGCTGGAGAAACAGCGGGGCATTTCGATCACCTCCACCGTGCTGCAGTTCGACTACAGCGGCCGCACCATCAACCTGCTCGATACCCCCGGCCACCAGGACTTCTCGGAAGACACTTACCGCACCCTCGCCGCGGCCGACAACGCCGTGATGCTGGAGGACGCGGCCAAGGGCCTGGAGCCCCAGACCCGCAAGCTCTTTGAGGTGTGCCGCATGCGGCGCATCCCGATCTTCACCTTCATCAACAAGATGGATCGGCCGGGGCGGGAGCCCCTGGAGTTGCTGGATGAAATCGAAAAGGAGCTGGGCCTGGCCTGCTGGCCCGTGAACTGGCCGATCGGCAGCGGCGACCGCTTCCGGGGTGTGGTGGATCGGCGCAGCCGGGAGGTGGTGCTTTTCGAGCGGGCCCAGCGGGGGCGCCAGAGCGCGGAGAAACGGCTGCCGATCGACAGCCCGGAGCTGGCCCAGGCGGTGGAGCCCGAACTCCTGGCCCAGGCCCTGGAGGAGCTCGACCTGCTGGATGCGGCCGGGGAGGAGCTGGATCTGGAGATGGTGCACGCCGGCGAGCTCAGCCCGGTGTTTTTCGGCTCGGCGATGACCAACTTCGGCGTGCGGCCCTTCCTCGATGCCTTCCTGGAGCTGGCCCAGCGCCCCACCGCCCGCAGTTCCAGTGATGGGGAGGTGGATCCCCTGCGTCCGGAATTCAGCGGCTTCGTGTTCAAGCTCCAGGCCAACATGGATCCCCGCCATCGCGACCGGGTGGCCTTCGTGCGGGTGTGTTCCGGCAAGTTCGAGAAAGACCTCGCCGTGCGCCATGCCCGCACCGGCAAGACCATCCGCCTCTCGCGCCCCCAGAAGCTGTTCGGCCAGGACCGGGAGGTGGTGGAGGAGGCCTACCCCGGCGATGTGATCGGCCTCAACAACCCGGGCATGTTCGCCATCGGCGACACCCTCTATGTGGGACCGAAGGTGGAATTCGAAGGGATCCCCTGCTTCACCCCCGAGCTCTTCGCCTGGTTGCGCAACCCCAACCCCTCCGCCTTCAAGAGCTTCCGCAAGGGGGTGAATGAGCTGCGGGAGGAGGGGGCGGTGCAGGTGCTCTACGACACGGATCTCAGCAAGCGGGATCCGATCCTGGCGGCGGTGGGCCAGCTGCAGCTGGAGGTGGTGCAATACCGGCTGGAAAACGAATACGGGGTGAAGACCCGTCTCGAGCCCCTCGATTTCACCGTGGCCCGCTGGGTGAGCGGGGGGTGGTCGGCCCTGGAGGCGATCGGCCGGGTGTTCAACTGCAAAACCGTGCGGGATGCCTGGGACCGGCCCGTGCTGCTCTTCCGCAACACATGGAACCTGCAACAGCTGCAGGACGACCACCCCTCCCTGGAGCTGAGCGCTGTGGCGCCGGTGGTGAGCGGGATCGATCCGATCGCCCTTTGAGGGAAGGCCGAACCGCAATCGCTGGACGGATCCGCCAGAATGAAATCACGATTTGTAAAGCGCCCCAGCGCTCGCCATGTCCCACCCCTCCTGGCTGGCTCGCCCCCGTAGCGACGGTGGATCGGACTTCGTGAATTTCCTCCCGGGCCATGACGGAGTGGAGATCCGCGAGGGCAGCCACCTCCCGCCCCAGATGCCCCTGCTCAAGCGTCGCTGGCGTCTGGCGCCCGCCGAAGCGGAGGCCTGCCGCCTGCAACTGCTCCAAGAAGCGGGTTTTCACCGCTGTGAACCCTTGTTTTGACACCAGCCGCCTTTAAATGGGTGGTGTGAGGCCAGCGCAATGACCGAAGGACCGTCCAACCCCTACAGCCTCCTGGGCATTGCACCGCAGAGCACGTTTGAGGAGGTGCAGGCGGCCCGGCAGGCCAAGCTCGATGCCACCGGCGATGATCCCCTGGCCCGATCCCGGGTGGAAGCGGCCTACGACGCCGTCTTGATGGATCGGCTCAAGGAACGGCAGCAGGGTCGGGTCAGCAGTGCGGCACGCTCGGCGTCGCAGAAGGAAACCCTCCCCACCCCGGCCCGGCCGCCCCTGGCCCAGCTGCCCAGTCTTCCCTCCCTCTCCATTCCCCGGATCGGCGGGGGGGCCTCAGCCCCGGGTCGCCCCCTGTCCCTCACGTTGGCCACAGGTCGGGAGCGCCTGTTCCCCCTGATCAGCCATGGCATTCTGCTGGTGCTCGCCCTGGCCTTTCCCGGCACCGCGCCCGATGCCCTGCTGGCCCTGGCGGCCCTCACCACCCTGGTGAACCTGCAGCGTCGCAACGGCACCTTCGGCCGGTCTGTGGGGTTCACCGTTCTGCTGCTGGCCCTCGGTCTGGGGCTGGCCCAACTGCTGCTGTTCGCCCTTCCCGCGCCTGTGCTGCAGGCCCTGCCCATCCAGCCTTATCAGCTGCAGGCCGCCATCGGCATCCTCGCTCTCTCGGCGGGCGCGCTCTTTCTCGGCTGAACGCCTCAGGCGGCTTCGAATTCCGCGATCAGACTCTTCAGTTCCTCGGCTTCCACGCCATACACCTCGTTGCAGAAGTGGCAGGTGAGTTCGGCCCGGCCCTCGTCCTGGAGGATGCTGCAGAGCTCATCGCGCCCCAGCAACTTGAGGGCACCCACGCTGCGGCGCCGGGTGCAGGGGCAGTGAAAGCGCACGGGCTGGCGGGCCTCGGCCCAGGCGAGCGGCTGGGGATCCAGGTCGGGGAACACATCCTCCAGGAGCAGATGGAGCTCCTCCGCATGGGCCTCCAACCGTTCGCTGAATCCGGTGATCTCCTTGCAGCGCTCCTCCAGGAGGGCCACCAGGGCAGGATCCGAGGCCGCCTTGGGCAACACCTGCACCAGCAGCCCACCGGCACAGCGCACGCCCCGGCTGTCGATCCGCTCGCCAACGACCACCGCCGAGGGGGTCTGCTCCGAAGGGAGCAAGTAGCAGGCCAGATCGTCGCCGATGCCTCCGCTCACCAGCTCCACCGTGCTGCTGTAGGGCTCCCCCTCTCCGAGATCGCGCACCACATGGAGGTAGCCCGTGCCCGTGGCGCGACGGAAATCAAAGGCGCGCTCCCCCCCCGCGCTCTCCACCAGATCCAGCTCCAGGGAGGGATTCCCCACATAGCCCCGCACCGTGCCATCCCGCCCCGCATCCACCATCAGACCCCGCAGGGGACCATCCGACTGGATGCGCAGGTTCACCCGCCCATGGGCCACCTTCATCGAACTGGCCAGCAGCAGGCCGGCGGTCATGGCCCGGCCCAGCAGGGCGGTGGTGAGAAACGACAACCCATGGCGATGGCGGGCGTAGCGGCTGGACACGGTGGTGGTGACCGCCACCAGGCGGATGCCTCCCCCGGCCGCCGTGGCGCGCAGCAGCTGATCAGCCATCACCGATTCCTTGTCCTAGAGGCATCGTAAGGAGGCCTGCTGGCCGAGGGGACGGAGCAGGCCACCCTCCAGCCGCCACCCCTGCGGCTGGAGGCGGGCAAAGATCTCCGGTTCATGGGTCACCACCAGCAGCGCCCGCTCCTGGGCGAGCGCCTGCAGCAGATCCAGCACCCCATCCCGCACGGCCCAGTCGAGACCGGCGGTGGGCTCATCCAGCAACAACACCTTGGGATCGCGCAGCAACTGCACAGCCAGGGCCAGGCGGCGCTGCTGCCCCCCACTGAGTTGTTCCGGGGCCGGGGTGAGGGACAGATCCGGCAGACCCACCCGGCTCAGCAGGGCCTGGAGGGTTTCGCTGGACACCCGGCGTTGGCCGACGCGCAGTTCCTGGCCGACGGTGAGGCCAAGAAAATGGCGTTCCGGAAACTGGAACACCAGTCCGCAGAGCCAGCGCAGCTGGCGGGGTGTCATGGGCTCCCCGTTCCAGCGGATCGTGCCCCCATCCGCTCTGGCCAAACCGCAGATCACCTCCAGCAGGGTGGTCTTGCCGCTGCCGCTGCGGCCCGCCACCAGGGTGAGCGCGCCGGGCTGAAGGCGCAGGTGGATGTCGCGCAGCACCGGCTTGGCTGCGGTGGCCGGGTGGTAGCAGACCGACTGGAGCTCGAGCATGCCGCCAGCATGGCGTTCCGTCTGACGGATGGGGGGCTGCATCGCTCAGCCCATGGGGTGGCAGCCTGAAGCCACCCGCCCTGCTCTGCCGTGGACGTGCGCTTTCGCGACGTGGATCCCTTCAACTGCTGGCTCTGGCTGCGTTTTTCCCATCCCCCCGGCCAGGGGGAGCGGGCCTATGTGGAAACGGCCTTCGACAGCTGGTTCTACCTGGGCAAGCTGGGGGGGTTCAATGCCGAAAACCTCCAGGCCCACGATGCCGGCGCCGACATCAGCTGGCTGCCCTGGGATGGGGACACGGCGGACCAGGCCCTGCCTGCCCTGATGCACAACATGGGCACCATGGAATACCAGGGCACCTGGGCCCGCTGCTGGCTGGACCTGGGCACCAGCGATGCCTTCGCCCTCGACGTGCTGATCAACACCCTCCGCCAGATCGATCGCGATGTGGTGGAACTCTGCGAACTGGTGATCGGAGGCCTCAACGACGACTGGCCGATCGAGGAGGAGCCGGGCAGCCCCTTCGCCCTCGGGGAGGGGGGCGGGGGGGGCTCCCAGGCGCCCTTGCACTGAGGAGCGGAGGCCATGGCCCGGGAGCGACGCCGGCTGCTCATCCCGCCCGCCCGCCTGGCGGCGGCGGTGGCCCTGAGCGCCACTGAAGCCCATTACCTCACCCGGGTGCTGCGGCTCTCCAGTGGCCAGGGGTGTGAGGTGGTGGATGGGGAAGGCCGCCGCTGGAGCGCGCTCCTGGAGGGGCGGGATCGGCTGCGGTTAGAGCAGCCCCTGGAGCAGCCCCTGGAGCACCAGGCCGCCCCAGCGCCCGCCCTCGCCCTGGCGGTGGCCGTCCCCCGGCACGACTGCGAACTCATCTGGCGGATGGCCACTGAACTGGGCATCGATGTCCTGCAACCCCTCCAGGCGGAGCGGTGCGTGGGGCGGGGCCATTGGCCCCAGGAGCGCTGGCAGGCCGTCGTGAAGGAGGCCGTGGAACAGTGCGAGCGGCTCCATCAGCCCCTGCTGGCCCCCCCCCGGAACGCGCAAGCCTGGTTCGCCTCGCCCGTGGAGGGCGTGAAGCTCCTGGCCAGCAGCCGGGGCGACCAGAGGGCCCTCCTGCCCCAGTGGCTGGAGGAGGGGCCCAGGCCTTCCGCGGCGCCGGTGTGGGTGGCCATCGGCCCGGAGGGGGGATGGACGCCCGCGGAGGAGGACACCGCCCGATCCCACGGCTGGATCCCCGTGAGTGCGGGGGCCACGATCCTGCGCACCTCCACCGCGGCGGTGGCCGCCGCGGCCTGGCTGGCGGGCTGGCGGAGCCAGCTCAGCTCTTCATCAGCCCCCGGGCAATCTCCTTGAAGGCCCCCAGGTTGGCGCCCGCGCTGCGGCGACGGCGGGGGGTGGCGGCGCCAGGGGTGAGGCAATCCGGAGCGAAGGTGGAGAGGGAGGGGGCCGGACGGCTGGCGGCCTCAGCGGCCAGCTGGGCGGCAATCTCCTCGGCCGTCGTGCGCGTGGCGGCCGGTGCCGCAGCGGCGGCAGGGGCGGCCGCTGGAGCAGCAGCTGCAGCGGCGGCGGGCGCAGCCACAGGAGCGGCGGCGGCGGCAGCGGCGGCAGCAGGAGCCGGCGCCTTGGCGGGGGCGGCCTTGGGGGCCGCTGCCTCCTTCTTCACCGCCGGTGCCACCGGGGGGGCAATGGTGACCTTCTGCTCCTGGCCCGCCTTGCTCTCCTGCTCCGTGCCCTGCTGGCCGGTGAGATCGAGGAAAAATTTCTGCTTCCGGAAAAACATGGCTGGAGGCCGCAGCACGAATCAGCCGATTATCCGCTGCCGGAGCCGTTGGGCCCCCAACCCTTAGACCTGTGCAACAGATTCCCCGGGCCATGCCGCCGCTCTCCCTCCTGCTCCCCCCCCAGGAGCCTGCCCACTGGGCGGCCGCGCTGCTCCTCAACGCCCTGCTGATCGCCCTGGCCCAACGGGCTCCCCTGCTCACCCCCCAGGGGTGGATCCACGCCGGCATCCTCGGCACCGTGCTCTGGGGAACCCTGGGCTGGCGGGGCTGGCTGGCCGTTGTGGCCTATCTGGCCCTGGGATCGGCCGTCACCAAACTGGGGTTCAAGGCCAAGCAGGCCCACGGGCTGGCGGAAGCCCGCGGGGGCCGGCGGGGGCCGGAAAACGTCTGGGGCTCGGCTCTGGTGGCGGCGGTGCTGGCGGGCCTCACCCCCCTGGCCGGAGCCCAGGCCTCCCTGCTGTTGCTGGGATTTGCCGCCAGCCTGGGGGCCAAGCTGGCTGACACCTTCGGCAGTGAGATCGGCAAGCGCTGGGGGCGGCACACCGTGCTGATCACCACCCTGCGTCCCGTGGCCAAGGGAACGGAGGGAGCCATCAGCCTGGAGGGCACGGCCGCCAGCGTGGTGGGAAGTGGGCTGATGGCAGCGGTGATGGCGGGCCTGGGGGTGGTGGAAAGCGCCGGGGCCCTGGCCCTGGTGATCGCTGTGGGCGTGGCGGCCACCCTGGTGGAGAGCCTGATCGGCGCCACCCTGCAGGGCCGGATCACCTGGCTCAGCAATGAGCTGGTCAATGGCCTGCAGACCCTGCTGGCCGCCCTGATGGCCATGGGTGCGGCCCTGGCCTTCAGGCTCCCGGGCTGAGATCCTCCCCCCACCCCTGGGCCAACGCCTTCAGATGGCGGAGAGCCGCATTGCAGCGCCGTTCAGCCATCCGGGGGTGGAGGCCATGCTGGCGGCCCAGCTCCACCCAGCTGCAGCCCACCACGATCCGGGCCACCACCAGATCCCGTTGGAGCGGATCGAGGTGGGAGAGCTGGTGCCGCAGCCAGCTCGCCTGGGCCCGACGCCCGGCGCTGGAGGGATCGGCCGTGGGGGGCTGGAGCGGGAGCGAGCGGGGGTCGGCGAGCTGATCCAACCAGGTGGTGAGGCCATCGGCGTCGCCACCGCCGCCCTGGAGGGCATCGAGGCTGAGGGGCTGGCCCGCCTCCCGCAACCCCTCCGCCTCCTCCAGCGCTTCGGCCGTGCAACCCAGGGCGCGCGCCAACCCCTCCCGCCCCAGGGGCGCCAGGCCCTGAACCCGCCGCTCCTCCTGCAGGCGCCGGAGGCGATGGCGCAGCTCCCACAGGGGTCTGGGCAGGCGGATCCACGACTCCCGATCGCGCAGTTCGTGCCGGATCGCCCCGCGCACATAGGGGATGGCAAAGGTGCTGAGGCAGCGGGCCCGGCGCCCATCAAAGGCCTCCACGGCCCGGATCAGCCCCTGACAGCCCACCTGCACCAGATCGCCATAGGGCAGCTGGGTGAGCCCCGCGAAGCGGGCGGCCACGCTGTGGACCAACCCGAGATTCGCCTCCACCAAGCGGTTGCGCCAGTGGAGACGGGTGTGGGGATCGGAGGCGGAGGCATAGGCCTCCAGCCAGCAGCGGTTCTGGCGCTCCGGGCGGTGAGCCGGGCTCTGCCGGCGCAGGGGCCGGGGGGGCAGAAGGGGGGAATGGGGGAGGGGATGGCGAGGAGCAGAGGGGGAAGCGGTCATGGGGAAAGAAACGCTCTTTTGAAAGCGTCGGGCCATGAACCCACCCCTGTCTTCCGCCGATCAGGGGATTTCACGCTCCCCCGATCGGGGGATCACCAGGCCTGGGGGGTGGAGAGCTGCTGCAGGTCCAGACCGGCCCATGCCAGCAGGGCCGGCCAGCGGCGCACCCGCTCAAACAGAAAGCGATGGCCCTCGCTGTTGCAGTGGAGGCCGTCGTCCGCCAGCCAGCGCGACCAATGGGGCTGCTCCAGGAAGGGGTGAAGCACCGGCAGGAAGGGCACGTTCGCCTCCATGCAGGCCTCCTCCAGCAGGCCCTCATAGCGCTGCACATCCGCCAGGCCATACCAGAGCACCTCCGCCCAGGGCATGGTGTCCTCCAGCACCGGGGTGAGGCCGAGCACGAACACGGGCGCCAGGGCCTGGGCCTGGCTGAGCAACTGCTGCAGACCGAACAGAAAGGCCTCCGGATCCAGCTGGGGCCGTCCATCGGGCCGCCCCACCCGGGCCGTGTCGTTCAGCCCCACAGCCAGGAGGATCCCCTGGGGCACCTGTCGACGCAATTCGCCCCGTACGCCCACCTCCGCCGTCAGCCGGGCCGCCACCCGCTCGAGCCCATCGCCCCGCACCCCCAGGTTGTAAACCACGGGGCCGGCGGGGAGAGCCATCCAGTGGCGCCGCAGCCGTTCGCACCAGCCCCCCTCCTCCGGATCCCCCCAGCCGAACACGCCGCTGTCGCCGATCACGGCAAGTTTCGGGGGAACGCCAGAACGCATGCGGCGGAGCGACGGGGACCTAGAGCTTGGCCTGGAAGGCGATCAGCCGCTGCAGACCATCCTGGATCGTGTCGGTGGAAGCCGCGCAGGAGAGGCGGATGCAGCGGTCGTCACCGAAGGCGATGCCGGGCACCACCGCCAGACCCACCTCATCCAGCAGGCGGTTGCAGAGGGTCATGGAATCCAGCCCCCAGGCGCTCACATCCGGAAAGGCATAGAAGGCCCCTTCCGGCGCCACCAGCTGCAGGCCCGGCACCGAAGCCAGGCCCGCGTTGAGCAACTGGCGGCGCTCATGGAAGCGGGCAGCCATCTCCTGAACGCAGTCGCGGGAGCCCTGGAGCGCCGCCAGGGCACCGAACTGGGCAAAGCTGCACACGTTGCTCGTGGACTGGCTCTGGAGGGCGCTGGCGGCGGCCACCACATGGGCGGGGCCAAACAACCAGCCCACCCGCCAACCGGTCATGGCCCAGCCCTTGGCGAAGCCATTGGCGATGAAGGTGCGCTCGGCCAGATCGGGGGCCAGGGCCGCCAGGCTGTGGTGGGTGTGACCCGGGGCCAGGAGGGATTCGTAGATCTCATCGCACACCACCGCCACCTGGGGGTGGCGGCGCAGCACCTCGGCGATGGCCTCCAGATCGGAGCGGCCCATCACCATCCCCGTGGGATTGGAGGGGCTGTTGAGCACCAGCAGCCGGGTGGCTGGGGTGATGGCCTGCTCCAGCTCCTCAGCGGTGAACCGGAAGCCGCGGGAGGCCTCGGTGGCCAGGGGCTGCACCGTGGCGCCTGCCAGCTCCGCCATGGGCGGATAGCTCAACCAGCAGGGCATGGGGAGGAGCACCCCATCCCCTGGATTGAGCAACACCTGAAAGAGGTTGAAGAGGGCCTGCTTACCGCCGTTGGTCACCAGCACCTGGTCGGAGGTGGCGGCCACACCGTTCTCCTCCCGCAGCTTCTGGGCGATCGCCGCCCGCAGGGCCGGCTCCCCGGACACCGGGCCGTAACGGGTGTGGCCCGCCTCCAGGGCCGCTGCAGCGGCCTGGCGGATGAAGGCGGGGGTGTCGAAATCGGGCTCCCCCGCCGAGAGGCTGCAGATGTCGCACCCTTCAGCCCGGAGCTGCTTGGCCTTGGCGGCGATGGCCAGGGTGAGGGAAGGCTGCAGGGAGGCGCCCCTGACGGACAGCTTCAGCGGGGCCGACATCAGGGCAGGCACAGCGGATTGGGATGCGTCATCCTGCACTAGGTCGGCCAGCTCTGGCCCCCGGAGGTTTATTCAGGAAACTTCATACCTTTTGGTTCGGCAACCACCGAGCGATCCCCACCCATGCCCCAGCCGGATCCCCCTTCTCCCCAATCGGCCGCCCTGGCCAGCCTGGCCCAGGCCTGCGCGGACTGCCGCCGCTGCCCCCTGGGCCAGGGGCGCCAGCAGGTGGTGGTGAGCCGGGGCAATCCGCAGGCGCCCCTGATGGTGATCGGAGAGGGGCCCGGCGCCCAGGAGGACGCCCAGGGGGTGCCCTTCGTGGGACGGGCCGGCCAGCTGCTGGATCAGATGCTGGCCAGTGTGGGCATCGACAGCAATGCGGAGGCCTACATCTGCAACGTGGTGAAGTGCCGTCCGCCCGACAACCGCAAACCCACTCCCGAGGAGATGGCCGCCTGCCGCCCCTGGCTTCTGGAGCAGATCGCACTGGTGGATCCGGCCGTGATCGTGCTCGCCGGTGCCACGGCCATGGAGGGGGTGCTGGGCATCAAGGGGGGGATCACGCGCCTGCGGGGGCAGTGGCAGCAGGGAACGGAGGGGGCCTTGGAGGGTCGCTGGCTGATGCCGATCTTTCACCCCTCCTATCTGTTGCGCAACGCCTCCAAGGAGCAGGGCTCGCCGAAATGGCACACCTGGCAGGACCTGAAGGAGCTCCGGCGCCGGCTGGAGGCGCTGGAGGGATCCAAGACAATGCCCTGATGGGCGGGCTGGGCGCCGAGAGCGTGGGGAAGGGTCAGGAAACGTGGGCGAGGCCAGCTGCCGTTGCTATGCAGTGGAAGGTGCTGCTGCCTTTCCATGTCGCTGGCGTCCCTTGAGGCCTTTCTGGAGCAGGCCCACACCGACCAGCGGCTCCAGGCCCTGCTCTGCGAGGCACCGGATGCCTCCACCGTGGCGGCGATCGCCCGAGCAGCGGGCTACCCCGTGAGCGAGCTGGATCTCTGGCAGGCCAGCGCCGCCACCCCGGAGGAGGTTCTTCCGGATCCAGAGGCCACTCTTGACATGGAGGGGTCCTCGGCCACTGCCGCTGAGCGCCTGGCTGCCCAGCGAGATCCCGCGTCCAGCCCCTCCGTCCTTCCCGATCCCTGGCTGGAGGAGGACCCGATCCGGGGATTCCTGCACCAGGCCCAGGGCGACGAGACCCTCCAGCAGGCCCTGACAACGGCCCCCGATGCGGCGGCGGTGGCCGCCATCGCCCAGGCGGCGGGCTATCCCATCACGGAACTGGATCTCTGGCGGGCCAGTGCGGCCGCGCCCGAGGAACTGGGCGGCGACTCCGGCCAACTGGAGGCTCCCCAGCCGGAGGAGGCCAGCCCCGATGAGGCCCTGGTGGGCTTCCTCCACCAGGCCCAGGGCGATGAAGATCTCCAGCGGGCCCTGGCCACCGCTCCCGATGCGGCAGCGGTGGCCGCCATCGCCCAGGCGGCGGGCTACCCCATCACGGCCGCGGATCTCTGGCGCGCCACGGG
>JAYKJF010000041.1:0-35476 GCA_035285785.1 Cyanobacteriota bacterium
ACCAGGCCCAGGGCGATGAAGATCTCCAGCGGGCCCTGGCCACCGCTCCCGATGCGGCAGCGGTGGCCGCCATCGCCCAGGCGGCGGGCTACCCCATCACGGCCGCGGATCTCTGGCGCGCCACGGGCGTTCCGGCGGAGGAGCTGTTTCCCCCCGAGCCCGATCTGGCCCCCATCGAAGCGCCCCTGGCCCGCTTCCTGCTGGAGGCGGAGCACGACGCGGCCCTTCTGGAGGCTTTAGCCACCGCGGAGGATGCGGCGGCCGTGGCCGCCATCGCCCAGGCGGCGGGTTACCCGATCACGGCCGCAGATCTCTGGGACGCCAGCGACGCCCTGCCGGAGGAGCTGGTGATCAGCGAGCTGATCGTGTTTGCGGTGGAGGAGGAGCTGCCCAACTGAAGGGCGACTGCGTTGGTGATCGACAGCGATGGTCTGACCGACGACTCGATCGCGGAGCTGTATGCAGGGGTGCGCGATGGACAGGAACGCCATCAACTGGATGCCTTCATCGCCCCGTTCACCGTGCTGCACCGCGACGGGACCTCAGCGCAACGCGCCGGGCTCCGGCATCGCCAGTACGGCCGCAGCCAAAGGCTGATCGCTGCCGCAGGGGCAAGCACGAAAACCCAGGGAAGAAAACGACGACCGGCCTCAGAGACGCCCTCAGAGACGCCCTAGTCTTATGACCATAGTCATTTTAGAGCCCATGGACGCATCCAGGCCGAGGGCGATCCCCGCGCCGCCGGGTGGACAGCGCGTGGTCTCGAAATCCCACTTCAAGGCCCATGCTCTGGAGCTGTTCCGCCAGGTGGAGGCCAGCGGCGAGCCCCTGCTGGTCACCGATCACGGCCGCCCCAGCATCGAAGTGCGCCCCTACCGCCCGCCTGCACCTGCCACCGCCGATCCCCTGGAGCCGCTGCGCGGCTCGGTGCTGCGCTTTGACGACCCGTTCGAACCAGCCTGTGACGACGCGTGGGACGCATTGACGTGATCCTGCTGGACACCCATGTGCTGATCTGGTGGGCCGATGGGGATCAGCAACGGCTCTCTCCGGAGGCCCGTGCGGCGATCGAGACGCAGATCGAAACCGCTGGCCGTCCTGGCGGTGGTGCGGGTCTGTTGGTGTCGGCGATCAGCTGCTGGGAGGTGGCGATGCTGGTGAGCCGCGGGCGTCTGGCCCTCAGCCTCGACGTGGAGCACTGGTTGGCAGTGCTGGCGGCCCATCCAGCCGTGAAACTGGTGCCGCTGGATCCGGCCGTCGCCGTGGCGGCCACGCGCCTGCCTGAGCCCTTCCACGCCGATCCCGCCGACCGGTTTCTGGTGGCCCAGGCGCGAGCGCTGGGGGTGCCACTGCTGAGTGCCGATAACAAAATTCTCAGCTATGGCCACGTGCGGAGTCTCTGGTGAGGGGTCCACCCTGCTGCCCCCCAACCAACGCCGTGTCCCTGATAGGGCCCTTAAGCCGCGGCTTTGCAGCGGCGGCGCAATGGGCGACTGAACCGGAAGGCCACGGCGGCACCCCTGCGACGGGAACTGCTTCGGGAGGGATTCCAGGAGCAGCCGATCCAGACCGAGCATGTGCTGGATGGCGTGACCAAGGGGGAGGCGCGCCCACTCGCCAGTTGAAGCGCTGCTGTGACAGGCTTTGCCCACGCACCCGCGCCCTGCGATGACCGCCGCACCGACCCAACCCGCCGCTGCCCGCCCCGCAGGCTCCGCCGCTGACGCCGGCCAGGCCACCGATCCCCGCTTCGACACGGTGATCCACAGACGCCCCACCCGCTCGGTGCGCGTGGGGGATGTGTGGATCGGCAGCAACCACCCGGTGGTGGTGCAGTCGATGATCAATGAGGACACCCTGGATGTGGAGGGTGCCACCGCCGGCATCCGCCGCCTTCACGAGGCGGGCTGCGAAATCGTGCGCCTCACCGTGCCATCCCTGGCCCACGCCAAGGCCGTGAAGGAGATCCGCCAGCGCCTGGCCGACACCTATCGACCCGTGCCCCTGGTGGCCGATGTGCACCACAACGGCATGAAGATCGCCCTGGAGGTGGCCCACCATGTGGACAAGGTGCGCATCAACCCCGGGCTGTTCGTGTTCGACAAGCCCGATCCGGAACGCTCCGACTTCAGCCCCGAGGACTTTGCAGCGATCGGCGAACGGATCAAAACCACCTTTGAACCCCTGGTGAGCCTGCTCAAGGAGCAGGACAAGGCCCTGCGCATCGGCGTGAACCACGGCTCATTGGCCGAGCGCATGCTCTTCACCTACGGCGACACACCCCTGGGGATGGTGGAGAGCGCCCTGGAATTCATCCGCCTCTGCGATCGCCTCGATTTCCACAACATCGTGGTGTCGATGAAGGCCTCGCGGGCCCCGGTGATGATGGCCGCCTACCGGCTGATGGCGGCCCGCATGGATGCCGAAGGCTTCCCCTACCCCCTCCACCTGGGGGTGACGGAAGCGGGCGATGGCGACTACGGCCGCATCAAGAGCACCGCCGGCATCGCCCCCCTGCTGGCGGAGGGCATCGGCGACACCATCCGGGTGTCGCTCACCGAAGCGCCGGAGAAGGAGATCCCCGTTTGCTATTCGATCCTGCAGGCCCTGGGCCTGCGGAAAACCATGGTGGAATACGTGGCCTGCCCCAGCTGCGGCCGCACCCTCTTCAACCTGGAGGAAGTGCTGCACAAGGTGCGCAGCGCCACGGCCCACCTCACGGGGCTCGACATTGCCGTGATGGGCTGCATCGTGAATGGGCCCGGTGAAATGGCCGATGCCGACTACGGCTACGTGGGCAAGACCCCCGGCACGATTTCCCTGTATCGGGGCCGGGAGGAAATCCGAAGGGTGCCAGAAAACGAAGGGGTGGAGGCCCTGATCGCCCTGATCCAGGAGGACGGCCGCTGGGTTGACCCCTGAAATCTGTTCGCACAGGACAATTCGGCGCTACGTTGATCCAACGATCTGTTTCCTTAGGGGCCAAGCCGGAATGCTGAGCAGTCGCACCACCTTTGTGGTGCTTGTTGGACTCGGTGCCTGCGCCACCACCGCTGTGCTGGCACGGGAGATGGTGATGGCGCCCACTCCCACCCTCGCCATCACCGACAGCCCCAAGGAGGTGATGGATCAGGCCTGGCAGATCGTGTTCCGCGACTACCTGGACACCACGGGGAAGTACACCCCCGAGCGCTGGCGCACCCTCCGCAAAGACCTTCTCTCCAAGAGCTACGGCAGCTCCAAGGAGGCCTACGAGGCCATCCGGGGCATGCTGGGCACCCTGGATGATCCCTACACCCGCTTCCTTGATCCGCGGGAATTCAAGGAGATGCAGATCGACACCTCCGGTGAACTCTCCGGGGTGGGAATCCAGCTGAGCCTCGACAAGGAGACCAAGGAGCTGGTGGTGGTGTCGCCCATCGATGGTTCTCCCGCCTCTCGGGCGGGGGTGCAGCCGAAGGACGTGATCGTGACGATCGACGGCAAAACCACCAAGGGGATGAGCACGGAGGAGGCGGTGAAGCTGATCCGCGGCAAGGCGGGCACCACCGTGAAGCTCACTCTGCGCCGCAAGGGAGCCCTGATCGATGTGCCTCTGATGCGGGAGTTGATCGAGCTCCATG
This sequence comes from Cyanobacteriota bacterium, assembly GCA_035285785.1. Classification (GTDB taxonomy): domain Bacteria; phylum Cyanobacteriota; class Cyanobacteriia; order PCC-6307; family Cyanobiaceae; genus Cyanobium. The sequence continues at coordinate 3,624 of JAYKJF010000041.1, forward strand.
CGGTGGACCATCAGCTCAACACCACGCCCGAGGGCGTGAAGGTGGGCTATATCCAGCTCAAGCAATTCAATGCCAACGCCTCCAAGGACATGCAGGCGGCCTTGAAGGATCTGGAAGCGAAGGGCGTGGACGGCTACGTGCTGGATCTGCGCAGCAACCCGGGCGGTCTGCTCGTGGCCAGCATCGAGATTGCTCGTCAACTTCTCAATGAAGGCGTCATCGTTTCCACGAAAACCCGGGATGGCATTCAGGATGTGAAGAAGGCCACCGGTCGGGCCCTCACCACCAAGCCCATCGTGGTGCTGGTGAATGAGGGCTCGGCCAGCGCCAGCGAGATCCTGTCCGGAGCCCTGCAGGACAACAAGCGGGCCGTTCTCGTGGGTCAGAAAACCTTCGGGAAAGGGTTGGTGCAATCCGTGCGGGGCCTCTCCGATGGATCGGGAATGACGGTGACCATCGCCAAATACCTCACCCCCAGCAATCGGGACATCCACAAACACGGCATCGATCCCGATGTGAGCGTGAAGCTCACCGAGAAGGAGCTCAAGACCCTCAAGCTGGAAGACCTCGGCACGCGCCGGGATGGCCAATACCGGGCCGCGGAAAGCAGCTTGATGAAAGCGCTCAAGAAGGTGTCCTCCGTCAACAAGGCCTACGTGCCCGGATCCACCAACCTGCCCGCGGCCCTCGGCACCCAGTAAGCCGGACGATTCGGACGAACGTGGACACCCCGCCCAACGGAGCCCTGGCGCGCTATCGGCTGTTCTGGCAGCACAAGCCCTGGTGGTGCCAGCCCTGGTCGATCGTGCTCACCGGATCCCTGGCCATCAGCACCGCCCTCCTGGCCCAGCGGCTCCTTCCCCTGCCCTGGTGGCTTGTGGCCCCCCCGGTGATGGCCATCCTGGGCTGGTGGCTCCTGTTTCTGGTGCTGGTGCCCCTCAGCGATCCGGAAGCGTAGGGGGCCCGTCCGACCAGGCCTGCGCTGGCTAAAACCCAACAACGGCCCAGCGAACACAGGCAACGCCATGGACAAGGAGATCCGGCTGACCTCCGCCGGCGTCGCCCTGCAGGCGACCCTGCAGGCCCCCCCCTCGGCCCGGGGGGTGGTGGTGTTCGCCCATGGGAGCGGCAGCAGTCGGTTCAGCCCCCGCAACCGGCAGGTGGCCGAAGGCCTCCACGCCGCCGGGCTCGCCACCGTTCTCCTGGATCTCCTCACCCCAGAGGAAGCGGAGGAAGATCGCCGCACCTCCCAGTGGCGCTTCCCCATCCCCCTGCTGGGCCAACGGCTCACGGGCGCGGTGGATGGGCTGCAGGCAGCAGAGATCGGGATGGCCGCCCTGCCGGTGGGAGTGTTTGGGGCCAGCACGGGGGCGGCGGCCGCCCTGATCACCGCCTCCGAACGGCCCGACACCATTCGGGCCCTGGTGAGCCGCGGTGGACGCGTCGACCTGGCGTATCAGGCCCTCCCCAGGGTGCGCTGCCCCACCCTGCTGATCGTGGGGGAGCTGGACCGGGAGGTGCTGGCCCTCAACAGACAGGCCATCCGGAGCCTGAGCGCCCCCCATCGGCTGGCGATCGTTTCAGGAGCCACCCACCTCTTTGCAGAGCCCGGTGCCCTGGAGGCGGTGACGGCCCTGGCGACCGACTGGTTCGGCGCGCATCTGTCGCCCGATCCGATCGTCTTCCATCCCCCCCTGTGGCGATCACGCCAGGAGGCCGGTGCCGCGCTGGCCGCACGCCTCCAGGCCTGCCACTGGCCGCAGGGCCAGACGGTTCTGCTGGCCCTGCCCAGGGGAGGGGTGCCGGTGGGGGCGGAGGTGGCCCGCCGACTGGGCTTGCCGTTGGCCACCTGGTGCGTTCGCAAGGTGGCCGATCCCTCCTGGCCCGAGCTGGCCATCGGGGCCGTCGCCGCTGGCGGGGTGGTGGTGTGGCGGAATGGAGAAGGGCGAGCCAGGCAGCAGGGCTGGCTGCAGGAGGAGGAGCGGGAGCTGGCCCGGCGCCAGGCGCTTTTTGGGGATCCCGATCCCCAGCGCTTGCAGGGACGCCATCTGGTGGTGATCGATGACGGCATCGCCACGGGCATGACGGTGCGGGCCGCCCTGCTCTCGCTCCGGCAGCTTCAGCCGGCATCGCTCACCCTGGCCGTGCCCGTGGTGGATCGGGAGGTGGCGGCGGAACTGGCCCCCCTGGTGAACCGATTGGAGGCCCTGGCCCTGGTGGAGAATCTGCGCGCCGTTGGGCAGTGGTATGAAGATTTCAGTCAACTTTCCGACAGGGACGTCGTTGCCCTGCTGGGAGAGAGCCCACCGTTTTCTGTTTGAACGCCCCTCAGATTGGCTGAGATCACACCACCGGGGCCAGTGATCTACTGCTCGTTCAGCAACGGACAGCCTGGCGCCTCCCTCTCAGCAACCAAGTGAAGCTCATGGACTTGTGTGAGTTTATGGTCTTGCGAGTAGGGGGCCAGAATTGCTTCCTTGTTCCACATCGGCAGGGGATAGGTTATGTTAAGTGCAATGTTGACCCCAATCATCAATGCCCCTCACTGGCCTGGATTTACTGAACAAGGTCAAGGAACTTGGCGACGCCTCCAAATCCGAACTGGTTCGTAGCTGTGGCTACCTCAGCACGAAAAAGGACGGCACGGAGCGCCTGAACTTCACGGCGTTCTATGAGGCCCTGCTGGAAGCCAAGGGGGTCAACCTTGGTGATGCTCCAGGCGGAAAGGGCAAGGCCGGTCGGAAACTCAGCTATGTGGCCACCGTGCAGGGCAACGGCAATCTGCTGATCGGCAAGGCCTACACCGGTCTGCTCGACCTCAAACCAGGCGATGAGTTTGAAATCAAACTGGGTCGCAAGCAGATTCGCCTCGTGCCCGCCGGCACCAATGAAGAGGAGGAGTGAAGATCCGCCACTGGCGGGGAGCCCGGCAAGGGCGGACCCGCCAAAGCCAACGAACTAAGTCTCCAGTTCTTTAAACACAGTGGAGCTGTTGAGCTCCCGGTAGCTCGATTCCGCCATGGAATCCACCTGGAACTCGGTCCAGGTGGAGAGATTTTCTTCCACACCCATCCGCAGGGGCAATTCAATCCGCTGCCGTCGATAGGTGAGGCCAACGCAGGTCAGGGCCAGGTCATCGGCCATCAATGACCACAGCACATGCACATCCCCATGGTCGTAGGGATAGGGATTCGGCTGGGGGGGACGGTCGGGCAGGAAGCCTGGAAGGGTTTCGATGCTCCGGCGGTTTTCCCAGGAGAAATAGCGCCCGTTTTCTGTGGGATAAAACCAGCAGGTTTCATTGGCCGCATCCTGCAGGGCATAGCGATCGAGACACTGGATCGAATCGATCGCCATCTGCAGGCCGGGGCCAGACGATGGCTCCTCCGCAATCCCGTTCACCTGATACACCCCGAGCCAGAGGCTGCGGGGTTCAATCAGCGGCACCAAGGCATCACAGATCAGGGGAGCCGGGCGATCCCCGGGGAGGGGCTGCTCCCCGCTCGCGGTGACCGCACCCGCCTGGAGCAGGGAAGGAAGCGTCTCCTCAGCGCCGTCGGGGATGCGAAACAGGCGGAGCTGGGTGCCGCTGCGCACCCCCAGACGCTGGGCCTCCACCAGATCGTTCCATTCACAGGCGTCCTTGGGCAGAGCGCCTTCCCGGGACAGGACAAAAACAAGGGAGTGCTGCATGGTGGGGATCAAGGCCTCATCAAGGTGCCCTGGGGCAGGGAACCCAACCAGGCGCGGGTTCGCTCCACATCCTTGCCGTACCGAGGATCAACTGTGGCCAGGGCGCGGTAGATCTCCATCGCTTCCAAGGCCGCGGCCCGGGCCTCCTCGGGGTGCTGAAGCTGTTGATGCACCACGGCCAGGCTTTCGAGGGCCTGGGCCAGATCATCCCGATAGCCCCCCAGCTCCACCGTCAGGGTCTCCGCTGGTCCGGAGCGGGCCAGCAGCCGAAGCAGGTCGATGGATTCCTCCAGGGGGGCCCGGGCCTGAACCGGCTCGCGGAGCCGGGCGTGGGCCTGACCCAGGCGGCTGAGGGCCTTGGCCCAGTCGCCGATCAGCTGGGGTTGGCGGCGGGCCACCTGCCGCAGCAGTGCTTCAGCCTCCTGGGCGGGCTGGAGGGCCTGGGCCCGGGCTCCCAGCAGATCGGCCACCTGGCTCACATTCACCAGGGAACCCGCCAGGCTGTACTGCAGAGCGGGATTCTGCGGATCCAGACGAACCAGCTCCCGGCCCTGGGCAACGGCCGCCTCCAGATCCCGCAGCGCCTCCCGGGGGCGGTTGAGCGCCACCAAGAGGCTGGCGCGGAGATTCAGCACATCCACCTGTTCGGCTTGCAGGGCCGGATCCTGCGACGGCAGAACTTGATGAAGACGCACCAATTCATCGGCCAGGGGCAAGGCCTCCTGCGGACGGTTGCCCTCCAGGTAGAGCAACACGAGGTTGCGGAGCGGACGCTCCATGGCGGCGGAGGCCTCCCGGCCGTTGGCGAAGGCCAACGACCGATAAAGGGCCAGCGCTTCTTCCGTTGGAGCCACCGCCTCCCCCTTCCTCCCCAGCCGGATCAGCACCACAGCGAGGTTGTGGAGAGAGGCGGCGAGCTTCGGGCGCTGGCTGGAATCCTGCCCCACAAGCTGGCGATGCAAGGCCACGGAGCGTTGCTGGGCCCGCCAGGCCTCCTCAAACCGCCCCGCACCGTAGGCCGCGCCCGCCTGCTCCTCGGCCACACGGGCGGCCTCCGCCAGGGAGGCCCCTGGCCCTTCAGCGGCCGACGGCTCCAGCAGCCCGGGAGACGAAGGCCCCAGGCGCCACACGGCCAAGGCCGAGGCGGGCAGCAGGCACAGGGCCAGCAGAAGGCTGAGAACAGGGGGAACAGGAGGGCTGCTGCGCCGGGAGACCTGCGGTTGGGGGAGCCTGGGTGACATCGGCGAAACCGGCACTCTTCCTCTCTAGCCAGGCCTGGGGGTGCTGGCGAGAGGCACCGGCTCAGATCAGATCTCGTTACAGCCCGCCGTGGGGCGGTGGAACGTCAGTAGACAGGGAGCAGCCCTTCCCTTGCCATGCTTTATCAGCACCTGCTGGTGCCCAGCGACGGCACCCCGCTCTCCCTCCGCGCCCTGGATCAGGCCCTGGCCCTGGCGAAGGCCCTGGGGTCCCAGGTGACCCTCCTGCATGTGCAGCCTCCCCTGCCCGTCCCCCTGGTGGGGATGGGCGACATGCTGGATCCCGCCACCGTGGAGAGTCTGAGCCAGACGGCGGAGAAGGAGAGCGCCAGGATCCTGCAGGAGGGAGAGGCCGCAGGCCAGGCGGCGGGGGTGGCCCTGCGCACGGAGGTGGTGAAACAGGATCTTCCCTATCGGGCGATCGTGGAAACGGCGAAACGCCAGGGTTGCGACCTCATCGTGATGGCGTCCCACGGCCGCAAAGGTCTGTCGGGACTGCTCATCGGCAGTGAAACCCAGCGCGTCCTGCTCCATGCCCCCATCCCTGTCCTGGTGGTGCGGTAGCCGGGTCGGTCTTTCCCCCCCGGTCATGTCTTGCCACCTGGGCGAGAATGGGGCGTCCGTATGGGGGTGTTCTCCCTCCTGCCATGACCCGTGAACGTGATCCCTTCCAGATCCCCAGGGCTGGATGGGAAGTGGCTCCCCTCGCCGGCTGGGCTGGCCTGCAGGTCACCACGCCCCAGGTGGGTCTGCCCCCACGCCAGCTGGTCACCGAAGCCACCCTCGCTGGCGTGCTGGTGTACGCCACCTATCAGGCCCTGCTCACCGGGCTGCGGAGCGAAGGGCTGGTGCGGCGCGGCGCCCTGAGCCGCCCCGCCCAGGTGCAGCTGATCCTCACCACAGTCTGGGAGGCCATGAAGGAGGGAACGGCCGTGGGCCTCATCCTGAGCCTGGTGCTCCTGGTGTGTCCCTGGCTCTCGCTCCCCCTCACCCTGGTGGGAGCGGTGGGATTGGGCAAGGCCTCCCTCGACCTGTTCCACGCGTTCTGGGATGGCCTGAGTGAGGGGCAGAAGCAACAGCTCCATGCGGCGGCCTACGACGCGGGCGTGAACCTCAATCGGCTCCTGGGCGGCGCGCCTAACGACTCGCTGCCCGACCGCTAGCTCCCCCCTGCCCCTGATCCAGGGACCAGGCCATCCGGAGGTCCCTGGGTTGGATGCGGTAGCCCAGACGGGCGGAGGCCAGCAGAAATTCCCGGCGGCTTCGGCACCGGCGCAGGCCACGGCGGAGGGCCGGATCAGACTCGGCGTCGTCCACGAGTCGTTCCAGCTCGCTCCAGCTCATGGCATCCCCAACCCAACTGTGAACACGTTGCCAAGAGCGGGCGATCCCGTCCGTGGCTTTGGCTGCGGCGTGAGGAAACGCCCATCGCAGGGCGAGTCATATCCGGTCACACATCCGGGGACCGCCGGTCATCCCTGAGTCATTCCTGGGCGCTGAACTTGTGTCATCCCCGCCATCCACACGGTGATGACCTTCCGTCCTCTTCACACCCGCCGCCTGGGCCTGCTCTGCAGCAGCAGCCTTCTGGCCCTCACCACCACCCTCACGGCCGCGCCCGGCCAGGCCCAGACCTGGGGCCTGCCCGCCTATGCGCCCCCGCCCGTGGGCTATCGGGCCCCAGCCCCCCCCAACCGCTACGGCTACGGCGACGACCGCTACAACCGTTTTGACCGCTATGGCCGGACCGACCAGGACAACCGGTATGGCTCCTCCGGCCGCTACGGCGACAGCACGGTGTACGACAACGACCCGGCCGCCTGGGCCCTGAGCGAAGCCCAGATGGCCCAGCGCTGCAACATGGGCCGCCTTGTGGGTGGGTTGATCGGCGGTGGGGTCGGCTACGCCACCTCGCGCAAAGACGGGCGCAGCTGGGCCGTGCCCCTCGGGGCCCTGCTCGGATCCCAGATGGGATGCAATGTGGGGAATGGGCGGGGGCCCGTGCCCTGGTGATGGCAAGCTGCTGGGGAGGTCGGGCCCACCGCCTCCTCAGCGGCCCATGTTCTTTCACATCGTTCACCGCCTCACCTACATCTATTCCGAGCCGGTGTTTCTGGAACCCACCACCCTCCGGCTCACCCCCCGGCAGGACGCCAGCCAACGGCTGCTCCAGCACCAGCTCACCCTCCACCCCGAACCCGCGGGGATGAGCCAGGTGCTCGAGCCGGATGGAACCGATGCAGCCATCAGCTGGTTTGCCCACACCCACCCGGTGCTCACGATCGCGATGGAAGCGCTGGTGGAAACCCTGCGCACCAACCCCTTCGACTGGATCCTGACGGATCCGGGGGTGAAGACCCTTCCTGCCACCTACGCGGCCACGGAAGCCCGCTCCCTGGCCCCATCGCTGGCCTCCCGCCCCACCGACCCTGCGGTGCACGCCTGGGCCAGGGAACGGGCAGACGCGGTGGATGGGGACACGGCGGCGTTTCTGATGCACCTCGCCGATCACATCCACCACACCTTCCACCATGAAGGCCGGCCGGATGGAGAGCCCTTCGCCCCCGCTGACACCCTGGGCCAACGCCGGGGAGCGTGCCGGGACACCGCCATGCTGTTTGTGGAGGCCTGCCGCAGCCTGGGCCTGGCCGCCCGGTTCGTCAGCGGCTACTCCATGCACCACCCGCCGGAGGTGACGGAGCATGAGCTCCATGCCTGGGCGGAGGTGTATCTGCCCGGGGCGGGCTGGCGCGGTTACGACCCCAGCCTGGGACTGGCCGTGGGGGATGGCCATGTGGTGCTGGCCGCCTCTCCCGACCATCCCCTGGCTGCGCCGGTGACCGGCTCCTACCGGGGAACGGGCATCTCCTCCCGGATGGACTACGCACTGACGGTGAAGGCGGCGGAGTCGGTTGCCGATCTGGAGACATGGGATCCCCCTCACTGCTGACCACCCTTCTGCTGCTGCTGGCCGGGGTGCTGATCGCCCGGCTCAGCGCAGGGCGTCTGGTGCGATGGGCCATCCCGGCCATCGTGCTGGAGCTTCTGGTGGGCGTGGTGCTGGGGAACACCCTGCTGCCCTTTGCCGCCATCGCCCCCCTCGGCGGCCTCACGGAACTGGGGGTGCTCACCCTGTTTTTCCAGGTGGGACTGGAAGTGCGGGGTGATCTGCTGGCGTCCCGCCGGGGGGCGATTCTGCGCACCGTGGCCCTCAGCGCCCTCGTGCCCCTGCTGGCCTATGGCCCGGTGCAGGCCACCTATGGCCTCTCCTCGGGCGCCACCCTGCTGATGCTGGCGGCCCTCAGCGCCACGGGCACGGGCGTCACCCTGCGCCTGCTGGCCCAGCGCGGAGCCCTGGGCACGCCGTCCGGCCGGTTGCTGGTGGGCGTGTCGGTGCTCGACGACCTGCCGGCCATCGCCCTGCTCACCCTGGCCACCCTGACCGGGGGACACGCCGGATCCAGCGGGGGGCTGCTCTGGCTGGGCCTCCCCCTGGGCCTGGGAGCAGCGGCCCTGAGCTGGTGGGCCGCAGGCCTGTGGGTGCGCCATCGGCCCGAGCGGCCCCAGAATCCGCTGGCCCTGCTGATCCTCTTGATCAGCTGCGCCTGGGTGGGGGAGGTGAGCGGCCTGAGCTCCCTGCTGGGGGCCCTCTGGGGAGGGGTGCTCCTCTCCCGGCTCAGGGGCACGGAAGCCGACAAGGCGGAGCACGATCCGGTGGTTCAGGCCACCTTTGGCATCCTGACGGATGTGTTTCTGCCCCTGTATTTCATCAGCGTGGGGATGCGTCTGCCCCTGGCGGCCCTGCTTGAGCGGGGGGCCTGGAGTCTGGCGGCCGGGCTGATCGGCCTCGCCCTGCTGAGCAAGGCGGCCTGCGCCCTGGGGATCTGGCGACAGGATGTGGCCTCCGGTGTCGACCGGGCCGTGGTGGTGTTCGGATTGATCCCCAGGGGACTGCCCGGGCTGGTGTTTGCGACGACTGCCCGTCAGGCGGGGGTGATCAACGCCGTGGAATTTTCAGCCGTGGTGCTGATGGTGACCTTCACCACGGTGGTGGGGCTCCTGCTGCTCGATCGCCGACTGGCCCAAACGGCGTTCGGAGAACCGCAAACCGCCCAGCAAAAAACTTCTTAACATGTATTCACATTGATCCCACCCATGTCCCGCTCCCTCTCCAGGACATTCTCGACGGAACTGCACTCCAGGGCCATCGACGCCTGCACGGATATCGATGAATTGCGCCGGGTGGCCAAAACCCTGCTCTCCGCCTGGCAACTCCAGGCGGAAATGAGCGAGCAATACGGGGCCGAGCTGCTCGGACTGAACCGTCCCCTCCAACCCTGAGCGAACCCTGAAGGCCCGATCAGCCTTCGCATTGGCGCAGACGACGAACAACAACGGGATCGAATTCGATGCTTCCAGGAGCGGTGAAAAGATCCGGATGTTGGCGCCTCAGGTCGCGGGCCAGTTCATCCAGATTGGCCTGGGCCTCCTGCCAGCGCCGCGTGTGATCCGATTGCCAGCGCGCCCGTTGGCTTCCTTCCCGGCGGGTCCAGTCCTCCCGGGCCTGGAGGTAGGCCTGCCAGTCGGCATCCCGATCCTCCTGACGAAAGCGCGATTCCGCATCTTCGTTCCAGCGGGGGGGCGACGACTGGGAGGCGTACACCTCCTCCTTCACCTTGGCCAGGCGAGCTTCTGAACGCCGCAGCTCGGCCATCTGGGCTTCGAGCGCCGCACTGTCCCGCGGGCAACGCTCACGGGAGATCGGCCGCTGCTTCACCCCATCGGGAGCGGGGCGCGCCTTGGGGGCCGCCGTTCCTGGGCGCGTTCCCTGCGGGGTCTGGGGGGGTGAGGGCAGGAGGCGTCGCAGGTCGGTGCAGGCCGTGAGAAGAACAAGCAGAAGGGGCCACAGCTGCCAGGGCATCCGGGATGGGGGTGGGAAATGTTGTGCGCAATGCCATTCTCGGCTGGCCGCGGCCCAATGGCGATGACCCTCAGCATTCTGGATGTGGATCTGCTGGCCTTTGAGCGGGGCAGCACATCGGCGCGCCAGGCCGTGGTGGAGGGCGTGCGGCAGAGCCTGGGCACGGGCTTCGTCACCAGCACCCACGACCTGCCGACCGATCTTCTGGATCAGGCCTATGGACTTCTCGCCGCGTTCTTCCACCTGCCGCTGGAGGTGAAGCGGCGGTTTCACAGGCCCGATGCCCACGGACAGACCGGATACACCGAGCTTCTGGTGGAGACGGCCGCCGGGCAGGACCAAGCCGACTGGAAGGAGATGCTCAACTGGTCGGCCCCCCTGCCGACCGATCACCCCCTCAGGCTCCGCTACCCCCTCTTCTATCCAGAAGGGGTGTTGCCCGAGGAGGCCGTGCCTGGCATCACCACGGTGCTGAACGCATTCCATGGGGCCATGGCCGATCTCCAGCGCCGGTTTCTTCGGGTGGTGGCCCTGGCCCTGGGGGCCGATGAGGCCCTGTTTGAAGAGATGGTGCGGGATGGCCCCACCCTCACCCGGGCCCTGCGCTACCCCCCCATGGCCGAGGCCCCCGCGGAGGGCATCTGCTGGGCCGCTCCCCATGCCGACATCAACCTCATCACCGTGCTGCCGCGGGCCACGGCCCCCGGTCTCGAAGTGGCCATCGAAGGCCGGTGGCATCCCCTGACCCCCCCGGACAACCAGGTGATCATCAACACGGGATTGATGCTGGAACGGCTCAGCAATGGCCGATTCCCCAGTGGCTGGCACCGGGTGATCTCCAGCGGCGAACCCCAGGCGGAACGGTTCAGCGTGGTGCAGTTTTGCCATCCACGGCCCACCACGATTCTCTCCCCGCTGGCCTCCTGCTGCCAGAGCCCCACACCGCAGCGGTTCATCGCCCTTTCCGCGGCAGATGCCCTGCAGGAGGTGCTTTATCAGATCAAGCTGCTTCAATGAGCAAGCCCCCATGCCGCTTGACGGCCCGACCGGCAGCAGCTTGACTGGGAATAGCGTGCATTCAATGGAAGTGAGAGTTTCTATGGCGAAAAGCAGGAGGAATGACGCCAAGTTTTCTCTCTTCAAAGCAGGCCTGCTTTCCGTTTTGGCACCCGCTCTGATCGGGCCGGCTCTCCTGAGCCAACAGGCCCAGGCCGCTCCCAACGGGATCAATCTCAACAGAGCCCTGCAGATCGGTTGGTATTCCCTGAGGGTGCAAAATCCCTACGGCACGAATTACACGGGCCTGGTATCGATCAAATCCTATAACCCCCAAACCAAGGAGTTTGTGTTTATCGATAAAGATCAACAGGAAGTGAAAATCGGGGCATCCGACATCAGCTTCATTTATTTCCGCCAGCTTCCCGATCGATCCGATGTCAATGTGAAAGTGGAAAATGTGCGCAATATCCAGATCACACCCTTCAAAGAATTTCTATACAACATCCCCCCGGGCCGGCTGGCCATCGACAACGGCTCTCTGATGCTGGATACCCGCTGGCGCATCGCCCAACAGACCCCCTTTGACGTCAACACCAACACCCCAGCCGTTGGAAACGGCAACCTTGAGCAGCTGGAGATTCCCCGGAGGATCCAGCTCAACTACCTGGGCAATCACTATCTGGTGGAAACCGAGCTGGTGAACATGCTGACCCGATCCGCTCCCGATCCAGCGGGCGGCACGGTTCCAAGGCGTCTGCCCACCCTCTTCCCCATCCCCAGTCCACCGCCTTCCCCCTCGCCAGTGCAGCCAGCCACCCGTTGAGTGGCTAGCTGTACTGGACTCAAAAAAACTCGTCGAAATTATCAAAATCGACGGCCTTGAAGTTCCCGTCCTGCACCTGTTGCATCAGGCGTTCCAGCTGAACCCAGAGCGCCCCACCCGTGGCCAGCGAGAGCAGAAAGGCCAGCAGCAGGGCCGCCCCGGGGGCAAAGCCGAACACCTGCAGGCTCCCTCCGATGAAGAGGGTGACACCCAGCAGCAGGCCCATCCAGGGAAGGATTGTCTGCAGCCGGCCCAGGGGGAGGAGGGGCAGCCGGTCTTGCTTCCAGGCATCCAGCCGCTCCCCAACCAGGCGGCTGAACGTCAGACCACAGAGGATGCCGATGGCCAGTCCCGCTCCGGCCAGGAGATAGGGGGGCTGGGTGAGGGGCGCAAACTCCAGCAGGATTTCCGCCGCATCCAGATCGCCATACTCGCCCGTTGCTGCGGCATCCGCAGCCTCCTGGAGATCCAGGGGAGCACTGACAAGGAAGGGCCAGGACAACACAGCCACACGGGGACGCAGATCATGGCGAACCCTAGGGCCCCTGGGGCCACACCACGCGTGCGGGCGCTCCCAGTGATGCAATCCCCCCTGCAAGACGCAATTCAAGGGCTTGCCCCTGGGCAAAGCATTGGAAAAGGGTGGGGCGGCTGATTTAATTGACTCAGTGACCCCATCACACCTGAAGGATGGACAAAACAACGAATTTCCCCAGTATCTTCAGGAAACCAGTAAGAGTGACGATCACTCTGCCCCATCATATTTATACCCACCTCAAAGAGCGGAGCGATCACGAAGGACGATCGCTCTCCAACCTCGCCGCCTTTCTTCTTGAGAAATCCCTGAATTGATGCGGTTGTTTAAGCGGCCAAAGGGTTGAGGCGGCTGAGCAAGCCGGTGGCCAGCTTGCCGAAGGAAAAGTGTTGACGAACGAGATCGAGCAGAGCGCGCAGGTCGTCGGCATGCAGCTTGTTTTCGGCCACCAGACTGAGCAGAAAGCGCTGACGGATGCTGCTGCCATCCGGGCCCAGCAGCAGGCGTAAACCATCGCGCGCCACGGGGAGAAGATCCGACCCGCCGGGCAGATCCGTTTCCACCACACTCAACAGGTTGGATAAACGCTCCAGGCGCAGGCGCCCATTCTGATCAAAGATCACCTCCATCAGCTTCTCCCGCATCTCCGCCGTATCCCCGGCCAGCAGACGGCGGGCCACATAGGGGTAGGCCACCTGAAGAATACGAAAATCCGGATCCAGGCGCAGGGCCAGACCCTCCTGGCTCACCACAGCGCGAATGATGAGCGCAAAGCGCGCCGGCACCCGGAAGGGATAGTCGTACATCAACTCTGAGAAACGATCCGTGATGGATTTGAAGTTGAAGCTGCCTACATTCTTGCCAATCGCATCGCCCAGCACACTCTCCAAGGCAGGAACAATGGGATCCAGTTCCGCCTGGGGATGGAGGAAGCCGAGGGCCTGAAAGTCTTTCGCCAACCCTTTGAAATCACGGTTGATGAGGTGAACAACAGCGCCGGTGAGCGTGAGCCTGTCCTGTTGGCTCAGGGCATCCATCATGCCGAAATCCACATAGGCCATATGGCCCATCCCATCGGTGACCCCAGGCAGGGCGAACAGGTTGCCGGGGTGGGGATCGGCATGGAAATAGCCAAACTCCAGCAATTGCCGCAAACCGGAGATCACCCCCGTGCGGATGAGCGCTGCCGGGTCGAGATGGTGGGATTCCACCTCCTTGCGATTGAGCATCTTCACCCCATTGATCCAGGTGGTGGTGAGCACCCTCCGGCTGGAGAGCGAACGCTCCACATCCGGAATCGTCACCTCGGGGTGGGCCGCAAAAAGACGGGCAAAATGCTCCGCATTATCGGCCTCCTTGCGGTAGTCGATCTCGTCGAACAAACTGCGGCCGAATTCATCAATGATCGTGCCCAGGCCAAACCCCAGATTGAGGGGAAGGAAGGGAGCGCTCAATACCCCCAGGGCACGGATGATCGCCAGATCACGTTTCAGAATGAAGGGCAGATTGGGACGCTGAACCTTCACCGCCACCCATCGCCCATCCTTGAGGCGCGCTCGGTACACCTGCCCCAGGCTGGCTGCAGCGATCGGATAGCTGGGAAACTCCTCAAAAAGCTCTCCGATCTCGGCTCCCAGTTCCGAGGTGATCGTTTGCCGGGCCAGGGCACAGGGGAAGGGGGGCAGGTCGTCCTGCAAACGGGTGAGCTCCTCCAGCCAGTCGCGGCGCACCAGGTCGGGTCGGGTGGAGAGCGCCTGGCCCAGCTTGATGAAACAGGGCCCCAGATCGGTGAGGCTGGTGAGGATCCGGCGCGCCAGCCGCTGCTGGGTTTTGGCATCGGAACTGTTGCCCTGCGCCACCACCTCCACCACCATGCGCCCCAGGGTGAACACCACCACCAACAGCCGGGTGAGGAAAATCCAGGGGCGCCACAGGAGCCAGCGGAGGTGGCGATCCGGCTCGTAACGGAGATCCGGATCCTGGAGCGACGCTGAAGTGGTGGTGGGGCCCGGAGGGAGCGCAGCGGAAAGGGTCAGGGATCTTTCGTCGGCTCGGCAAACTTTAGGAACCTCGCCCTGGCATCCATGGGCCCACCCGCCACAAGCGTCCGGCCCACGGCTCCCCTGTTCCAGGCCCTGACAACGCCACCCCCGCTGCCGCTCCACCTGCCCGCCCATGGCCAGGGGCGGGCCCTGCCGGCCAGCCTGCGGCAGGTGCTGCGCCGTTCCCCTGGCTCCTGGGACCTGCCGGAACTCCCCGCCTGGGGCGGGCCCCTCCTGAAGGAGGGGGCGGTGGCGGAGGCCCAGCGGCATTGCGCGGCCTTGCTGGGGGCCGACGCCTGCTGGTTCGGCGTCAATGGCGCGTCCGGCCTGCTTCAGGCGGCGCTGCTGGCGATGGCCCCCCCCGGCTCCCGGGTGCTCCTGCCCCGCAACCTCCATCGCAGCCTTCTCCACGCCTGCGTGCTGGGGGGGCTGGAGCCCCTCTTCTATGCCCCACCCTTCGACCCCCGAACGGGCCTCTGGCTGCCCCTCCCCCCGGCCCTGCTGGCCACAATCCTCTCCACCGCCCAGGCCCAGGGGCCGGTGGCGGCGCTCGTGCTGCTGGATCCCACCTATCAGGGCCTGGGCAGTGATCTCGCCCCCCTGGTGCGCCTGGCCCATGGGCAGGGGGTGCCCGTTCTGGTGGACCAGGCCCACGGCCGGGGGGAAGCCCTGGCGGCGGGGGCCGATCTGGTGGTGCTCTCCCCCCAGAAGATGGGGGGGGGATTGGCCCAGGGAGCCGCGCTGCTGAGCCAGGGCAACCGGGTGGCCATCCCTGCGCTGGAAACCAGCCTGCTGTGGTTGCAAACCTCCAGCCCCAGCGCCCTGCTGCTCACCTCCACGGCCGCGGCCCTCGAACAGATGGTCTCGGCCGCGGGAAAGGCGCAGCGGGAGCGGGCGGAAGGGCGGGGCCGGCGTCTGGCACGGCGCCTGGAGAGGGAGGGTGTGCACCGGGTGCCCACCCAGGATCCCCTCCGACTGCTGGTGCACACGGGCGCCTTTGGGGTGAACGGGCTCGACGCCGATGCCTGGCTGCAGGAGCGGGGCGTGATGGCCGAACTCCCCGAACCGGCCCTGCTGCTCTTTTGCCTGGGGCTGGCGCCCCCGCGCTCCCTGGAGCGGCAACTGCCCTCCCTTCTGCTCCAGCTGCGCCGGGAGCTGGGGGGGGCGCCCCTGCCGGCGGTGCCCACCCCGCCCGTTCCCCTGGTGGGCCAGCTGGCGATGCCCATCGGCCAGGCCTGGCGAGCCCCCGGCACCTGGGTGCCCCTGCGGGACGCGGTGGGACGGGTGGCGGCGGAGCCCCTGGTGCCCTATCCACCGGGCATCCCCCTGGTGGTGCCGGGGGAGCGGATGGATGGGGAGCGGGCCGCCTGGCTGGCGGAGCAACACAGCCTGTGGCCCGGCCAGATCACTGATACGGTGAGGGTGGTGGCCGAAGAGAGCACAACCTGGGGGGAGGGTTGCCCGTGAAGCAAGCGAAGGCGGTGAACCCGTGCCCGTGAATCAGCCGAGCGCCTTCCACTGGGATTTCGTCACCCCCGGCCTGCCGGATGGAGCCTTTCAGGATGCACCGGGCTTCAGCCCCACGCCCATGGAGCTGCGGGTGATCCTGCTGGCCCATCTGCGGCTGAGCCCCGATTCCCTGGTGTGGGATGTGGGCGGAGGCACGGGCGCCCTGGCCCTGGAAATCGCCCGGCTCATGCCTGCGGGCATGGTGCACACCCTGGAGCGCGACCCCGATGCCATCGAGCTGCTGGAGCGGAACCGGCGGCGCTTTGGCATCAGCAACCTCCAGATCCATTCCGGCAAGGCTCCGGATGATCTGAGCCTCCTGCCGGCCCATCCCGATCGGGTGCTGCTGGAGGTGGGCCGGCCCCTGGGCGACACCCTGATGGCCGTGTGGGAGGCGTTGCAACCCAGCGGTCGGCTGGTGATCAGCACGGTGAGCCTGGAGGGGCTGGTGGATGCCACCGACCGACTGGACCGCCTGGAGGCACGGGATGTGCAGGTGATTCAGGCCACGGTGCACCGGATGCAACGGCGGGGCACCCAGGCCCGGCTGGCCGCCGCCGAACCCCTGTTCGTCATCGCCGCCGAGCGATGACCTGATCCAGCCCTGAACCGCTGTTTCCCATGCCCCCCGCCTTGATCCCCCAACCCCAGACCCGCACGTCGCTGGCCCGCCTGGCCAGTGGCTGGGCAGCGGGGGGGCTGGGGGCGGCTGTCATCCTGCTGGGGGGATGGTGGTTCACCCTGGCGGTGGGGGTGATCGTGCATCTGGGCCTGCTGGAGTTTTTCCGCATGGCCCGCTTCAAGGGGATCCGGCCGGCGGTGCGCACCACCCTGGTGGCGGTGCAGCTCCTGCTGGCCTCCACCATGGCCGCCAGCGCCGGCAACTGGCCGAGCAACGAGGGGGTGGGCGATGTGGCGGCAGCGGTGCTGCCGGCTGCGGGGGCCGTGATCTGCGGCTGGCTGCTGCTGCAACCGCGCACGGGCACCATCGCCGACATCGCGGCCTCGATTTTCGGCCTGTTCTATCTCGGGTTTCTGCCCAGCCATTGGATCAAGCTGCGGGCCATCACCGATCCAGCCCTCGCCCCCCGCCTCACGGGCACCGTTGCAGGGCTGGGCTGGCCCTGGACCTCGGGGCTGGCCCTCACGCTGCTGGCCGTGCTGCTGATCGTGGCCACCGACATCGGCTCCTACGGCATCGGCCGACGCTGGGGACGGACCCCCCTCTCGCCCATCTCCCCGGGAAAAACCATCGAGGGCGCCCTGGGGGGGGTGGGCTGCGCCGCCCTGGTGGGCGGATTGGGGGGCCTGCTGCTGGGCTGGAAGCTGGGATGGCTGCTGGGGGGAGGACTCGGGGTGGTGGTGGCCCTGTTCGCCGTGGTGGGCGACCTGACGGAATCGATGATGAAGCGGGATGCGGGCCTCAAGGATTCGGGAGATGCGATCCCGGGCCATGGGGGCATCCTGGATCGGATCGACAGCTATCTCTTCGTGCCCGCGGTGGTCTATTCCCTGGTCACCCTGGTGCTTCCCCTCTCGGAGCGGCTCTAGGGCTGCACCAGGGCAACGCCCGCCAGCTCCAGCCTGCCGTCCCGCACCTCGGCCCGCTCGAGGGTGATCGCCGCGTCCAGGGGAATGGCCACGGGCGGGCCGCCCTGAAGGGGTGCCACCTGAAGGCCGGTGGCGCTGAGCACGACGTGGGTGTGCAGTGCTTCCGGCTGCCCGCCCTGGGGGGGAACCAGCTGCAGGATCAGGCGCCCCTCCTGAAGCTGGGCCCCCTGCAAGGTGCCCCCGCCCTGGAGGCCCTGGCAGAGGAGATCGGCCAGCTCCTGCCCCTCGGGCCGGGTGAGCGACCGACTCAGCCCCTCTTCCGAAAACACCACCGATCCCCGCACCCGGAAGGGTTGATCGAGCTGGAGAGGCTGCTGGCGCAGCAGACCGGGCAGCTTCAGGCGGATCGGCTCGCTGGCCAGATCCACCTGCTCGAGACAGAGGTTCTGGAACACCACCCGCCGCGCCCGCAGCCGCACCCCCTGCAGGTTGCCCTGCAGCCACTGGGCCATGGCACCCTCCAGCTGCAGCTCCAGGGTGTCCACCTCCTCACACTGCCGGCGGAGCCACAGCTCCAGGCCCTTCGACAACAGGGCAAGGACGGGCCCCCCGGAGCGATCGGCGGTGGCGGATGGGGCCATGGATCAGTCCATCCGGGCCCGGCGGGCGGCCAGAAAGGCCTCCGCCGCGGTGAAGAGGGCCAGGCCCAGCAGCTCCGGCAGCGGCGGGCCCAGGTTCCAGGGGCCCACGGACGCCAGGGCCAGCCACAGGCTTCCCAGCAGGGAGGTGATCCAGTAGGCCCGCCAGCGCCGTTGATAGAGATAGCCGGTGCCCAACCCCGGCAGGATGTTGAGGCCGGCCCCCACCCAGGGAGCGGAAGCGGCAAGAACCTCCTTGCGGGTCAGCGGTTCTGGGGTCACACGGTCGGTGGTCAAGGCGGAAACCATCCTCAGGGCTGGGGGCTGGCGCCCTGTTGGAGGGCCTGGTGGAGGCGATCCAGCCGGCGGGCGTTCACCCCCAGATCGGAATCGCCCAGCCGGCTCTGGGAGCGGGCCTTGAGCCGGCCTTCGGGGCCATCGGCATAGAGCTCGAGATCATCCACGAACCCGAACAGCCGGCTGGTGACGGTGGCGTGGAGGTAGGGGCCATCGGTTTCCACCAGCTCCACCCCATCGAGCGCCAGCACCACCGGGAGGAGCTGGGAGAGGGCCTCCTGGGGATTGGGCACGGGCCAGCTGGCCTGGGCGCAGTGGGCCGGCGAAGGGCAGGGAGCCAGCCCCTGGTCCTGCCCCCCCAGGTCGGCGGGGATGGGTCCCTCCAGGTGCAGAAGGGAGGCCTGGGCCGGGAGGGGGGAAAGGAGGGCGCCGCTGAGCAGGAGCACCAGGGCGAAGAGGGCCGCCACCAGCTGGGCCCCAGGGTGACGGGGGCGGGATCGGGGGGAAAAGGGTTGGGGGTCAGGCGGATGGGGCATGGGTCTGCAGGGCGAACAACTGGTCGCGCACCAGTGTGGGTTGGTCGAGGTGGGGCAGGTGGCCGCACTGGGGCACGGGCACGATCCGATCCCCCAGGAGGGCGTCGGCCTGGCGGCGCAGGCCAGGACCCAGCACCCGGTCCCGATCCCCCCAGAGCACCCGGATCGGTTGGGGGGGGAGGGGTTCGCCGCAGCCGGCAAAGCCCCCGGATCGGGCAAAGGCAGCGAGGGAGCTGGCCCACCCCGGTGCGGTGAGGTGGAGGGAGGCGATTTCAAGCTCGGGGGCGCCCACACTGGCATCGGGATCGGCAAAGGCGCTGCGGCACAAGCCGCGCCGCACCCAGGGCAGGGCGAGAAAACGCACCCCCAGGGCCGCGAGAGGCAGGGGGAGGGAGCGGGCCACCCCGCCGAGGCCCGCCGGATCCAGCAGCAGCAACGCTTCCACCTGCTGGGGCCGGCGGCGGGCAAGCTCCAGGGCCACCGCCCCCCCCATGGAGGCTCCGATCACACCGAGGGGGGTGGCCAGGCGATCGAGAAGGGCGTCCAGGTGGGCCAACACTCCCTCAGGTCCGTAGGCCCCCCCCTCCGGCCTGGGGGTGAAACCAAAGCCATAGAGGTCGGGGATCACCAGGGTGTGGGAGCCGCTGAGCAGGGGAACGAGGCGGCGGAACTCCAGGAAGGAGCTATCGAAGCCGTGCAGCAGAAGCAGGGGGGGGCCTTCGCCCACCACGGCCACGGGCCACTGGAGCGCGGGGTCATCCGCCAGGGAGGGAAGGGTCCACCATTGCACCTGGGCCGCCAGGGCCCGGGCATCGGGATCCAGCAGGGAGCGGGCGGCCCCTTCAACGAGGGACTGGGAACTGGCCGGCACACTCATCCCACCGGCTGGCCCTGGGTTGTGGTGGTCACCAGGGCGGCCAGCAGGTCGGGGGGGGTCACGGGGAAGGGCAGATGGTGCAGGTCGGAGCCGGGACGGCAGGCATGGTCGCAGACCAGTTGCAGATCCTGCAGGCTGGCCGCCGCCAGCCCCAGGTCGGCCAGCTCACAGGGAAGGCCGAGGGAGCGGAAGAAGGAGAGGAGCTGCTGCCGGGCCTGGGCCGCCAACCGGCTTCCCCCCAGCACTTCCTCCAGGCGAAGTTGGGCCAGGATCCCAAAACCCACCTTCTCTCCATGGAGGCGGTGGTGGGTGGCGCCCAGCTGGGTGAGGCCGTTGTGCACGGCATGGGCCGCCACGGTGCGGCAGCGGGGGCCGCCCAGGCCACCGATGAGGCCAGCGGTGAGGGCGCAGGCCTCGGCCACCCGCACCCAGGCTTCCGAGCCGGGGGTTTCCGTGGCCTCGGCCCCTTCGAGAAGAATCTGATCCCGCAGGAGCCGGGCCTGCTGCACGGCCTGCTGCACGAGGCCATCGCTGCTCTGGGCACTGCTGATGGAGGCCTCGTACCACTTGGCCATGGCATCGGCCATTCCGCTCAGGAGGGTGCGGGGGGGAGCCTGGCGCACCAGGGCATGGTCGAACACCAGCAGATCGGGGCAGCGATCCAGGGCCACATCCCCCAGAAACGCGCCATCCGGCGTGTAGAGATTGCTGAGGGCGGTCCAGCCCGCACAGGTGGCTGCGCTGGTGGGCACGGTGATGCAAGGCACCCCGAGCTGATGGGCCAGAAGTTTGCCGGCATCAAGCACCTTGCCCCCGCCCATGGCGATCACGCTGTCGCAGGGGGCGGGGGAAGCCGCAGCACCCGCCTCGCCATGGAGGCGGGTGAGGTCGTCGTGGCAGCAATCGTGCTGGAGCTCGGCGGGCCTGGGATCCAGGCCCGCTTCCTGGAGCTGGGCCAGCAGCTGCTGGCGGAAGGCCAAGGTGGGCGCGCTCCGGCCCAGGAGCAGGGGGCGCCGACCCAACCGGGCGATGGCGGGGAGGGCCTGGGACCAGACCTGCTCACCGCGCAACACCAGGGAGGGGGCCAGGGTATGGGACGAACAGAGACCCATCACAGAAGGGATCTCAGCCGGAGACACCGGCCAGTTCGGGCAGGTTGGGCACCCTGTCCTGCTTGCGGATCACCACCTGCTTCTCGTCGTTCACATCGACGACAGCGGCATCGCCCTCGCCGATCCGACCGGAGAGGAACTCCTCCGCCAGGGAATCCTCGAGGAGGCGCATCACGGCCCGGCGCAGGGGACGGGCCCCGTAGCTGGGGTTGTAGCCCTCTTCCACCAGCCGCTCCTTGAAGGCATCGGTGACGGAGAGATCGATCCCCTTGTCGCGCATGCGGGAGAAGACCTCCCGAAGCATGATCTCGGCGATCTGCTTGACCTCATCGCGGGAGAGTTGACGGAAGACGATGATTTCGTCGAGACGGTTGAGGAATTCAGGGCGGAAGTACTGCTTGAGCTCCTCATTCACCAGGGAGCGAATGCGGTTGTACTGGGTTTCCTCCACATCGCCGCCACCGAATTCAAAGCCAAGGCCACCGCCGCCCTTTTCAATAACCTTCGAACCGATGTTCGAGGTCATGATGATCAAGGTGTTCTTGAAATCAACCGTCCGGCCCTTGGAATCGGTGAGACGGCCATCTTCCAGAAGCTGGAGCAGGAGATTGAACACATCGGGATGGGCCTTTTCGATCTCATCGAAGAGCACCACCGTGTAGGGGCGACGGCGCACGGCTTCCGTGAGCTGGCCCCCCTCGTTGAAGCCCACATAGCCCGGAGGGGAACCGATCAGCTTGCTGACCGTGTGGCGCTCCATGAACTCCGACATATCGAGGCGGATCATGGCCTCTTCACTGCCGAAGAAATAGGCCGCCAGAGCCTTGGTGAGCTCGGTTTTGCCCACGCCGGTGGGGCCGGAGAAGATGAAGCTGGCGATGGGCCGGTTGGGATTCTTGAGGCCCACCCGCGCCCGCCGGATGGCCCGGGACACGGCCTTGACGGCTTCGTCCTGGCCGATCAGGCGCTGGTGGAGGGTGTCCTCCATGTTGAGGAGTTTCACCGACTCGCTCTCCGTGAGCTTCTGGACGGGCACGCCGGTCCAGGAGGCCACGATCTGGGCGATGTCCTCCTCGGTGACCACGGGGGTGCGAAGATCCGGCTCCGCCACCAGAACGCCTGCGGGTTCGGGGGAGGCAGGGGTTTCGGTGCCGTCTTCGTCGTCCTTGCGGGCTTGCAGGATCGAGCGGATCTGCTCACGCAGCTCCACCTCCTTATCGCGCAGTTCGCCGGCCTTGCCGAAATCCTGGGAGCGCACGGCATCTTCCTTCTGCTTCTGCACATCGCGCAGCTGCTTGTCCACTTCCTTGGCGGCAGGGGGCAGCTTGGAGTTCATCAGGCGCACCCGGCTGCCCGCCTCGTCGATCAGGTCGATGGCCTTGTCGGGCAGGAAGCGGTCGGAGATGTAGCGATCGCCGAGGGTGGCCGCCGCCACCAGGGCCTCATCGGAGATCTTGAGCCGGTGGTGCTGCTCGTAGCGCTCCCGCAGACCCCGGAGGATCTCGATGGTGTCGTCCACGGAGGGCTCACCCACCATCACGGGCTGGAAGCGCCGCTCAAGGGCCGCATCCCGCTCGATGTGCTTGCGGTATTCATCCAGGGTGGTGGCACCGATGCACTGGAGCTCGCCCCGGGCGAGGGCCGGCTTGAGGATGTTGGCCGCATCGATGGCGCCTTCGGCGGCACCCGCCCCAATCAGGGTGTGCACCTCATCGATCACGAGGATCACGTTTCCGGCGGAGCGGATCTCCTCCATGATTTTTTTCAAGCGCTCCTCAAACTCACCCCGGTATTTGGTGCCGGCCACCAGGAGGCCGATATCGAGGGTGAGCACCCGCTTGTCTTCCAGGATGTCGGGCACCTCGCCGGAGGTGATCCGCTGGGCCAGGCCCTCGGCAATGGCGGTTTTGCCCACACCGGGCTCCCCGATCAGCACGGGGTTGTTCTTGGTGCGGCGGCCGAGGATCTGGATCACCCGATCAATTTCGTTCTGCCGACCCACGACGGGATCGAGCTTGGATTCGGCGGCCAGCTGGGTGAGGTTGCTGCCGAATTCATCCAGGGTGGGGGTTTTGGTGGAGCCCTTGCTGCCGCCGCCAGCCGCCACTTCGGCGGTTTCGCCCAGCATGCGGATCACCTGGGTGCGCACCTTGGCCAGATCGACCCCGAGATTTTCGAGGACCCGGGCAGCGACGCCTTCCCCCTCCCGGATCAACCCGAGGAGGAGATGTTCGGTGCCGATGTAGTTGTGGCCGAGCTGGCGCGCCTCCTCCAGGGAGAGCTCCAGCACCCGTTTGGCACGGGGGGTGAAGGGGATCTCCACCGCGACGAAGCCCGAGCCGCGGCCGATGATCTTCTCCACTTCCACGCGGGCGTCCTTGAGGTTGACCCCCATGGACTTGAGCACTTTTGCCGCCACACCGGTGCCTTCACCGATCAGGCCAAGCAGGATCTGCTCCGTGCCGACAAAATTGTGTCCAAGGCGTCTGGCTTCCTCTTGGGCCAGCATGATCACCTTGATGGCCTTTTCAGTAAACCGCTCGAACATGGGGCGGCGCCCTCAGCAAGTGTGACTAACTTATCAGGGTTGGCGGGGGTTCCGCGGTGTTTCAGAACCAGCCTTCTGAACCGGGTAACCCTTCCCCCGTTTCGGTTTACCGAACAAACGCCGAAACCGCTTGGCAGGCCAGGGTTTCGCCTTCGGTAAACGGATCGGGCTGATCGAAGGAAGCGGAAAGCCACCGGGGCGTTTCTCTGATCCGCACCTTTTCAATCCCTCCGATTCCGCCACTCTCCGAACGCACAACAGATCTGCGAAATTTTTAGACCGACTCCGATTTTTTACTGGCTCAATTTTTTGAATTGAATCAGAGCATCGTCGCCGTTGCGGTAGTAACCGCGACGGACGGCCACCTCGGCAAACCCCAGGGAGGCGTAAAGCCCTTTGGCGGGCGTATTGGCATCGGACACCTCCAACGTAGCCAGTTCAGCCCCCGCGGTACGGGCCGTGGCGAGCAGGGCATGGAGCACGCAGCGGGCCAGGCCCTGGCGGCGATGGTTGGGGTGAACGGCCACGGCGGTGATGTGCAGCTCATCCACCACCAACCAGCCACTGGCCAGGGCCAGCAGCTCCCCCCGGGGATGGCGCCACCCCAGCACGGGCCGCCGGGGCTCCAGGAGCTCCACCCGCCACTGCTCCTCCGTCCAGAGTCCACCGAGGGCCAGGCGATCCAGACCCAGGCAATCGGCCAGATCGGCCAGACCCAGGGAAATCACCTGATCCGGGGTGGGAGCTTCGGGCGGGAGATCGGCCAACGGCAGTGGCGGAACGGGGGGAGGGTTGGCTGGCTGACGGCCCCAGCCTGCCTACCATGACGCCAGAGAACCTTCTGTAAGGGCTTCATGCCAGCGTTTCCTGCAACCACGGCGATGGACGGGCAGAGCCCTGGCTCCGTGGCCGACCGTCCGGCGCTCACGCCCTTTGAGCAGGGCGTGGTGCTGGAGAGCCCGAACTGCAATCTGGCGCCCATCACCAGCAGCCTGGACGGGCAGCAACGGCTGGTGGTGGGGGGCTGCCTGCTGAGCGACCTGGCCCACACCTATGGCACGCCGCTCTATGTGATTGATGAAGACACGGTGCGGGCCGCCTGCAGGGCATATCGGGATGCCCTGGCCCAGGCCTACCCCGGCCCCTCCCTGGCGGTGTACGCCTCCAAGGCCAACAGCTCCCTGGCGATCACGGCCCTGGTGGCCTCCGAGGGGCTGGGGCTCGATGCGGTGTCGGCGGGCGAACTGCTCACCGCTTTGCGGGGGGGCATGCCCCCGGAACGGATGGTGCTGCATGGCAACAACAAGGCCCGGGAGGAAATTGCCCTGGCGATCGAGCACGGCGTGACGGTGGTGGTGGACAACTGGCTCGATCTGGAGCACCTCAGCGCCCTCGCCCCCGCCAGGCCTTCGCCGGTGCGGCTGCTGGTGCGCTTCACGCCGGGCATCGAGTGCCACACCCACGAGTACATCCGCACCGGACACCTGGACAGCAAGTTCGGGTTTGACCCGGACCAGCTGGAAACCGTGCTGCGGCACCTGAGCGGCTGCCCCTGGGCCTGGGTGGATGGCCTGCATGCCCACATCGGCTCCCAGATCTTTGAGCTCGAGCCCCATCGCGACCTGGCCGGGGTGATGGCGGACGCCCTGGCCCTGGCCCGCTCCCTGGGCCACCCCTGCCGGGATCTGAATGTGGGAGGTGGGTTGGGCATCCGCTACGTGGCCTCGGATGATCCGCCCACCATCCAGGCGTGGGTGGAGGCCGTGGCCGGTGCGGTGGCGAAGGCCTGCGAGGCCCGTGGCCTGGAGCTGCCCCGCCTGCTGTGCGAACCGGGCCGCTCCCTGATCGGCACCGCAGGCCTGACCCTTTACACGGTGGGCAGCGAGAAGGTGATTCCCGGCCTGCGCACCTATCTCTCCGTGGATGGAGGGATGAGCGACAATCCCCGGCCGATCACCTACAGCTCGTCCTACACCGCCCTGTTGGCGGACCATCCCCTGCCCGGCCCGGAGGTGGAGCAGGTGTCGGTGACCCTGGCGGGCAAGCACTGCGAATCCGGGGATGTGCTCCTGCCCCACCTCACCTTGCCCCAACCCCGCCAGGGCGATGTGATCGCGGTGCTGAGCACGGGCGCTTACAACGCCTCGATGGGCTCCAACTACAACCGGATCCCGAAGCCCGCCACGATTCTTGTGCATGAAGGCACGGCCGAGCTCGTGCAACGACGCGAGGAGCCGGACGACCTACTGCGCTACGACCTCCTGCCGGAAAGGCTGCGCTGAGATATGTTTTTTGTGTCGCTTTCAGTGCATCCTTTTGTCGTTCTTCACACTTTCGTGAAGAACCGGAATGTGCGATTCGTCAGCGACGTGCTCCGGTGATCTGACAGGGCCGTGCAGTTTTGGGTTGATCACAGGGATCTCGTTCTGTTCCTCCTGGATCTCCTCTTCGCCTCCCTGCTTGGCGTGTTGCTTCTGGGGCGCCTGAAGGACAGCCGCACCCTGTGGCTTCTGCGCGGCTATCTGCTGCTGGTGGCCCTCGCCTGGTTTGTGCAGCGGTTGGTGCCCCTGCCCCTCACCACCAAGCTGGTGGATGCCCTGGTGCTGGCCTGCAGCCTGGCGCTCGCCATCCTCTGGCAGGGGGAGCTCAGGCGCCTGATGGAGCTGCTGGGCACGGGGGATCTGGGGGTGCTGTTCGCCGATCGCAGCCGCAACCAGTTGGTGAGTGGCTCCGTGGCCGTGCTCACGGAGGCGGCGGGCCGGCTGTCCCAGGCCCGACGGGGTGCCCTGATCGTGCTGGATCTGGGCAGCGACCTGCGGCCGGAAGACTTTCTCAACCCGGGGATCCATGTGGATGCCCGCCTGACGGTGGAGCTGCTGATGAACGTGTTCGCCAGCGACACCCCCCTCCATGACGGGGCCGTGCTGGTGCAGAACAACCGCATCCTCTCGGCGGGGGTGATCCTTCCCCTGTCGCGCCAGGGCCTCTACCGCTACGGCACCCGTCACCTCGCCGCCCTGGGGCTCACGGAGCGCCACGACCGCTGCCTTTGCGTGGTGGTGTCGGAAGAAACGGGCACCCTGTCGCTGGCCCGCCAGGGGCGGCTGGAACGGCCCATTACCAGCAGTCGCCTCCATGATCTGCTCACGGAAGCCCTGGCAACGGGGCCGGCAGGTCGTAGCGTGGTGGGGGTTCAGCCGGAATCACGCGGATGAGTCGCGCGCTGGCGACCACCTTCAAACCAGGTCCCCGGGCACTCCCTGCTGGTCTGGATCCCCTGCGGATGCCCCGCCACGTGGCGGTGATCATGGACGGCAACGGCCGCTGGGCGCGCCAGCGGGGCCTGCCGCGCATGATGGGGCACCGGGCCGGGGTGGAGGCCCTCAAGCGCACCTTGCGCCTCTGCAGCGACTGGGGCGTGGGATCCCTCACCGCCTACGCCTTCTCCACCGAAAACTGGAGCCGGCCGGGGGAGGAGGTGTCGTTTCTGATGACCCTCTTCGAGCGGGTGCTGGCCCGGGAGCTGGAGGGGCTGGAGCGGGAGCAGGTGCGGATCCGGTTCCTGGGGGAACTGGAGGAGCTGCCCCAGGGCCTGCAGGATCTGATCGCCGATGCCACCAGCCGCACGGCGGGCAACACGGGCATCCGCTTCAACGTGTGCACCAACTACGGCAGCCGCCGGGAGATGGTGCGGGCGGCCCAGAAGCTCGCCACCCTGGTGGCGTCCGGGGAACTGAAGCCCCAGGAGATCACGGAGGCCACCTTCGCCGCCCAGCTCCACACCGCGGGGGAGGAGGATCCGGATCTGTTGATCCGCACCAGCGGAGAACAACGCCTGAGCAATTTCCTGCTCTGGCAACTGGCCTACGCAGAGCTCCATCTCACCGACGTGCTCTGGCCCGATTTCGACGCCCAGGCTCTGGAAGGCGCCCTGCGGGATTTCCAAGGCCGCCAACGCCGTTTCGGAGGGGTGGACCCGACGCCATGACCACACGTCACGACTGGACCCGAGCGGAGATTCTCGCTCTCCTGCAATTGCCCCTGCTGGATCTCCTCTGGCAGGCCCAGAGCGTGCACCGCACGGCCAACCCGCACCAGGGTGTGCTTCTGGCCTCCCTCCTGAGCGTGAAAACCGGCGGCTGCGAGGAAGACTGCGCCTATTGCCCCCAGTCGATGCATCACAGCGCCGATGTGGCGGGGCGGCCCGAGCTGGATGTGGACGCGGTGCTGGCCCGGGCCCAGGCGGCCAAAGCCGCCGGCGCCCAGCGCTTCTGCATGGGCTGGGCCTGGCGGGAGATCCGGGAGGGTGCCCCCTTCGACGCCATGCTGGCCATGGTGCGGGGCGTGCGGGAGCTTGGCATGGAGGCCTGCGTGACCGCCGGCATGGTCACCGACCAGCAGGCGGCCCGCCTGGCGGAGGCGGGGCTCACCGCCTACAACCACAACCTGGACACCTCCCCGGAGCACTACGACCAGATCATTTCCACCCGCACCTACCAGGACCGGCTGGAGACGCTGCAGCGGGTGCGGGGGGCCGGGATCCAGCTCTGCTGCGGCGGCATCCTGGGCATGGGCGAATCCCTGGACGACCGGGCCGCCCTGCTGGAGGTGCTCGCCACCCTCGATCCCCACCCGGAGAGCGTGCCCATCAATGCCCTGGTGCCCGTGGAAGGCACCCCCCTGGAAGATCGGCCCCCCATCGACCCCCTGGAGCTGGTGCGGATGGTGGCCACCGCCCGCATCCTCATGCCCCACAGCCGGGTGCGGTTGAGTGCGGGGCGGGAGCTGCTCAGCCGGGAGGCCCAGATCCTCTGCCTGCTGGCCGGGGCCGACTCCTTCTTCTACGGCGACACCCTGCTCACCACCACCAACCCGGCGGTGGAGGCCGACCGGGCCCTCCTGGCCGCCGCCGGCCTGGGGATGGGCACCTGAACCCGATGCGGGTGGCCTCCTTTTATGGCTTCGCCCGGCTGGCGCGGGAGGAGCTGGAGCCGATGCGCCAGCAGCTGCTGGCGCTGGGCCAGGCGCAGGGGGTGCTCGGCACCGTGCTGCTGGCGGAGGAGGGAATCAACGGCAGCCTGAGCGGGCCGGAGGCCGGGGTGGAGCGGGTGCTCCACCAGCTGCAGGCCGACCCCCGGCTGGCCCAGCTGGCCATCCGCCGCTCCACGGCGCCCACGGCGCCGTTCTATCGGCTGAAGGTGCGGCTCAAGCGGGAAATCGTGAGCCTGGGGGTGGAGGGGGTGGATCCCCTGGCCGGGGTGGGCCACTACGTGGCCCCCGCCGAATGGAACGCCCTGATCAACGACCCCAGAACGCTGGTGGTGGACACCCGCAACACCTACGAGGTGGAGATCGGCAGCTTTGCGGGTGCCATCGATCCCGGCACGCGCCATTTCCGGGAGTTTCCCCGCTGGGTGGAGGAGGTGCTCCCCGAGGTGATGGCCGAGCGCCAGTGCGAGCGGCTGGCCCTCTTCTGCACGGGGGGCATCCGCTGCGAGAAGGCCACGGCCTACCTGCTGCAGCAGGGCTTTGAAGGGGTGCATCACTTGCAGGGGGGAATTCTGGGCTACCTGGAGGCCATTCCCGAGGAGCAGAGCCTGTGGCAGGGGGAATGCTTCGTGTTTGATCACCGCACCGCCCTCAACCACCAGCTGGAACCGGGCACCCATGTGCTCTGCCACGGCTGCCGCCGGCCCCTCTCGCCGGCGGATCGGGCCCTCCCCAGCTACCTCCCGGGGGTGGGCTGCCGCCACTGTGCGGGGGAGCGCAGCGCCGAAGATCGGGCCCGTTACGCCGAACGGCAACGCCAGCAGCAGCGGGCGGAGGCCTCCGGCGAGCGCCATCTGGGCAAGATCTTCCCGCTCCCCGAGCCGCCATGATTCTCTACAGCTTCCGCCGCTGCCCCTATGCGATCCGGGCCCGCCTGGCCCTGGCGGCGGCGGGGGTGGCGGTGGAGGTGCGGGAGGTGGCGCTGCGGGCCAAGCCGCCCGAGCTGCTGGAGGCCTCAAGCAAGGGAACGGTGCCCGTGCTGGTGCGCCCGGGCGGGGAGGTGCTGGAGGAGAGCCTGGCCATCCTGCTCTGGGCGCTGCGCCAGCGGGAGGGAGGGGAGGCGGCGGCCGAGGCCCTGGAGCGGGGGCCGGCGGCGGCACTCCTCGCCGACTGCGATGGGCCCTTCAAACAGCACCTCGATGGCTTCCGCTACGGCGGTGGCGGCGAGCGTGCGGCGCACCGGCAGGAGGCCCTGCTGATCCTGCGCCGCTGGAGCACCGCGCTGGAGAGCCGGGAGCAGCCGACCCAACCCCTGGGGCCGTGCCTGGAGCCCCTGGGCTGGGCCCTGCTGCCCTTTGTGCGCCAGTTCCGGCGCAGCGATCCGGAGGGGTTTGCGCAGGCGGAGGGCCTGGAGGCGCTGAAGGGCTGGCTGGCGGCCTTTGAGGCGAGCGACGCCCTGGCCGCGGTGCTGGCACCGCCCTGGGCCTGGCGCCAGAGCTGGCGCTCCCCCCGCTGGCTCTACCACCTGGCACTGGAGGAGGATTGGCAGCAGGCGCGCCAGGACGGGGTGTACAGCCGCTCCACCCGGGGGAGGAGTCTGGAGGAGGTGGGGTTTATCCATGCCAGCTGGAGCCATCAGGTGGAGCCCACCTGGCGGCGGTTCTATGGCGATGGGCCCGAGCTGCGCCTGCTGGTGATCGATCCCGCCCGCCTGGAGGCCGCGGGCCTCGAGGTGCGGGAGGAGCCGGCCCCCGGCAGCGGAGAGCGCTTTCCCCATCTCTATGGGGCCCTGCCGCTCGCAGCGGTGCTGCTGGCGGAGCGCTACAGCCCGGAGCCATGAGCGAAACACTGCCCCTGCAGGCCCAGCCGGGCTTGGCCGAGATCGAGGCGGAGGCGGCCCGGCGGGGCTGGAAGCTGCGCCTGGCCGCCCCCCGGCGGCTGGGCGTGTGGAGCCTGCGGGCCGTGGTGGCCCTGCCCCTGGAGGAGGGCCGGGCCCAGATGCTGGGGGAGCTCAAGGGCTGGGCCCTGCCCCAGGCGGGCGGGCTGCGGCTCGACACCCTGAAGGTGCTGGGCCCCGGGAGCCGGGGCGCGGCGCCCCTGCTGCTGGCGGCCAGCTGCGCCTGGGCGTTGGAGCACACCCCCTGCCGCCGGGCCCGCTTTCTGGCCATCCACGACACCGACCGCCAGCATCGCCGACTGGTGCGCTATTTCCAGGGGCTGGGCTTCACACCCCTGCGGGCCCTGGGATCGGCCCCCACCGATTGGGGTCCGCGGCTGCTCTGGGGCGGCAGTGGACTGCTGATGGAGGGGGAGTGCGCGGAAACGATCCGGCGCTGCGCCCGCCGCTGGCGGGCCACCTGAGCACCCTCAGGGGCGACGCCTCAGGCCTGACAGACCCGGCCGCCCACCACCCAGAGGGCCTGACCCGGCAAGAGGGGCTGCCAGGGCTCATCGATGGTGAGGGGCTCGGTGCTCACGATCGTCACCACATCGGTGGGCCCGGCCAGCTCGGAAAAATCCACGCTCAACTCATCGTCCGCCAGGCGGGCCTGGCGGAAGGGCGCCTGGCGGGTGAGCACATGGAGCCGGGTGGTGGCGTACACAAAAAGCCAGTGGCCATTACCCAGCAGCCCATTGAAGGTGCCCCGCTGGGCGATGGCCGCCGAGAGGCGGGCGAGGTGATCGTGCAGGGCGGCCCCGTCATCGGGAGACACCCCGGCCCGGTCGAGCTCCTGCAGGATCCAGCAGAAGGCGGCCTCACTGTCGGTGTCGCCCAGGGGCTGGTAGGGGCCATCCAGCTCCCAGCTGCCCTCCAGGTTGCCGTTGTGGGCAAACACCCAGTCCTGGCCCCGCCATTGGCGGTGGAAGGGGTGGCAGTTGTGCAGGGCCACCTTGCCCTGGGTGGCCTTGCGGATGTGGGCGATGGAGCAGTGCGACTTCAACGGCAGGGTGGCCACTTCCGCCGCCACCGGGGAGAAGGCCGCAGGGGCCTCCTCCCGATAGAGCTGCACGCCGGAGCCATCGGGGTGGAAGCAGGCCAGGCCCCAGCCATCCCCATGGTCGGCCGTGGCACCCCCGCGGCGGCGCAGGCCATGGAAGGAGAAGCAGAGGTCGGTGGGGGTGTTGGCGCTGAGGGCCAGGAGCTCACACATGGGCACCATTCTCGCCAGTGCGCACAATGGGTGGGACGCTCAGGCTCACATGACCCTCCGCACCAAGGTGGCCCTGGGGTTGCTGGTGTTTGTGCCCATCTCCATCGCCGCCGAACGGATGGACCTGGGGGCGGGGGCGGTGTTCATCACCTCGGCCCTGGCCATTCTTCCGTTGGCGGTGTGGCTGAGCACGGCCACCGAGGAGCTGGCCCTGGCCCTGGGGCCCGCGATCGGGGCCCTGCTCAATGCCCTGTTCGGCAATGCCACCGAGCTGATCATTGCCCTCACGGCCCTCAAGGCCGGCCTGGTGGACATCGTGAAGGCCAGCATCACGGGCACGGTGGTGGCCAACCTGCTGCTGGCCCTGGGGCT
>JAYKJF010000042.1:0-9138 GCA_035285785.1 Cyanobacteriota bacterium
CCCGATGTGTTCCTGATGGATGAACCCCTCAGCAACCTGGACGCCAAGCTGCGCACGGGCACCCGCACCCAGATCGTGGAGCTCCAGCGCCAGCTGGGCACCACCACGGTGTATGTCACCCACGACCAGGTGGAGGCCATGACCATGGGCCATCGCATCGCCGTGCTCTTTCAGGGACGCCTGCAGCAGCTGGGAACCCCTCTGGAGCTCTACCGCCAGCCGGCCAATCTCTTCGTGGCCCAGTTCATCGGCAGCCCCCCCATGAACCTTCTGCCGGTGGAGGTGGTGGGGCCCGGCCAGCTGCTGGCCGCGGGGAAGAAGTTTCCGGTGCCCCCCTCCCTGGAGCCCCTGCTGGCCAGCCGCCAGGGGGAGCGGCTCACGGGTGGGTTGCGACCGGAGCACTTGCGGCTGGCGCCCTCGGCCAACCGCAACCTGCCCGCCGAGGTGAGTCATGTGGAAGCCCTGGGCAACGAGCAGCTGCTCACCTGCCGCCTGCTGGAGGGGCACCACCTGGTGCACGTGCGCAGCGGGCCGGATCAGGAGGCGCGGGTGGGGGAGACGGTGCATCTGGAAGTGGAGTCCACCGGCTGGCGCCTGTTCGATGGCGCCGGGGAGGCCCTGGAGGGTGAGCCGCCGCCGGAGCACGAAGCCAATCGCCGCGAGCCCCAGTTGCCCCGCCTGACCTAGGCGAAGCCCCTACTTCACCCAGATCACGCTGCAGCCGGGCCCGCCATCGCCCTGCTCGGCGTCGCTCACCCGCTCCACATAGGGCACGGATTCAAGCCAGGCCCGCAGGCCACGCTTGAGCTTGCCGGTGCCGATGCCGTGGATCACCCACACCGGGCCATTGGCGCCCCGCAGGCGCTCCTCCACTGCCGCCTCCGCCTCGTGCACCCGCAGACCGCGCACATCCACCGTGTTGCGTTCGGTGCGCACCTCCGGCCCCCGGCTGGCGGGGTTGCGGCGGCTGCGGATGGCCACCACCGGCTGGCGCGGCTCCGGCGGGGTGGCCTTCTCGCCATGCAGGCCCTCGATGGCGGTGAGCGCCAGGGTGAGCCGCATCACGCCGCAGCGCACGGTGAGCTCCCGGCCGTCGTCGGAAAGGTCCAGCACCTCGCCCGCCTTGCCCAACGACAGCACCCGTACCCGCTCGCCCACCTTGGGCAGCCAGCCCTGGTGCTCCCGCCGTTCCGGCGTGGGTCGGTGGGCCTCCTCCAGCTTCCGCAGCCGTTGGCCCACCTGGCGGGCCGCTTCCCCCGCTTCCGCCGGCTGGGCCCTTCCCGCCTGGCGGAGGCGCCGGATCAGCCGCCGCACCTCCCCCTGGCCGGCGCGGATGGAGCGCTCCAGCTCCTGGCGCCGGAGCTCCTGCAGCTCGGCGCTCTGGTCTTTTTGCTGCTGCCAGCGCTCCAGCAGTTCCTCGTGAAGGAGTTCGGTGCGGGCCAGCAGGGCCGCGGCCTCCTCGGCGGCCTCCTGCTGGCGCTGGCGCTGGTTCTCTAGCCCGGCGATCACCGCATTGGCATCCCCCTCTCCGCTGGGGCCCAGCAGGGCCTGGGCTTCGTTGATCACAACGGGCTCCAGCCCTAGCCGGGTGGCGATGGCCAGGGCGTTGCTGCGGCCCGGGATGCCCCACTGCAGGTGGTAGGTGGGGGAGAGGGTGTCGACATCGAAGGCCACCGATGCGTTCTCGAAACGGGGATCGGCGTATTTGAGGGCCTTGAGTTCGCCGAAGTGGGTGGTGGCGATGGTGAGTGTGGCCCGCTCTGCCAGCTGCCGCAGCAGGGCGATGGCCAAGGCGCTGCCCTCGGTGGGGTCGGTGCCGGCGCCCACCTCATCGAGGAGCACGAGGGAGGCGCCAGCTGGGGCCCCGTCGCCTGAGGGGGGAAGGGCCTCCAGGATGCGGGCGATGCGGCGGATGTGGCCGCTGAAGGTGGAGAGGTTCTGCTGGAGCGACTGCTCATCGCCGATGTCGGCCAGCACCTGGGCGCACCAGGGCAGCTGGGGCATGGCGCTGCAGGGCAGAAAGAGCCCGGCCCGGGCCATCAGGGCCGCCAGCCCCAGGGCCTTGAGCGTGACCGTTTTGCCGCCGGTGTTGGGGCCCGTGATCGCCACCACCCGCACGGGTTCGGCCACCCGCACACGCACCGGCACCACGGGCCGGCCCGCTTCTTTGCGCTCCTGCCAGAGCAGCAGGGGGTGGCGCAGCCCCTCCAGGGCCCAGGGGGCCACCGGATCGGGGGAGAGCTCCGGCCGCAGCCCTCCCAGCCAGGCGCCGTAGCGGGCCCGGGCCAGGGCGGCCTCCAGGCGCAGCAGCACGGCCTGCAGGTGCGCCAGGGCCTCGCTCTGCTCGCCCACAAGGCCGCTCAACTCGCGCAGCACCGCCTCCTCCAGCTCCCGCTCCTGGCCCTCCAGCTCCCGGATGCGGTTGCCCAGGGGAATCACGGCCTGGGGTTCGAGAAACACCGTGCTGCCGGAGGCGGAGCTGTCGTGCACGAGCCCTGGCAGCTGGCCCGCCGCGCCGGCCTTCACCGCCAGCACGGGGCGGCCGTTGCGCTCGGCGATCACCGTGTCCTGCAGAGATGGTGCCCAGCGGCGCAGCAGATCCTGGAGCCGCTCCCGCCGCTCGGCCCGCACACCGGCGAGCTGCCGCCGCAGGCCCTGCAGGGCGGGGCTGGACCGATCCGCCACCCGGCCTCCCTCTTCCAGGCAGAACTGCAGCCGCTGCTCCAGCTCCGGGAAGGTGCGCAGGCTGTCGATCAGGGCGGTGGTGATGGGCCGCAGGGTGGGCTCATCGATCTGGCGCCGCAGGCGCCGGGCGGCGGCCAGGGTGGTGGCCACCTCCAGCAACGCTTCTCCACCGGCGGTGCCCCCCTTGGCGCAGAGGGCCACCGTGCTGCTCAGGTCGGCCACCCCCTGAAAGCTCAGGCCCCCCTCGGTGAGGCCATCGAGGGCCAGGAGCTCCGTGGTTTCCCCCAGCAGCTGCTGGCTTTCTCCCGGGGAGGCGGCCAGAGGCAGGGCCTGGCAGAACCGATGGCCACTGGCGGTGGCGGCGAAGGTGGCCACCTGGCTGCAGAGGCGCGGCCACTCCAGCAACTCAAGGGTTTCGGCTGCGATTCCCCCGTTCACGCCGGGCTGGTGGGGTAGGTGAGGGGGATGGGCTCCGCCCCCACGTTAGAGGGCAGGCCGGGGGCGGGCTCGTAGAGCATCTCCAGCCAGTTGCCCTCCGGATCCTGCATGTAGAAGGAGGCGGTGCCATCCCGGTGGTCGTGCACGGGGCCGCAGGTGTGGCCCTCGGCCACCAGCTGCTCCCGCACCGCATCCACCTCGGCGCGGTGCTGGAAGTGGAAGGCGAAGTGGGGGCCAGCGGCGGTGTAGCTGGGGCTGAGCAAGGCGATGCCCTCACCGGTCTGGGGCCACTGCAGGTAGCACCAGTCGCCTGCTTCCCAGGTGAGGCGCAGGCCGAGGGTTTCGTAGAAGCGCTTGGCCCGCGCCATGTCCTGCACCCGCAGGGCCACATGGCCGAGGCGATGAACGGCAGCGGCGGGCGCCATGGATAAGACCATCACTGGGCCCATTCTCCCGCAAGGGGCTGGTCCCGCGAGCGTCTGCTGAGGAACCATCAGCAGCCTCCGATGGCGGCAGCCCACCAGGCCCGAAGCGATCAACGGACGGTTGCCAGACGGGCATTGATTCACGGCGCTCGGCACTGGTGGTGTTTCTGCAAATTTGATCCTCAACAATTTTTTAAATTAATAACTAATAGTGATACAGGCGGTAATCTTGTTCTCCAAGGAGCTGGAACATTAAATCTCCCCTCGCCACTAGCTCCTTTCAGTCCATGTGGTGCCGCACATGGCGCTTTATCTAATCAGCCTTCTAATGGACAGGCTTTTTGTGCAGGCCCAGACGATGCCAATAATTATATGTATTCTATAACCGGTCCCTCGAACCTCTTTCCACCATTACAGACTTTCCAAATATCCGGTTCATCCTCTTCGGGTTTATTTACAGCTTTAATTCTAATCCTTACTTCAAGTGTCTTCGTAAGCGATGACTCGTATGTATCGAATACCCCCTTCACCAGCCAGGCAATGACCCGATCACGCTCGATGAGGTGCAGCGTGAGCGCTGAGCGGCAAGGAAGGAACTTCAGCCCTGCCGCAGCCAGGCGGCCGCTTCGGTGGCGTGGTAAGTGAGGATCAGGTCGGCTCCGGCCCGCTTGAAGCAGAGCAGGGTTTCCAGCACCACGGCCCGCTCATCGATCCAGCCCCGCTCGGCTGCGGCCTTCACCATGGCGTATTCGCCGCTCACGTTGTAGGCGGCGATGGGCTGGTCGCTCTCCTGGCGCAGGCGGTAGATCACATCCAGGTAGGCCAGGCCGGGCTTCACCATCAGGATGTCGGCCCCTTCGCCCTCATCGAGCTCCGCCTCCACCAGGGCTTCCCGGCCGTTGGCCGGATCCATCTGATAGGTGCTCTTGTCCTTGGGGATGGGTTTGCCGCCGGAGGGGCGGGGGGCGGAATCGAGGGCTTCGCGGAAAGGGCCGTAGTAGGCGGAGGCGTATTTCGCCGTGTAGCTGATGATGCCCACCTCGGTGAATCCCTCCACGTCGAGCGCTTCACGGATGGCGCCCACCCGGCCATCCATCATGTCGCTGGGGCCGATCAGGTCGGCCCCGGCCCGGGCCTGGGCCACCGCCTGGCGGCAGAGGATTTCCACCGTTTCGTCGTTCAGCACCACCCCCTCGCTCGACACGATGCCGTCATGGCCGTCGCAGGAGTAGGGATCCAGGGCCACATCGGTCATGATCGCCATGCCCGGATGCACCTGCTTGAGGCGGCGGATCGCCCGGGGGATCAGGCCATGCTCGTTGAAGCATTCCGCCCCATCCTCGGTTTTGAGGCCATCGGCCACCTTGGGGAAGAGAACCACGCAGCGGATGCCCAGATCCCAGGCCCGCCCCACCTCTTCCACCAGCCCATCCAGGCTCCAGCGGTTGGCTCCCGGCATGGCCCCGATGGGCTCATTCCCTGCCCCCTCGTGCACAAACAGGGGGTAGATGAAGTCGGTGGGGGCGAGGTGGTGCTCGCGCACCAGGGCGCGCAGGGCCGGGGTCCGCCGCAGGCGGCGGGGCCGGTAGGTGAGCTCCATGGGGCAGAACGGGCTCGTGGAATCCTACGAAGCGGAGGCTTTACAACAACCAGGCCAGCAGCGCCCAGATCACCAGGCCCACGCAGGCCCCCCTCTGGCAGAGGGAATCGATGCGGTTGATCCGCTTCCGCACCTGTTCCTGCTGGTCGGGTGGGGTGGATTCGAAGAGGTTGGAGCTCCACACAAACAGCACGAAAAGCCCCACGGCCACCACGTAGCTGTAGGCATAGAGCTGGTCGAGGAAGGTGGGATAGGGCGTGGCCGGCAGTTCGGCCCGGTAGGTCTGCTGCAGGAACACCAGAGACAGGATGGCTGTGGAGGGGATGGCCAGCCGGATCTCGCCGAGGGAACCCTCCAGGCTCGGGGCGAGCAGCACGATGATCATCACGATCATCAGGGGCAGCACCCATTTGGTGAAGGCGGCCAGCAGGTTGCTGCCATACACCACCTTCAGCGCCAGTTGGCTGAAGGCCCGATTGGTGTGGGTGCCGTAGGCCTCGTAGAGGTTCACCCGTTGCCGCAGATGGCTGTTCTTCAGGCTGTAGCCGGCCAGATCCCCATAGTCGCCGATCAGTTTCAGAAGATTGGGGGCCGACTCCAGCCGAACGCCTTGGCGCGCCAGGCTGAAGACATCCGGGCGCGTTTCGATCACCAGCGGCAGTTGGATGCTCTCAAAGGGGGAATCGTGCAGATCGAAGGATTCGATGTAAAAGCGTGCGGAGAAACGGAAAATCTGGCTGTAGGTTCCATCCGGATCCCGCTCGGGCTGCTCCGATTCCGGTTCGATCTTCGAATTCCAGCTTTCCACCTGGTTGGTGAATTCCACCAACTGGTTAATCGGGATTCCTTCCCTCTCGATCACGTCCTGCAACCGTTGGTCCCAGAGCAGCCAATACCAGCCATCGGCGGAGAAGGTCTGGCGTTCCAGCTCCAGGTTGTAAATGTTCTTGACGTGGATTCCCACCTGCAAGGGCAGGGTGTTGGGCGGGTAGGCCACCGCGCTCGCCGTGGTGGGATCGCCCTGCCTCAGCCCCCCTGAATTGTGGAACGCGGGGCGGGTGACGAAGGCCACCGCCAACAGGACGGTGAGTAGGGAGAGAGCCAGGCCCAGCCCCAGATGCTTGAGGGGACGGAAACGGTAGTGGGGGCTCACAAACGGGCGGAGGCCACCCAGCCCTGGCGGGGATCGGCGCTGCGGGCCTGGCGGAGCTCTTGCAGCAACTGACGCTCCCGCTCACTGAGGGTGTCCGGCAGTTTCAGAATGGGAGTGAGCAGCAGGTCGCCCCGGCCCGTGCGCAGGGGCCAGCCCTTGCCCTTGAGCCGCAGGCTGCGGCCCAGGCTCATCCCCGGTGGCACCTGCACGGTGGCCTCCCCATCGGGTGTGGCCACCACCACATCGCCGCCGAGGGCCAGTTCATCGAGGCTGAGGGGGAGCTCAGCCCGCAACTGGTCGCCATCCAGGCGCCAGATGGGATGGGGTTGGAGCTCGATCTGCAGGTAGAGATCCCCCCTCCGGCCCGTGCCGGGCTGAAGGTTGCCCTTGCCTTTCAAGCGCAGGCGCCCTCCGGGCTTCACCCCCGCCGGGATGCGCACCTCCACCCGCTCGTCGTTCACCGCCAGGGCCCGTTCGCAGCCGCGAAAGGCATCGCCGTAGGAGAGGGTGAGGGTGGCTTCCGCATCGAGATTCACCGGTGCCGATCGCGCCCCACCGCCGGGGAAGCCACCCCCAAACCCGCCGGGGAAGCCGCCACTGAAGCCCCCTGGGAAGCCGCCGCCGAAACCCCCACCGCCCGCGCCCGGACCGCCAAAACGGCCGAGCAGGTCGTTGATGAAGTCGTCGAAGCTGCCGTAGCGGCCGAAATCCACGTCGAAGCCGCCCCCGCCGCCCCCACCGGGGCCGCCCATCTGGCTCCAGTACTGGCCGAACTGCTCGTAGCGGCGCCGCTTGTCGGGATCGGAGAGCACCTCATAGGCCTCGCTGATCTCCTTGAAGCGGGCCTCGGCGGCCTTGTCGCCGGGGTTCACATCCGGGTGGTATTGGCGGGCGAGCTTGCGGAACGATCGTTTGATCGTTTCCGCATCGGCCCCGCGCTCCACCTCCAGCACCTTGAAGTAGTCGCGATAGCCGTTGGCAGCCATGGGTTCAGCCTCGTGGGGGCATTCTCTCAGCCCAGCCCAGCCCTGAGGCGGCGGTGGATGGGGGGAAGGCCGAACGGGGCGAGGTCCCCCTAGGGTGGCCACTGGCTTGATCCCTTCCATCGATGCCGGTGCCACCGACACCCAGGCGTGCCTCCACCCTGATCCGTACGCTTCTGGCCTCCCTGGTGGGGGGATTCGGTGCTGCGATGGTGCCAACCTTCGCCGCACCCCCGGAGGGTGGCGCCAACACCAGTCCCACCCTGGGTCCGGCCCTGCAGGCCTCCACAGCGGATCAACTGGCCCTGGTGGAGCACCTGCGTCGCAAGGGCGCGGTTTTCTACGGGGCCTGGTGGTGCCCGGCGTGCTTCAAACAGAAAAATCTCTTTGGCCAGCAGGCGGGAAATCAGCTGCCTTATGTGGAGTGCGAAAAAACCGATGCCCAACGGGAGCAGTGCTCAAAAGTCGGCATTGCCGTGTTTCCCACCTGGGTGATGGGTAACCAGCGGCTGGAGGGGGTGCAAACCCTGGAAGAGCTCGGCCGCTGGACTGGCTTTACGGGGGGGCGCTAGGCCGCCACGACCTGGGGAAGCAGGTTGGTGGAGGTGGTGAGACCCACCTGGCGCAGACGCTGCTCGAGATGGCGGGCCGCGCTGGGGTGGCCGCGAAACACCACGGCACGTCCTG
This sequence comes from Cyanobacteriota bacterium, assembly GCA_035285785.1. Classification (GTDB taxonomy): domain Bacteria; phylum Cyanobacteriota; class Cyanobacteriia; order PCC-6307; family Cyanobiaceae; genus Cyanobium. The sequence continues at coordinate 7,972 of JAYKJF010000042.1, forward strand.
TGCGTTGCACCAGGGAATCCAGCCGTTCGGCCTCCTGGCTGGCCAGGTGGTCGATGGCTTGAAGCAATGGGTTCACCACGGGGCGAAGGGCCAGAAGCACCGACACCGTGGCGATCGGCTCCAGCGCGGCGCGCTCTTGCACGAGGGCCGGAAGGAGGGGGGCGGACGCCATGGGACAACAGGCAGGACTGGGATTCAACCTATGGGCTCCCCGCGTGCGGGGGCAGGGGGGAAGATCCCGTTCAACCGGCCTTGACAGGGGCGATCACTCCTGTGCCAGCCCGTAGCGCCGCAGGATCCAGGCAGCGATGGGGGTGCCGCCGATCACGTGGTGGCGCAGGATGGCTTCGATCCGCTCGGGCGTCACGCCGCCATAGACGATGCCCTCGGGCCAGATCAGCAGCACGGGCCCGTCGCCGCAGATGCGCAGACAATCCGCCTTACTGCGCAGCACGATGCCACCGGGGCGCTCCGGTTGCTCCAGCCCCAGCTCCCGCACCAGGCGCTTGAGGGTGTCCCAGCTGGCGGCACCCACGGCTGGATCGGGGCAGCAGAGCGCCTTGCTCGGCGTGGCGCAGAGCAGCAGGTGGTGGGAGACGGCGATCACGCCGGCAACGCCGCCGGAGCTTTGGCCTTCCGCTGGGCTGCAGCCTCACGCACCGCCTGACGGGCCCAGGCGTCCACCGCCAGCACGTCGGACAGGGAGGGATGGGCCGTGAGATCGGCCTTGTGGCGCTCGCACACCACGTCGATCAAGCGGGGAATCTCGAGGAAATGCACCTGCTCCTCGAGGAAGAGGGCCACGGCCTGCTCGTTGGCGGCGTTCATCACCGCCGGCATCGTGCCGCCGGCGCGGCCGGCGGCGTAGGCCAGCTCCATGCAGGGGTAGCGGGCCGGGTCGGGCTTGCGGAAGGTGAGCGCGCCCACCTCGGTGAGGTCGAGGCGGCGCCAGGGGGTGTCGAGCCGCTCGGGCCAGCTGAGGCAATAGAGGATCGGCAGCTTCATGTCGGGCCAGCCGAGCTGGGCCAGCACGGAGGAATCGGCGAGTTCCACCATCGAATGGATGATCGATTGGGGGTGGATCACGATCTCGATGGCGTCGTAATCGAGGCCGAACAGGTAGTGGGCTTCGATCACCTCCAGCCCCTTGTTCATCAGCGAGGCCGA
>JAYKJF010000043.1:0-41148 GCA_035285785.1 Cyanobacteriota bacterium
AAGGTGGTTCCGGTGAGCCAACCGCCAAGTGCCAGGTAGGCACAGGGGAAGAGCAACAGACCAGACCACCCCACGAAAACGAAGCGGTCGCGCTTGAGCCAGTCGTCGAGGATGTCAAACCATCCCCGGGCTGCTGGCGCGCGTCCTACAGCGATCGTCATGGGAGCTGCTTTACGAAGCGTTACGTTCGGAATGGTAAGGGGTGAGGCCCGTTGGTGCGCCACCCGGTGGCCAATCCACAGGCAAATGAGCAAATTTGCTCATCCGACTGGGTTGGGAGCCGTCCTGCCCCCCTGAGCCAGGCCCAGGCCGGGACGGCTCCCGATTCTCATCTTTGGGAAGCCCTTCCGCCAGAGTGGGGTGGCGCCCGTTTCCGCCATGTACGTCGTCGAGCTGTCCCTCCGCCTCACCCCCATGCCCATTTCGGTGCAGCGAAAGGAGCTGGAGCCGGCCCAGGCCCTCTATGAAGAGATCGGCCGGGTGCTCGAGAGTGGAATGCCCAAGCTGCTGGAGCTCACCTGTGAGAAGGATCCCCAGAAGCGCATCCGCCTCCTCACATCGGAAGTGGTAGCGGTCCAGATCTTTGAGAAATCAACCGTTGGCGGCAGCGGCAAACGCCCCGGCTTCAGCTTTGAAGGGTGAGGTGGGCGAAACAACCCTGCCCCCATCCCCAGCCCCCCCTGGCCTCCCACTGGTGGTGGACAACCTGGAGTTCGCCTGGGCCCCGGATCGGCCAACCCTTCACCACTGTTGCCTCCAGATCCCCAGGCCCGGCCTCTGGATGCTGGTGGGAAGCAACGGCAGTGGGAAAAGCACCCTCCTGCGGCTGATCGCCGGATTGCTGCAACCCACGGGAGGGACGATCCAGACCCCCTTGCATCCCGCCATGGTGTTTCAAAATCCCGACCACCAGCTGCTGATGCCCACCTGCGGCAGTGACCTGCAGCTCGGTCTGCCAGACCGCCTGACCCCCCGGCAAGGGGAGCGGCGGGTGGAGGAACTCCTGACGCTGGTGGGCCTCCAGGGGATGGCCACCCGCCCGATCCATACGCTCAGTGGAGGTCAGAAGCAGCGCCTCGCCATTGCCGGAACCCTCGCGGCCGAAGCCACCCTTCTTCTGCTCGACGAACCCACCGCCCTCCTCGATCCCGACAGCCAAAGGGATGTGGTCGCCCTGATCCGCGACCTCTGCCGCCACCCCCAGACCCCCCTCACCGCCCTGTGGATCACCCACCGGCTGGAGGAACTCCAGCATTGCGATGGGGCGGCCCGCATGGAGCGGGGCGAGGTGGGGCCATGGCAACCAGGGGCATCGCTGGTGGCGACCCTCTTGCCCACCGGAGGGGGAGACGGGTAAGGTCAGTTGTCCCCGATGGGGACGTCAATCCTCGGTAGCTCAGCGGTAGAGCGGTCGGCTGTTAACCGATTGGTCGCAGGTTCGAATCCCGCCCGGGGAGTTTGTTTTCACTCCAAAACACAGGCAACTCCGGTTCATGGGACCACCGGTTGCACTGTGGTGGTTCGCACCGAAATCTTTCGGATCTCCCCCAAATTCCGACATTCACCGCAAAATAAGCATTCAGGCTGGTCCTCGCTCCATCCTTATCCCTTCGCAAGCCCCGATTTCCCATGAAACCCTGCATTCTTCTTGTTGAAGATGACAGCGACATGCGTGACCTGGTGGCCGGCCATCTCGAGCATGGGGGCTTCAATGTGCAGCGGGCGGAGGATGGGATCAAAGGCCAGGCCCTCGCGCTGCAATACAGCCCGGATGTGATCCTGCTCGATCTCATGCTTCCCAAGGTGGATGGGCTCACCCTCTGCCAACGGCTCAGGCGCGATGAACGAACGGCCCGGATCCCCATCCTCATGCTCACGGCCCTGGGGGGCACCAAGGACAAGGTCAGCGGTTTCAATTCAGGAGCGGACGACTACCTCACCAAGCCCTTCGACCTGGAGGAGCTGATGGTGCGGGTGAAGGCCCTTCTGCGCCGCAGTGAAAGGGCTCCTCTCTCCACCAAGCACAACGAGATTCTCAGCTTTTCCTGTCTCACCCTGGTGCCGGAGCGGTTTGAGGCCATCTGGTTCGACCTCCCCGTGCGGCTCACCCATCTGGAATTCGAACTGCTCCACTGCCTCCTCCAACGGCATGGTCAGACCGTGGCGCCTTCCTTGATTCTCAAGGAGGTCTGGGGCTACGAACCCGACGATGACATCGAGACGATTCGCGTGCATGTGCGCCACCTGCGCACCAAGCTGGAACCGGATCCACGCAAACCCCGCTTCATCAAAACCGTCTACGGGGCCGGCTACTGCCTGGAGCTGCCGACGGAAGAGCAACTTCCCGAGCTCGTGCCCCTGATGGCCGAATCCCGCCAGGCCTCCTGAACCCGTTGCTCCGCAGGCGCCACTCCCCTCAGGCGCCCTTCGCCAGCCGCCCCAATTCCAGGAGGGTCACCTCCCAGGCCAGACGGGGTTGGACATGGCCCACCAGATGCTTGCGCAACACTTCCAGGCGGGCCATCTGGCGCGGATTGCGGTGCTGGTGCCACAGCCAGGTTTGCCACCAGTCGAGGAGCCAGAGCTGTTGGTCGCCCTCCAACCCCTCGCTCACCTCCCGGGCCAGGTCCAGGGCCCCCAGAGGATTGGTGGGCATCTCCTGAAGCCGGACGGCCAGACCGTCCGGCAAGCGATCCCACTCGCGGCGGTGGGCGAGAAGGGCCCCGGGCGACCCCCCGGCCAGAGCCAGAAGGGCGAAGGAATCCTGCGGGGGAGCGCTCTCAGTGGCGATGGGTTGCCTGGCCAACACCTCAGCGATCTGGGGGGGAGACAGCGGCTGGAAGGGGATGCCCTGGCAGCGGGAGCGGATCGTCACCAGGAGTCGCTCAGGGGCGGCACTGATCAGGATCAGCAGGCCATCGCCGGGTTCCTCCAGGGTTTTCAGCAGGGCATTGGCCGCTGCCTCGGGCATGGCTTCAGCGGTTTCAATCACCACCAGGGGCCTGGGGGATTCGATCGGTCGGCGCGCCAGGAACCGCCCCGCCTCCCGCACCTGATCAAGGCGAATCTGGGGTGGACTGCGGCGACTCACCCCCAGGGCCTCCGCCTTGGACACCGGCACCAGCTGACCCTGATGGGTGTAAGTGGGTTCGATCCAGAGCAGATCCGCCAGATTCCCCTGGGCCAGCCGCCGGCGGAGGCCCCCATCCGGGCAGCCACCCGTCATTACCCCCTCAAGGAAGCGGTGGGCCGCCAAGCGCCGGCCCACCCCATCGGGGCCCATGAACAGGTAGGCCGGCGCCAGGCGGCCCCGCTCGAGGGCCGCCTGCAGCAGCTGCACGGCGAGGGTCTGCCCCACCAGCTCTGCAAACAGATGGGGCTCAGCCACAGCACGCCAGCAGGGCCTGGCGGCACCGCTCCGACACCGCCCCGGGATCCCCTGAGGCTTCCACACGGCACCAGCCAGGCCTCTGGGCCAGACGAGCGAACCCCTCCTGCACCCGCTGCAGAAACGCCTCCCCCTCCGCTTCGATGCGATCGTTCCCCCGGTGCCCGCGCCGCAGCAGGGCCTCCTGCAGAGGAAGATCCAGCCAGAGGGTGAGATCGGGCTGGAGGCCCGCGGTGGCGAAGGTCTCCAGCTGGCGGATCGCCTCCAGGGGCAGCCCCCGGCCATGGCCCTGATAGGCCTCGGTGGAGCCGCTGTAGCGATCGGAGAGCACCCAGTGGCCCCCGTTCAGGGCAGGGAGGATCCGCTCCACCACATGCTGGGCCCGATCGGCGGCATAGAGAAGCAATTCCGCCCTCTCCGCCGGCACCTGATCGGCGGGGGGGTGAAGCAGGAGTTCGCGCAGAGCCCCCCCGAAGGCCGTTCCCCCTGGCTCTCGGGTCACCACCACCCGGGCAGCGGGCGGAAGCAGACCGCTGCGGGGCAACCATTCGCTGAGGGCCTGAATCTGGGTGGTTTTGCCACAGCCATCGATGCCTTCCAGCACCACGAAACGTCCCCTAGTGGCCATGGCTCGGTGCAACGGATGTCGATCCTCGCGGCCCCTGCAACAGGAGGGCATTGAGCACCACCGTGATGGAGCTCAAGGCCATCAGCAAGGCGGCCAGGGGGGGGGTGAGCTGGATCCCGAAGGCCGGCAGCAGGGCGCCGGCGGCCAGGGGAAGCACGATCAGGTTGTAGCCAAAGGCCCAGGCCAGGTTCTGCCTCACCTTGGCCATGGTGTTCCGTGCCAACTGGAGAGCGTTCACCACGTCGGTGAGCCGCTCACCCATCACCACCACATCGGCGGAATCCTGGGCAATCTGGGTGCCCGTGCCGACGGCGATTCCCAGATCAGCCGCGGCCAGGGCGGGGGCGTCGTTGATGCCATCGCCCACCATGGCCACAGGGCCATGGGAGCGCCAACGGGAGAGGGCCTCCACTTTCTCCTCGGGTCGGAGGCTCCAGGCGAGCTCCTCCTCCTTCAGGCCCACCTGGGCCGCCAGGTGACGCACACTCGCCTCCCTGTCGCCGCTCAGCAGACCCAACACCAGATGCTGGGACCGGAGGGCCTCCAGGCTTTCCCGGGCATCGGGGCGGGGCTGATCCTCCACGGCGATCAACCCCAGCATCCGCTCCCCCTCCCCAACGCCGACCAGGGTGGAGGGGGAGAGGGGGCCAGCGGCCAAGAGGGCTGGAGCGGAATCCGGAAGGGCGAGCCCCTGCTCCTGCAACCAGGCCATCCGACCCACCCGGACCGGCTGACTCAATCCCTCCAGGCGCCCCTCCATGCCCTCGCCGGGGTGGGTGCGACTCTCCAGCACAGGCAAAAGCTCCAGGGTGCGGTGCTGGGCCTCCTGGAGGAGGGCGTGGGCCAGGGGGTGGCGGCTCTGCTGCTCCAGGCTGGCCGCCACCTGGAGCATCCAGAGGGCGTCGAGGCCGGAGCGGCCCTGGTGGTCGGGGGACGGCTGGGGAAAGGGCTCCAGGGCGGTCACCATGGGCCGGCCCACGGTGAGGGTGCCGGTTTTGTCGAACACCACGGAGCCCAGCCGGGCCGCCGTCTCGATGGCATCCCCACCGCGGAAGAGCACACCCCGGCGGGCCGCCAGGGCACTGCCCACACTGATGGCCGTTGGGGTGGCCAGACCCAGGGCACAGGGGCAGGCCACCACCAACACGGAGATCGCCAGCTCGATGGCCAGACCGAAGGGCGTGGTTGCCATCACCCCTGGCCCATGGCCCGGGTGGCCGGCATGGCCCATCACCCCCCCGGCAGAGGGCTGCAACACCCAGGGCCAGAGCCTGGCACCCCAGAGCCACCAGAACAGAAAGGTGGCGGCGGCAAGCGCGAGCACAAACTGGGTGAACCCGCCCGCCACCCGATCGGCCAGCCCCTGAATGGGGGCCTTGCGCGCCTGGGCCCGTTCCACCAGCTGGACGATCCGGGCGATGGCCGTCTCCCGACCACAGCGGCTGGCTTCCACCACCAGCGGGGCCTCCAGATTCAAGCTGCCCGCGTCCAGCTCGGTGCCCGCCTCGGCCTGCAGGGGAAGGGGTTCACCGGTGAGGGCTGAGCGATCCACGGCGGAGGAGCCGCTCTGCACCACCCCATCCACCGGGAGGCGATCCCCGGGGAGCACCAGAATGCGATCGCCGGGCCGCAACCCCCCGGAGCGCACCGGGCGCGGGGGGGCTCCCTCCATCATCAGCAAGGCCTCATCCGGCTGAAGGGAAGCCAGGTCTTCGATGGCTCGACCGCTGCGATACCGGGCGCGCTCCTCCAAAAATCTGCCCGCCAGCACAAAGCCCAGCAGCATCACAGGCTCGTTGAAAAAGCAGGGAAGCTGGCTCTGGGGCCACAACCACCCCACCGCACTGGCCAGATAGGCACTGCCCATGCCCAGGCCCACCAGGCTGTCCATGCCGGGATGGCCAGCGAGGGCGGATCGAAACCCTGACCGCAGGATGGGGAACCCGGGACCCGCCAAGGCCAGCGTGGCGATGAGGCCATGGAACCAGGGGGCCTGAAACAGGGCGAGGGCCGGGGGCCAGGTCTGGGGCACCGCCATCGCCCAGTGGCCGAAACCGGACACCACCACCAGCAGCAGCGCCACCAGAAGCTGCCGCCAGCGCTCCCACCAGCTTTGACGGCGCAGCCGCTCCCTGCGGCTGGAGATCCCGTCCTCGCCGTCCTGCCTGAGCTTCCCCTCGAATCCCAGGCTGCGCAGGCTGCTGAGGAGGGGCTCCAGCCGCTCTTCTCCCCCTTCCAGTTCCACCCAGGCGGTGCGGGTGAGGAGATTCACACTGGCCTGCCTCACCCCAGGCTGCTGCTGGAGGCGCTGTTCCACCGACCGAACGCAGCCCCCGCACTTCATCCCCTCCACATCGAGCAGCAATCCCACCGCCTCCGCACTGGAGACATCAGAGGAAACGGGGGTGCTGCTGAGCGAGGAGGGCAAAAGATCCCTGTGGACGCCCATTCACCCTAGGCAGCCTGACAAGGATCAACAGGTGGCAGGCCGAACAGGCAGGATGGGCTGAGACCGACTCTGGCGCCGTGCCCCGCTCCCAGCGCAACGACAACTTCATCGATAAAAGCTTCACCGTGATGGCCGACCTGATCCTCAAGGTGCTGCCCACCAACCGCAGGGCCAAGGAAGCGTTTGCTTACTACCGCGACGGAATGAGCGCCCAGGGCGATGGCGAATATGCAGAAGCCCTTGATAACTACGAAGAAGCGCTGAAACTGGAAGACGACCCCAATGATCGCGCCTTCATTTTTTACAATATGGCGCTGGTTTACACCAGCAACGGCGACCACGACAAAGCGCTTGATTTCTACAACCAGGCCCTGGATCTCAACAGCAAGATGCCGCAGGCTCTGAACAATATGGCTGTGATCCACCACCATCTGGGCTCCATCGCCCAGGAAAAAGGGGATGCGGATGAAGCCGACCGCTGCTTTGACCTGGCCGCCGATTGCTGGGCCAAAGCCATTCGGCTGGCTCCAAACAATTACATCGAAGCCCAGAACTGGCTCAAAACCACGGGCCGGGGAAACATCGACGTTTACTTCTGATTCATCTCCGCAATCAGCCGGACACCCTCACAACTCATCCGCCGGATTCACCCCCAGGGCACCCACGATTGCCTCCGCCAGGCTGGCTGACTCCAGCATCTGGAGCCCCAGGGTGGCCTCCGCCATGCCCAGCCCCGTTCCCCTGGGCACGATCGCCCGGGTGAACCCAAGTCGGCTGGCCTCCTGGAGGCGCTGTTCCAGCTGGCCCACGGGCCGCAGCTGCCCCCCCAGGCCCAACTCACCGATCAGCACCGTGCCCGGCGGCAGGGTGAGGTCCCGGTAGCTGGCCACGACGGCTGCCGCCACCCCCAGATCCCCCGCCGGCTCATCCACCTGCAGCCCCCCAGCCACCGCGAGGTAGCAATCGAAGCGCGACAGGGGCAGGCCGAGGTGCTTTTCAATCACCGCCAGGATCTGATGCAAGCGGTTGGTGCCGATCCCCGTGGCCGTGCGCCTGGGGCTGGCGTAGCTGGTGGTGCTCACCAGGGCCTGAAGCTCCACCACCAGGGGGCGGGTGCCTTCGAAGGCCACGATGGTGGCGGTGCCGGAGCTGGGTTCCCCACCGCCGAGAAACAGCTCGCTGGGGTTGGTGACCTGGGCCAGGCCCCCATCGCGCATCTCAAACACCCCCAGCTCGTAGGTGGCCCCGAAGCGGTTTTTCGCGGCCCGCAGCAGGCGGTGACTGGCGAAGCGATCCCCCTCGAAGGTCAACACCGCATCCACCAGGTGTTCCAACACCTTGGGCCCCGCCAGGACCCCTTCCTTGGTGACATGGCCCACCAGCACGAGGGCCACCCCATGGCGCTTGGCCAGCCGTTGCAGGGCCGCTGCACATTCCCGCACCTGGGCCACCGTGCCTGGGGCACTGCTGAGGTTGGGATCGTGGAGGGCCTGGATGCTGTCGACCACGGCCACCGCCGGTCGGAGGGCCTCCAGCTCCTCGAGAACCCGATCGAGATCGGTTTCCGCCAGCAACTGAAGGCCCCCCCCGGCCGCGGAAGCCCCATCGGGGAGAGGGTCCTCCAGGAGGGACGGGCCCACCAGCCGGCGCCAGCGCAGGCGCACCTGCTGGGCAGACTCCTCCGCGCTGACGTACAGCACGCTGCAGTGGCCGGCCATCGCCTGGGCCATCTGGAGGAGCAGGGTGGACTTGCCGATCCCCGGATCCCCGCCCAGAAGCACGAGGGCCCCTGGCACCAGGCCGCCCCCCAGCACCCGATCCAGCTCGCTGAACCCGGTGTCCAGGCGGGCCAGGGGTGGGGTGCTCTGGTCCTGGATGGGGGTGGAGCGCCGGGGAGCCGGTGGATCCCCCCCGTCCTCGGCGGCTGGGCGAAGGCGATCGGTGCGGCCGTCCCGGCCGGCCGGCTGGGCCTGTTCAACGAGGGAATTCCAGCTGCCGCACGCCGCACAGCGGCCGAAAAACTGGCGGCTCTGGGCACCGCAGCTCTGACAGATGTAGATGGAGACGGGACGGGCCAAGGGCTGTTTGTAAAGAAAGGTGGCTTTCGGTGAACAGAGAGACCCTCAGGCCTTTTCAGTGGATCGGATCCGTTGTATCTGCAGCGCCCTTGCAATGACGGCGACTCCCCCGGCCAAAGAGACCATCCTCGTCGTGGACGACGAGGCCAGCATTCGCAGGATTCTGGAGACCCGTCTCTCGATGATTGGCTACCAGGTGCTGACCGCCTCCGATGGCGAAGAGGCTCTCGAAGCATTTCACCGTGCCAGTCCCGACCTTGTGGTTCTTGATGTGATGATGCCCAAGCTGGATGGCTATGGGGTCTGCCAGGAGCTGCGCAAGGAATCGGATGTGCCGATCGTGATGCTCACGGCCCTGGGTGATGTGGCCGACCGCATCACGGGCCTTGAGCTCGGTGCCGACGACTACGTGGTGAAACCCTTCAGCCCCAAGGAGCTTGAGGCCCGCATCCGCTGCGTGTTGCGGCGGGTCGACAAGGAGCAGGTGGCGGGGATCCCCAACTCCGGGGTGATCCAGGTCGGCGACCTGCGGATCGACACCAACAAGCGGCAGGTGTACAGGGGGGAGGAGCGCATCCGGTTGACCGGCATGGAATTCAGCCTGCTGGAGCTGCTGGTGAGCCGCTCCGGTGAGCCTTTCAGCCGGGGCGAGATTCTCAAGGAGGTTTGGGGCTATACCCCCGAGCGACATGTGGACACCCGTGTGGTGGATGTCCATATCTCCCGGCTGCGTTCCAAACTGGAGGATGATCCCGCCAACCCCGAGTTGATCCTCACAGCCCGGGGCACTGGCTACCTCTTCCAGCGCATCGTTGACTCCGTTGCCTCAGAAGGACTCTGACCACCTCCGCCCCCCCGGGCGCCCGGCCCTGAACCGGCGTCAACGGCCCAACCGGACGATCCGGCGGCTTGTGATCTGGTACAAGCGGAACGCCGCTGTGACCAGCCTGGTGGACACCGCCAGCGCCGCCAGCTCCGTCGCTGGAGTGGCTGCGGGCACGGTCCTCCAGCCCTTGGTGCTGGATCCACTCCGCCGTCTTCAGCAGGGCACGGAAGGTCCGGAGGACTGGCCCCTGATCCACGACCGGGACCGCCTCTGGGTGGCCGTTGATGGAATGGGAGGGGATCACGCCCCCGGGCCGATCCTGGAGGGATGCCTGCGGGCTCTGCGGGTGCTGCCGCTTCGCATCCGATTTGTGGCCGAGCGGGACCCCCTGGACAGGGCCATCGACGCCCTGGGCCTGCGGGACGAGCTGGAGGAGGCCCAGGCCCGTGGCCTCCTCCAGCTCATCCCCAGCGGTCCGTCGGTGGGAATGAACGAGGAAGCCACGGTGGTGCGTCGCAAGCGCGACGCCAGCATCAACATGGCCATGGATCTGGTGAAATCCGGCCAGGCCATGGCCGTTTACTCCGCCGGCAACTCCGGCGCCGTCATGGCCTCGGCCATTTTCCGCCTGGGCCGCCTGCGCGGCATCGAGCGGCCGGCGATCGGAGCCCTCTTCCCCACCAAGGATCCTGCCCAGCAGGTGCTGGTGCTGGATGTGGGTGCCAACACCGATTGCAAACCGGCCTGGCTCCACCAGTTCGCCCTGCTTGGTTCGATCTACAGCCGGGATGTGCTGCAGGTGGCCAGCCCCCGGATTGGGCTGCTGAACATCGGTGAGGAGGAATGCAAGGGCAACGACCTGGCCCTGAAAACCCATCCCCTGCTGGTGGCCGACTCCCGGCTGCGTTTTGCCGGCAACTGCGAGGGACGGGATGTGCTCTCCGGCGAATTCGATGTGGTGGTGTGTGACGGCTTCACCGGCAACGTGCTGTTGAAATTTCTCGAGTCCGTGGGAAGCGTGCTGCTGGACGTGCTGCGGGCGGAGCTGCCGCGGGGCCGGCGGGGCAAAGTGGGCTCGGCCTTCCTGAGAAGCAACCTGGTGCGGATCAAGAAGCGCCTCGACCATGCCGAGCATGGGGGGGCCCTGCTCCTCGGGGTTGATGGCGTGTGCGTGATCGGCCATGGCAGCAGCAAGGCCCTCTCGGTGGTCAGTGCCCTCCGCCTCGCCCATTCCGCCGCGAGCCATCACGTCATGGACGACCTCCATGCCCTCGGTGCAGAGGCGGCTGCAGCCACCTGTGATTGACTGATCCGAACCGAACCCCACCGGTGACGGAGCCCACTGCCAGCCATCGCAGCTCCTGCGACCTCCAGGGGATGGCCATCGTCGGCTCAGGACGGGCCCTACCCTCCCAATCGGTGAGCAACCATGCGTTGCAAGCCTTGGTGGACACCTCCGACGAATGGATTCGCAGCCGCACGGGAATCGGTGCCCGCCGGCTGGCAGGACCCGGAGAGACCGTGACCACGATGGCCACCGAAGCCGCCCTGGCGGCCATGCACCACGCCGGCTGGTCACCCGGGGAGATTGATCTGATTCTCCTGGCCACCTCCAGCCCGGACGATCTGTTTGGCACGGCTCCCCGGGTCCAGGCCGCCCTTGGGGCCCAGCAGGCCGTGGCCTTTGACCTCACCGCCGCCTGCAGTGGCTTCCTCTTCGCCCTCGTCACGGCGGCCCAGTACATCCGCACCGGGGGGGTCCGCCGGGCCCTGGTGATCGGAGCCGACCAGCTCAGTCGCTGGGTGGACTGGACCGATCGGCGCACCTGCGTGCTGTTCGGAGACGGGGCGGGGGCCATCGCCGTGGAAGCCTGTGCCAAGGAGCACGACGACCTGCTGGCCTATCGGCTGCGCTCCGATGGCACCCGGAACGGCTGCCTCACCCTGGCCCAGCATGAACAGTTCCGCGACCTGCTGGGCGGCCTGTCCACCCAGGTGGGGGGATTTCAGCCCCTCTTCATGAACGGCCAGGAGGTTTACAAGTTTGCTGTGCGCGAGGTGCCTCTGGTGCTGGCGTCCGTGCTGGAGTCGGCTGGCCTGGGGGCCGACCAGGTGGACTGGCTTCTGCTGCACCAGGCCAACCAGCGCATTCTCGATGCCGTGGCCGAGCGCTTTTCCGTTCCTACCGAGCGGGTTCTCAGCAACCTCGAGTCGTACGGCAACACCTCCGCCGCCACTATCCCCCTGATGCTGGATGAGGCGGTGCGGGAGGGACAGGTGCAGCCCGGCCATCTGCTGGCCACCAGCGGCTTTGGCGCTGGCCTGAGCTGGGGAGCGGCGGTGGTGCGCTGGAGCGGGCCGGCGGTGTCCACGTAATCTCCAAGCCCAACAGCGCAGCTCGTTCATGGCCGTGGCGTGGGTGTTTCCAGGGCAGGGATCACAGAAATTGGGCATGGCCGAGGCCGTGCTCTCCCTCCCCGGGGCTTCAGAGCGGTTCGCCCGCGCGTCCGAGCGTCTCGGGCGGGATCTCCTGGCCATCTGCTCGGCCGGCGAGCAGGGGGAAGGCCTGCAGAACCTCAACGACACCCGCAACACCCAGCCCGCCCTCTTTGTCGTGGAAAGCCTGCTGGTGGATGCCCTGCAGGCGCAGGGCCGCCGGCCCGATCTGGTGGCCGGCCACAGCCTCGGGGAACTGGTGGCCCTTTACGCCGCAGGCGTGTTCGACGCGGACACGGGCCTGGCCCTGATGCAGTGCCGCAGCGAGCTGATGGCGGCTGCCGGGGGAGGGGCGATGACCGCCGTCATCGGCTTCGACCCCCAGCAGCTGCAGGAGCTGGTGGCGGCCACGGAGGGGGTGGTGGTGGCCAACGACAACAGTGAAGCCCAAGTGGTGCTCTCGGGCACACCGGAAGCCGTGGCGGCCGTGAGCGGGGCCCTCCGCTGCAAGCGGGCCATCCCCCTGGCGGTCTCCGGGGCCTTCCACTCTCCGTTCATGGCCGAAGCGGCCACCCGCTTCGCCGAGGAGCTCGAGCGGGTGCCCTTCCACCCGGCCACCGTGCCCGTGCTGAGCAACAGCGACCCCACTCCCGAGCGCGACCCGGAGGTGCTCAAAAGTCGGCTGAAGCAGCAGATGACCAATGGGGTGCGCTGGCGGGAAACCATGGGACGCCTGGAACAGGACGGCATCCTCACCGCCGTGGAGATCGGTCCGGGGAACGTGCTCAGCGGTCTGATCAAACGCAGCTGCCCGGGCCTGCAGACCGCCCAGGTGGGGAGCGCTGCCGATCTGGAGCTGTGAAACATCCCCTGGCCCATGCCGCCACACCCACCCTCCCCTACCAGCTGATGCGATGGCTGCTGGTGTGGCCGGTCTTCCGCCTCCTGCTGCGGGGTCGCACGGAGGGCAGGGCCAACGTGCCATCCCGGGGCGGGGTCGTGGTGGTCGCCAACCATGGCTCCCATCTCGATCCCCCGCTGCTGAGCGCAGCCGTGGGCCGACCGGTGGCGTTCATGGCCAAGGAGGAACTGTTCCGCGTCCCCCTGCTCGGGCCCCTGATCCGGGCCTGTGGGGCGTATCCCGTGGTCCGTGGGGGAGGGGATCGGGAAGCCCTCCGCACCGCTTGCCGCAGGCTGGAGGAGGGCTGGGCCACGGGGGTCTTTCTGGATGGCACCCGCCAGGCCGATGGGAGGGTCTCCAGGCCCCTGCCGGGGGCCGCGCTCCTGGCGGCCCGCACGGGGCGTCCCCTGCTCCCTGTGGCGGTGATCAACAGCCACCGGGCCCTGGGTCCGGGGGGCTCCTTCAAGCTCGTGCCCGTGCACATCCGCATCGGCACACCCATCCCGCCGCCGGCGTCCACCCGACGGGTTGATCTGGATGTGGTCACGGAGGCCTGCCAGGGACAGATCAACCGGATGCTGGATCAGGGGCTGATCACCACGCCCCAAATCGGCGCAACCACTCCACCACCTCTGTTGTCCCCCAGATCCTCAGATCCCGGCCACTGATCACCCAAACGGCAGCCCGGAGTCCATCCCCCCAGATTTTTTTCCGCGTTTCCTTCACGCACCCCGTGCCGCAGGGCACCGACACAGGTGTGAGGTGGATGCCCCGGCTGCCCGCCACGATCCTGCCCACCAGCAGAGCCCGATCCATGTGATCGCTGCTGGTGACCAGAAGGGCATGGCGGATCTGGGCCTGGCGGAGATCGTCGACCAGGGAGGTGAAATTGGTGAGGGTGTCCCGGGCCCGGTAGTCGAGGGTCACCTGGTCGGCGGGCAGGCCCTCCCGCTCCCGAAACAGCCAGGTGGCGTATTCGGGGTTGGTGCCACCGCTCACCACCACAGGAAGGCCGTCAGCGCGGGCCAGTTGGGCGGCCACCTCCTCCCGTGCGGCATCTCCCCCCAGCACGAGGATCATCTGGGGGGGGGGCGGCAGGGGCCACCACCAACCGCGGGAGAGCCAGACCAGGGAGAGTCCAACCAAGCCGAGTCCAACCAGGAGGGCGCCGGGGGAGCGGTGCCGGCGTCTGCTCCGATGGGCGGGTCTCACGGCAACGCCACCGGGCTGGTGGGATAGAGCGGCACCACTTCAGCCCAGGGGGCCGGCCTGCCCAGCCGGGCCACCTCCTGGCTGATGGCGAGCAGCTCCCCCGCATCGGCGGGGAGCTCGGGTTGGGCGGGATGACGGGCGTGGCTCCCCAGCACCTGCCGCAGATCCCCCTCCTGGCGATACAGACGGGGAGGATCCAGCTCGGCCACCCCGCCGGGGCTGCTGGCCTCCAGGCGATACAGACCCGCCACCAGCCCATGGCGGGGGAGCTCCTGCCACAGGATCACGGGTTCAGGGACGGGGTTCGCGGCCAGCAGGCGCCGGGCCATGAGGTGAAAACTGCTGATGCCATCGAGGGGCAAGGCCAGCTGCTGGCAGAGGGTGCGGGCCATCGCCACGGTGAGGCGGGTGCCCGTGAATCCCCCGGGCCCGGTGGCCACGGCCAGCCGGGCCAGATGGGGCCACTCCCGCGCAGGCAGAAGGGTTTCCACACAGGGCAGGAGATCATTGGAGAGCCCTCTGCCCAGGGGAAAGGCATCCATCACCGGGGGCACCTGGGGCTGGCCCAGGGGCTGCAGGGCCACGCCAAGGATGTCGCTTGAGCTGTGGAGCGCCAGCAGCCAGCCCCGAGGCCCGGGATCCACCATGTCCCTCATGCCGGGATGGCCTCATCGGGCCGCAGACGCTGCCAGTGGCCAGGGTCGGCGGAGAAACTTCCGCAGGCGCGCACATCCCACTCCGTGCCCACAGCCCCCCCGGGGAGCTCACGAATCTGGATATGCACGTCGGGCCGCACGGGACGAAAGGAGGGCTCAGGATTGAGGTGGGCAACGCCATGCTGGCGCTCCACCGCGTGGTAGGCCTGGCAGCGATCCACCCAGTGGCAATCCACGCAGATACACATGCCGCCTGATCCAACGGGCCCCGCCATTTTGGCGTGCCACTCCACGCCCCACCAGGCGCTGTGGGCGGTTCTGGCTCCCAGGCGTTGGCCGCTGCCGTTCCACCTCCTCCCCCCCGGCAGCGCGTTGGTGGGGGGGGCGGTGCGGGATGGGCTGATCGGGCGCCTGGGCGAACGGCCGGACCTGGATCTGGTGGTTCCAGGCGATGGGGTGACCCTGGCCCATCGGTTGGCCCGGGACCTGGGAGGAACGGCCGTGGATCTGGACCAGGAACGCGCGATCGGCCGCCTTGTGCTGAAGGGCTGGACCCTCGACTTCGCCAGACAGGAGGGGGCGTCGCTCCTGGACGACCTGAACCGACGGGATTACACCGTTAATGCCATCGCCCTCCGCCTTCCCATCGGCCCGGAGGGACTGGCCCTGATCGACCCCCTTCAGGGGCTGGAGGATCTCAGGCAGCACCGGATGCGGGCCATTTCCGAGGAGAATCTGCTGGACGATCCTTTGCGGCTCCTGAGGGGCCTGCGGCTGGCCACCGAGCTCAACTTCGCCATCACCGACCAGACCTGGGGGTGGATCCGGCGCCACCGGCTGCGCCTGGCCTCCGTGGCCGGAGAGCGCGTGCTGGCTGAGCTCCAACGCCTGGTGGGCTGTGTGGAGGGAACCGGAGGCCTCGACCTGCTCCTGCAGAGCGGCCTGCTGGAAGGCTGGACGTCCCGTCCGGAGGGCTCCGCCCCTTCCACCTCCCTGGCCCATCTCTCGCCTGAGGCAGCCAGGGTGCGGGGGTTCACTGAAGACGAAGCTGCCCTGGCCCTGCCCCTGGCCAGGCTGGCGGGCCTGCTGAATGAGGCCAGCCTGGAGGCCCTGCATGCCAGCCAGAAGCTGCGCCGCAGGTGCCGGCACCTGCGGCGCTGGCGACAGCGCCTGGCGGCTGGCGACCCTTCGGGACACCTGGGCTTTGGCGTTCTATCGGAGGCCGAACAGCTGGAGTTGCACCGGCAGATGGGAGCGGATCTGCCCGCCCTCCTGCTGGGACTGGCGCCCCCCCTGGCCCAGGCCGCGCTGCTGCGGTGGCGCGACCCAGGGGATCCCCTGTTCCACCCCCAGTCACCGCTCAACGGGCGCCAACTTCAGGATGGGCTCCAGCTCCCGGCGGGTCCACACCTGGGACAGCTTCTCGTCCACCTCGCCACCGAGCGGGCTTTCGGCCGGCTTCCGCGCGAGGCCTCCGATCAGCAGATCCTGACGATGGCCCGTGCCTGGCTGAAGGCCCAGGGCGACCCTCGCCATGATTAACTTCATGGTGCAACGGCGTCTTCCATCGCCTGGCGCAGTTTTTTCTCTTCTGCCACACCCTTCCATGAGCGTTCGTCTTTATGTCGGCAATCTGCCGAGCGTTTTTGATGTCAAGGAGCTTGAGGCTCTGCTCAGTGGTGTGGGGGAAGGGATCCGGTTCAAGGCGGTCAACGACCGCGACACAGGGGCATGCCGAGGCTTTGGCTTCGCCAATGTGGATGACCCCAATCTGGCGGAAGCCCTCATTGCCCAGCTGAATGGGCGCGATTTCGGCGGCCAGGCGCTTCGCATCGAGGTGTCCGAGCGCCGCGACAGCCGCAGCGGCTCCCAGCCCCGGGAAGATCGGCGCGCCGGCGGCAACCCCAGCCCCGCCCGCAAGGCCGTGGACAAGGTGGTGCACGCCGACCAGGTGGAGACCAACGCTCCCGATCCCCGCTGGGCCGGAGAACTGGCCAAGCTGAAGAACCTTCTGGCCAACCAGACGGTTGGGGTCTGAACCGAACCCGATGGCCCCAGCCAGCCCCCTCCTCTGGGAGTGGCGGGGCCATCGCATCGGCTGGTTTCGGGAGGGCTCCCCCGCATCCCCTTGTGCGGTGGTTCTGATCCACGGTTTCGGCGCCAACGGCCGCCATTGGCGTCACAATATTCCCGTGCTGGCGGATGCCGGCGAGGTCTTCGCCATCGATCTGCTCGGGTTCGGCTCCAGCGCCAAACCGCCGTCCCAATTGCGGGGCGAGGACCCACGGCCCGGATCCGTTCCGTACGGGTTTGGTCTCTGGGCGGAGCTTCTCGCCGATTTCGTGCAGGAGAAGGTCTGCTGGGGCAACCCGGGCAGAATGGTGGTGCTGGTGGGAAATTCCATTGGTGGGGTGGTGGCCCTGGCCGCTGCGAAGCGCTTGAGCGAAAGGGGAGCCCCTCCCCAGCAGGTGATCCTGATCGACTGCGCCCAACGGACCCTCGATGAGAAGCGTGTCCACGAGCTTCCCTTCCTGCAGCGGCTCACCCGACCCCTCCTGAAGCGGATGGTGCAGCAGCGGTGGCTCACCACGTCCCTGTTTCGCTTTTTCGCTCGCCCTCCCTACATTCGCCGGGTGTTGGCAGTGGCTTACCCCACGGGGGCCAATGTGGATGACGAGCTGGTGGATCTGCTCTATCAACCGTCCACCGATCCGGGAGCACCGGAAAGCTTTCGCGGTTTTGTGAATCTTTTTTCAGACGTGCTGGCTCCGGATCTCCTGCCCGTCCTCGAGGTGCCCGTGCGGATGATCTGGGGCAGCCGGGATCCCTGGGAATCCACCGCGGAAGCACGGCGATGGGCGCGGGAGTTCCCCAGCATCCGGGAGCTGCGGGTGCTCGAGGGTCTGGGGCACTGTCCCCACGATGAGGCCCCAGAGACGGTGAACCCCATCCTTCTGGAGTGGATCAAGGGGCACGAGAGACGGACAGCCCCCTAATGCACCTGGGCGAGAACGTAGGAGAGGGGAAGATCGAGAAGTTTGCCGGCCGTGGGCACAAACGCCCGCCGGTTGAACACATCAAAGTCCTGCCGTTCAATCACATCGAGGATGCCCCGATAGAGCCGCAGGGAGGCCCAAACCGGCCAGCGCGCATCTCCAGACAACCAGCGCACCCCCTCCTCTGATCGGGCGAACCACTCCCTGGCCCGGGCCAATTGAAAGGTCATGAGCGCACGCCAGTTGTCGTTCAACCGGCCGGCAAGGAGATCGGATTCGGAGTAGTTGAAACGGGTCATCTCATCTTGAGGGAGATAGATCCGACCCCGGGCCCGATCCTCTCCCACATCGCGAAGAATGTTGGTGAGCTGGTTGGCGATGCCCAGGGCCACCGCCGCCTGGGTGGGATCGGGTCGCTCACTCCAGGGGGCAGAGGTGTAAGCGGGGTCGAGACCCATCACGGCCTGGCTCATCAGGCCAACGGTGCCGGCCACCCGATAGCAATAGAGCTCAAGCTCCGCAAAGCTGCCATAGCGGTGCTGACGCACATCCATCCTCTGGCCTTCGATCATGTCGAGGTAGGCCTGTTTCGGCTGGGGAAACCGCTCCATGGTGTCCACCATCACCCGATCCAGATCATCCACGACGCACCCAGCAAACAGAGCTTGGGTGCGCTCTTCCCAGGCATCAAGACGGGCCAGCAGGGTTTCAGCCGGTAAGGCCTGGGCCTGGGGGCTGTCCATCAGCTCATCCGTGCGCCGACACCACACATAAATCGCCCAGATGGCCCGGCGCTTGGCCGGGGGCATCAGCAGGGTGCCGAGATAGAAGGTTTTGGCCCACTGGGCCGTTTCCTGACGGCACTGCTCATAGGCCTCCTCCAGGGTGGTCTGGAAGCGCAGGGAGGGGGTGGTGCCCACCACGATCACCGTCCCGCGGCAGCACCGGCCAACTCCGGAGATGGGGCACCGGGTTTGGCCCCTTCCGAAATCGCCTGAGCACAGAGCTTGCCGCTGAGCACAGCACCCTCCATCGAGGCCAGATAGCGTTGCATGGTGTAGTCCCCAGCCAGAAAGAAATTGGAGATGGGTGATCGTTGATCAGGCCTCAGCTGCTGGCAGCCAGGCACAGTCTTGTAGACCGACAAAGGCGTTTTAACAACAATCGATTTGCGAAGTTGGGCGGGGTTGTCGGAAGCAAAATGCTGGGGGAAGAGACGCTTCAACTCCTCCATGGTGGCCGCCACGATGTCCGCATCTGATTTGCCAATCCAATCCTTTGCAGGAGCAAAAACAAGCTCCAACATGGATCGGTCAGGATCGGCATATTCCTTGCAGGTGTTGCTCATATCCGCGTAAACACTCAGGAGCTCGCTTCGGCTGAACAGCAGGTGGTCGATCTCGGTGAGCTTGCGATCAAACCACAGGTGAATGTTGATCACCGGCACACCATTGAGGCCCGAGAGCTTGGAGAAATAGGGCATCTGCTTCCAGGGCTCCGGCAACAGCAGCTTCAGGGGATCCACCGGCAGGGCGCTGACGTAGGCGTCGGCCTGCACCTGCTGAACCCCTTCGCCACGGCCGCCCATCCGGAAGCTCGCCACCGTGCCATCCGGGTGGAGCTCGATCCCCCGCAGGGCCCGTTCCATCACCACCTCTCCCCCCCGCTCACGGATGTAGTCCACCAGGGGGGCGCAGAGACGCTGGGGGGGATTGCCATCCAGGAACGCCATGCGGGAGCCATCGCGCTCCTGCAGGAAGCGGTTGAGGGCCGTGAGCACCACCGTGCTGGAAATCTCATCGGGTCCGATGAAATTCAACGCCTTGCTCATGGCCAGGAAGACTTCATCATTGACCCGTTCGGGAATGTTGTGAATCCTCAGCCATTCGCTCCATGAATAGCGGTCGCAATCCTCCACATAATCCTGGCCACGCAGCATGGCGGGAACCAGGCCCAGGCCGAAGGCGATCTTCTCCGGCCAGGTGAGCATGTCGTTATTGGACAGGATCGCTGCCACCCCATTGATCGGCGCCGGAAGATCGGGGAAATCGAAGCGGCTGTAGGTGCCTGGAACATCCCGTTGGTTGAAGATCATGCTGTGGCTCTTCCACTGCAAACGATCCTCAATGTCCAATTCCGCGAACAGCTGACGCATGTTGCGGTAAGCGCCAAAAAAGATATGCAATCCTGTTTCGTACCAATCGCCTTCACTGTCCTGCCAGGCCGCCACCTTGCCTCCCAGCACATCCCGGGCCTCGTAGACCACGGGGGTATGACCGGCATCGCACAGATATTTGGCGCAGGACAATCCAGCCAAGCCGGCCCCTGCAATGGCAACGCGCATGGTGGTCCCGAACACTGGGGGCAACCTTATCGGTCGACAGCACCAAAGCGTCGAAGGGCTCCCCTCAAAGGCCAGCCTTCTCCCTAGAGTCTCCCCATTCCCTGTCGCCCCCGTTCATCCGAGCCCATGGACATGCTTCTGAAGTCCACCACCCGGCATGTGCGGCTGTTCACGGCCCGGGTGGAAGGGGGTGATCTGGTGCCCGATGCCAACCAGCTCACCCTCGACCTGGACCCGGATGAGGAATTTCTCTGGGAGGAGGGGGTGGTTCGCAAGGTGCAGGATCGCTTCCGCGAGCTGGTGGCCGCCCATGCCGGCGCGGACCTCAACGACTACACCCTGCGACGCATCGGATCGGAGCTGGAGGGATGTCTGCGGCAGCTGCTCCAGGCCGGGGAGCTCCGCTACAACCCGGATTGCCGGGTGTTGAACTACTCAATGGGTCTGCCCCGCAGCCCTGAGGCCCTGTGACCCGATCCCGATCCGACTATCGGGGGGATTTCTCAGACGACCGGCGGCCACGTCGCGCCGGTCGGGACGACCCTGATCCCTGGGGTGGTCGCAGCCAGACCTACGGACGGCCGGATGACCGCGGGGGCGGGCGGGGTCCTGGAAAAGGTGGTGGAAGCGGCCCAGGAGGGGGCGGCTTCAATGTGGCCACCGCTGCCCTGCTGGCCGGGGTGCTCGTTGTGGGCATCGGCATCGGCAGTGCGGTCACCAGCACCACCCAGGGCAACCAGGGCAACATCGCCAGCAGCCAGCAGCTGGATATGGCTGTGCCCGACCCGGAATTCTGCAAGCAGTGGGGAGCGAGCGCTTTTGTGATGGATATCGAGCTGTACACAACGATGAATCCGAGCAGCAGCTTTGTGACCCAGCCCACCCTTCAGCCTGGATGCGTGATCCGTCGGGAAAACTGGGCCGTGCTCCAAAAGCAGGGCGCCGTGACGGCCGAGCAGATGCGGGACTGCAAGCAACGGATGAACACGTTTGCCTACATCGGATCGATCCGCGACAAGCCGATCGTGCGCTGCGTCTACCAAACCGACATCAGTGGCAACAAGTTCCAGATGCCAGGGGTGGCCGGAGCGGCCGATGACTCCGTGGGCGTGACTCCGGAAGGCGACCAGTTCTGAGCACCCACCTCAGGTGGGCGCCACCGGGGCGGCCACCTCCGGAGCCTTGGCCTGGGCCGGTTGGCGCAAGGGACTTTCCGGGCTGGCGAACACCGGCAGCACCTCCTTGCGGAACGCTTCCGCGGCCCTGGAGCAATAGCGGGCGGGGTGACTGATCAATTTCAGCTGCCGGCGCACCTGCAGATCGGCCACCTGGGGTCTGTGCAGACTCCCGGACGACAGTTCCCGCTCAATGGACACCACGGGCAGGAAGGCTGCCCCCAGACCGGATTGGACCGCATTCTTGATGGCTTCGAAGGAATTCAACTCCATCTCGATCTTCATGCGCCCCACATCCAGCTTGGAGCGGGAGAGCAGCTGATCCACCATCTTGCGGGTGGTGGACTGGGCATCCAGGCAGACGAAACCCAGGCGGTAGAGATCCTCCTTGGTGAGTTCGGGCAGGCGGGCCAGGGGATGCTTCGGGGGCAGCACCAGGGCCAGTTCATCGTTGGCGTACGGCACCACCTGGAGCAGATCGTTCAGATCCGGGGGCAACTCCCCGCCGATGATGGCAAGATCCACCTGGCCATTGGCCACGCCCCAGGCCGTGCGCCGGGTGCTGTGCACCTGCAGCTGCACCGACACCTCGGGATACTTCTGACGGAAGAGCCCGATCATCCTGGGCATCAGATAGGTGCCGGTGGTTTGGCTGGCGCCCACGATCAGGGAACCACCCTTGAGATTGTGGAGATCATCCAGGGCCCGGCAGGCTTCCTGGCACTGGCTGAGGATCCGGTCGCAATAACTGAGGAGCAGATGGCCCGCCTCCGTGAGCTGGGCCTTGCGCCCCCCCCGATCAAACAGGGCCACATCCAGCTGCTTCTCCAGGTTCTGGATCTGCAAACTGACGGCCGGCTGGGTCACATAAAGGCTGTCGGCAGCTTTCTTGAAGCTGCCCTCACTGGCAATCGCCCGAAGGATGCGGAGCTGATCAAGGGTGAAAGGCAGATCTGCCATGGGCTCTGGTGGTCCTCGGTGTGGTCCGCGGAAGGGTCCTCGGGTTGGCCGATGGCTGAACCGGCAAGTCGGAGCCAACTGTAAAGGGGGTTGCCGGTTGGCAGACTGATCCCACACGACTTGCGTTACGCGACGAACGGTGATGGTCAGCTCCCCAAACCACAGCAGTTGGGTGATGGCCCTGCTCCTCATCGGGTTTGCCGTGCTTCACAGCGGCGGTGCGGCCCTGCGGCCCTGGGGGGCGGCACGGATCGGCGAGCGTGCCTGGCGCCTGCTGTTCGCCGCGGTCAGCATTCCGGCCGCGGTGCTCGTCATCGCCTATTTCCTCAGCCACCGCTACGACGGCATCCGCCTCTGGAACCTGCAGGACCAGCCCTGGATGGTGCCGGTGGTGTGGACAGGCACGGCCCTGAGCTTCTTTTTTCTCTATCCCGCCACTTACAACCTGCTCGAGATCCCCGCCGTGCTGAAGCCCCAGGTGCGGCTCTACTCCGAGGGCATCATGCGCATCAGCCGCCATCCGCAGGCCGTGGGCCAGGTGCTCTGGTGCGCCACCCATCTGCTCTGGATCGGCACCAGCTTCATGGTGGTCACCTGTGCGGCCCTGATTGCCCACCATGCCTTTGCGGTGTGGCATGGCGATCACAGACTCCGCCAGCGCTTTGGCCCAGCCTTCGATGACTGGCGGGCCAGCACCTCCGTTCTGCCCTTCCAGGCGGTGTGGGATGGACGGCAGCAGCTCCAGCTGGGGGAATTCCTCAAACCTTCCCAGGTGGGCATCGCCGTGGCGGTGGGGGTGCTGTGGTGGGCGCACCGCTGGATCGGAATCGCCGGCACGGCGTTTTCCCGCACGGCCTTGGCCCATTGGCTGGGCTGAGGTGTGCGGGATGGCTGAATCGCGGAGACGGCCTGACTACACTCCAGGGACGCCTGAGTGATGGGGATGCCTGCTGCTGACCTGGCCTGGTT
This sequence comes from Cyanobacteriota bacterium, assembly GCA_035285785.1. GTDB lineage: Bacteria > Cyanobacteriota > Cyanobacteriia > PCC-6307 > Cyanobiaceae > Cyanobium. Next base: position 23,019 of record JAYKJF010000043.1, read on the forward strand.
GATACCCCTGTTGCCCCTGCTGGGTGCGTGTCTGACCGGCCTCGGCCTCTTGAGTTTCAACCGAACCGTGAACCGCCTGCGCAAACCGGTGGCCTGGTTGCTCATCACCTGCGTCGGTGCGGCCGCCGTGCTGAGTTTCGCCGTGCTGGCCGAGCAACTCACCGGCGGGGCGCCAAGGGAAGTGCTCTTCGACTGGGCCAGTGCGGGCACCTTCAACCTGCAGATGGGCTACAGGGTTGATCCCCTGGGCGCGGTGATGCTCTGCCTGGTCACCACCATCGCCCTGCTGGTGATGGTGTATTCCGATGGCTACATGGCCCACGACAAGGGCTATGTGCGCTTTTTCACCTACCTGGCCCTCTTCAGCAGCTCGATGCTGGGACTGGTGATCAGTCCCAACCTGCTCGAGATCTATGTGTTCTGGGAGCTGGTCGGCATGTGCTCCTACCTGCTGGTGGGCTTCTGGTACGACCGGGATGGGGCAGCGAACGCAGCCCAGAAGGCCTTTGTTGTCAATCGCGTTGGCGACTTTGGACTGCTCCTGGGAATTCTGGGTCTGTTCTGGGCCACCGGCAGTTTCGGATTTGAAACCATCGGCCTCCGTCTCCAGGAGGCCGTGGCCGATGGGCGGATCACCACGGCTGTGGCGGTGCTCCTCTGCCTCCTGGTGTTCATGGGGCCCATGGCCAAATCGGCCCAGTTTCCCCTCCATGTCTGGCTGCCTGATGCGATGGAGGGTCCCACCCCCATCTCCGCCCTGATTCATGCGGCCACCATGGTGGCCGCAGGGGTGTTTCTGGTGGCCCGCCTCCAGCCTGTCTACGCCCCCTACCCGATGGTGCAGCTGGTGATCGCCGTGATCGGCACCATCACCCTGTTCCTCGGGGCCTCCATCGCCCTCACCCAGCAGGACCTCAAGAAGGGACTGGCCTACAGCACCGTGTCCCAGCTGGGCTACATGATGCTGGCCATGGGTTGTGGGGCCCCTGTGGCGGGAATGTTCCACCTGGTCACCCATGCCTTTTTCAAGGCGATGCTGTTTCTGGGTTCCGGTTCCGTGATCCACGCCATGGAAGAGGTGGTGGGCCACGACCCCGTGCTGGCCCAGGACATGCGCCTGATGGGGGGTCTCAGGAAGACCATGCCCATCACGGCCGTCACCTTTCTGATCGGCTGCATCGCCATTGCCGGCATCCCGCCCCTGGCGGGCTTCTGGAGCAAGGATGAAATCCTGGGCCAGGCCTTCCACACCTATCCCATCCTTTGGGCTGCGGGGTTTCTCACGGCGGGCATGACCGCCTTCTACATGTTCCGCCTCTATTTCCTCACCTTTGAAGGGAGCTTCCGCGGCAACGACAAGGCGGTGCAGACCCAGCTTCTGGCCGCCGCTGGCCGCGGGACCGACGGGGAGGAGGCCCACCACAGCCATGGCCATGGCTCCAGCCTTCCCCACGAATCGGTCTGGCAGATGACCACTCCCCTGGTGGTGCTGGCCGTGCCTTCCATGCTGATCGGCTTGCTGGGTACCCCCTGGAACAGCCGTTTCGCCCGGGCGCTGAACCCGGAAGAGGCCGCCGAAATGGCACACCACTTCTCCTGGGGCGAGTTTCTGCCCCTGGCGGGCTCCTCAGTGGCGATCTCCATCGCGGGCATCAGCCTGGCCGTTCTGGCCTACTTCCTCCACCGCATCAACCTGGGCGAGGCCGTTGCCGGCCGCTTTCCGGCAATCAACGCCTTCTTTGCCAACAAGTGGTACCTGGATGCGATCAACGACAAGCTCTTTGTTCAAGGGAGCCGCACCCTGGCCAAACGGGTTCTCGATGTGGATTCCAAGGTGGTTGATGGGGTGGTGAACCTCACGGGTCTGCTCACCCTGGGGAGCGGGGAGGGCCTCAAATATTTCGAAACCGGACGGGCCCAGTTCTATGCCTTGATCGTTTTTGGCGGGGTCATCGCCATGGTGGTGTTGTTCAGTGCCTTCGGCTGATGTGTGACAACCCCCATCGGAGAGCGGTCTGACCGGAAGATATTTCTACACTTACCCTAGCGATTTTTGAGGCCGTGCCCTTCCCCTGGCTCAGTGCCGCAATTCTTTTTCCGATCGCCGCCTCTCTGCTGATCCCGTTCGTTCCAGATGAGGGGGATGGCCGCAAGGTTCGCTGGTATGCGCTGGGGGTGGCCCTCACCACGTTTCTGCTCACGGTGGGGGGGTACCTCAATGGATACGACCCCTCCATCGAGGGCCTGCAACTGGTGGAACGGGTGTCCTGGCTTCCGGATCTTGGGCTGGCCTGGTCGGTGGGGGCCGATGGCCTCTCCATGCCGCTGATCCTGCTCACCAGCTTCATCACCGCCCTGGCCTGCCTGGCCGCCTGGCCGGTGACGTTCAAGCCGAAGCTCTTCTACTTCCTCCTGCTGGCCATGGATGGGGGACAGATCGCGGTCTTCGCCGTCCAGGACATGCTCCTGTTTTTCCTGGCCTGGGAGCTGGAACTGATCCCGGTGTACCTGCTGCTGGCCATCTGGGGGGGAAAGAAACGCCAATACGCCGCCACCAAGTTCATCCTTTACACCGCAGGCAGTTCTCTCTTCATCTTGCTCGCCGGCCTGGCGATGGCCTTTTACGGCGGGGGCACACCAACCTTTGAATACACGGCTCTCGCCGCCAAAGGATTCACCACTGGCTTCCAGGTGATCTGTTATGCGGCCTTCCTGATTGCCTTTGGGGTGAAACTGCCCATCGTGCCTCTGCACACCTGGCTTCCCGATGCCCATGGAGAAGCCACTGCACCGGTGCACATGTTGCTGGCGGGCATTCTGCTCAAGATGGGGGGCTATGCCCTGCTGCGATTCAATGTGCAAATCCTGCCGGATGCCCATGTGAAGTTCGCCCCTTTCCTGGTGGTTTTAGGGGTTGTCAATATCATTTACGCCGCCCTCACCTCCTTTGCCCAACGCAATCTCAAACGGAAGATTGCCTACAGCTCCATCAGCCACATGGGATTTGTGCTGATCGGGATTGGCAGCCTCAGTGCCTTGGGTACAAGCGGGGCCATGCTCCAGATGGTCAGCCACGGGTTGATTGGCGCCAGTCTGTTCTTCCTCGTGGGCGCCACCTACGACCGCACCCACACCCTGCAGCTTGATGAGATGGGCGGGGTGGGTCAGAAGATGAGAAAGATGTTTGCCCTCTGGACCGTTTGCTCCCTCGCCTCCCTCGCCCTGCCTGGCATGAGTGGCTTTGTTTCGGAGCTCATGGTGTTCGTTGGCTTTGCCACCAGTGAGGCCTACACCCTCGGCTTCCGAATTCTGATGTCGGTGCTGGCGGCCATTGGGGTCATCCTCACTCCCGTTTACCTGCTCTCGATGTTGCGGGAGATTTTCTTCGGCAAGGAAAATGCCGAACTGGCCGCCCACACCAATCTTGTTGATGCAGAACCACGGGAGATCTACGTGATCTCTTGTTTGTTGATCCCCATCATCGGCATTGGCCTCTATCCCCGGATCATGACCGACAGCTATCGGGCCTCCATCGAATCCCTTGTGCAACGGGAAAGCCTGGCCTTCGCCAAGATGGGCCCGCTGCCATTGAAAAACGTTTTCCGGCCTGCCGCTGCCCTGCAGGCGCCGCCATTGACAACCTTCACTCCCACCCCCTAAGCCGGTAGCAGTCCGCTGCCTCCCCGTGCGTCAGCTCAACTTCCTGCTGATCTTCAGCTTCGGCCTGGCCATGGTCATGTTCACGCTGGAAAACACCACACCCACCACGGTTCGGTTTCTGCCTGGGCTGAGCTTCACCTTTCCCCTGGCTGCCCTTCTCCTCCTGGTGGGCGGCCTTGGGGCCACTGCGGCCTGGATCTATGCGGTGTGGAGTGGAGTGGTACGCAAGGTGGAGACACTGCAGAACGACGGCGAGCAGGAGGCCCAGCGGGTGCGGATTCAGGAACTGGAAAATGATCTGCAGCGCTATCGGGCCACGGTGGATGCCCAGCTGGGCCTGCTCCCTGCGGCAGGGGAAAGCACCGCTCCCTCCCAACAGAGCTGAGGGGCGGGTGTCCGGGTCCAGCAGGGTCTGGACTCTGCTGGACAGGGTAGGTACCTTGAGCGGATCGTCAGATCTGGGGTGCTGTGGCAGAAGCGGGCGCCCGCATGGCGATCCGGATGTTGCAAGACGCCGCAGAGCGCGGGGAGATTGATCCCTGGGACGTGGATGTGATTGCGGTGATTGATGGCTTTCTCGACAAGCTTCACCAGCGCATCTCCGCACCGAGCCTGGCCCTGGCCCAGGGCGCAAGATTTGAACAGGATCTGGCGGAAAGCAGCGAGGCTTTTCTGGCGGCCTCGGTGTTGGTGGGCTTGAAGGCGGAACTGCTGGAGCGCACGAATTTTCCGCCGCCCGACGTGGACGACTCCTTTTTTGCGGAGCAGGGCGATCTGGAATCGGACCAGGATCTGCAGATCCTCCTGCCCCTGCGTCCCGAGCGGCAGCTCCTGCGACGGCCTGTCGCTCCTCCCCCCCTGCAACGGCCCGTCAGCCTGGGCGAATTGATCCGCCAGCTGGAGGAGATTGCCGAGCGGCTGGAGCAGGACGAGCGCCGACCGCGACAGCGGGGAAATCGCCGCTTCAGCGACCGCATGGCCATCGCCCAGGTGGCCGCCCTGGCCCACCGGGAAAAATTGCCGGAAACCACGGCGGCCTTGAACACGTTCATCCAGACCGCCTGGCCGGGAGATGGCCATGGCTGGCTGGACTTTGACGCTCTGGTGGGCGAATGGGTGACCTGGACCGCCCATGCACCGGACGACGATCTTGATCGGGATCGGGTGGGGGTGTTCTGGGCCCTGTTGTTCCTCAGTTCCCAGGGAAAGGTGGAACTGCAGCAGGACGGGGGGCTGTTCGGCCCGCTCAGCCTGCGACGGCTCTGGGCCGTGGTGGGAGCCCCGGAAGCTGAGCCCTCCGAGGAGGGGTCAGCTTCCCTGCCGGCTCCGGGAGTGATGGCGGCTTGAGGAAGGCCGTAAAGTAGGCAGATTCTTTTGAAAAACGCCTGCGAATGAAGGCGATGATTCTCGCGGCTGGAAAGGGGACCCGGGTTCGCCCGATCACCCACACCACGCCGAAGCCCATGATTCCCATCCTGCAGAAGCCAGTGATGGAATTTCTTTTGGAGCTCCTAAAGGAACATGGCTTCGACCAGATCATGGTCAATGTATCGCACTTGGCAGAAGAAATTGAGAACTACTTTCGCGATGGTCAGCGATTCGGCGTTCATATTGCCTACAGCTTTGAGGGTCGCATTGAGGACGGCGAGCTCATTGGAGACGCCATGGGCTCTGCCGGAGGCATCAAAAGGATTCAGGATTTCCAGCCCTTTTTCGACGACACCTTCATCGTTCTCTGCGGGGACGCTCTGATCGACCTTGATCTGACGGAAGCGGTGAAACGCCACAAGGCGAAGGGTGCCATGGCCAGCCTGATCACCAAGCGCGTGCCGATGGATCAGGTGAGCAGCTATGGAGTCGTCGTCACCGACGACGACGGCAAGGTGCTCTCGTTCCAGGAAAAGCCTTCCGTTGATGAGGCCGCGAGCGACATGATCAACACGGGTATTTATATTTTTGAGCCCCAGGTTCTTGATTTCATACCTTCAGGTGAGCCGTTCGACATCGGTTCCGATCTCTTCCCACGGCTTGTGGGCGCTGGCGCAGCGTTCTACGCCCTCCCCATGGAATTTGAATGGGTGGATATCGGCAAAGTACCCGATTATTGGCAAGCGATCCGCAGTGTGTTGCAGGGAGATGTGCGTCAGGTGCAAGTTCCTGGCATTGAAGTGAAGCCAGGGATTTATGCCGGCCTCAACGTCGCCGCCAATTGGGACAAGATCAATGTGAAGGGTCCCATCTATGTGGGAGGGATGACCAAGATTGAAGATGGAGCAACGATCATCGGCCCGGCCATGATTGGGCCAAGCTGCCACATCTGTGAAGGTGCCACCATCGACAACTCCATCATCTTTGATTACTCCCGCATCGGTCCAGGGGTGAATCTCGTGGAGAAATTGGTCTATGGCCGCTATTGCGTCGACCGCAACGGTGATCACTTCGACCTGCAGGAGGCCGCCCTCGATTGGCTGATCACCGACGCACGCCGTCAGGACAAGATCTCCCCCTCTCCCCAACAAAAAGCCCTGGCCGAACTACTGGGAACCAACTTTGCCCTCAAGGCCAGCTGATCCCCGCCCCCTCGATTTCGATCAGAGTCTGGCCACTCCGGCCAGTTTGAGGATCTGGGGGATCCGCTCCTCCGCTTTGACGGCCATCAGGTGCACCCCCTGGGCAATGGAGGCGTAACTGCTGATCTGTTCAGCGGCGATGGCCACTCCTTCGGCGGCGGGATCGGCAGCTGCCGCCAGGCGATCGATCAGATGGTCAGGGATGGCTGCTCCGGGCACCACCCTGTTGATGAACTGGGCATTGCGGGCAGATTTGAGCAGAAACACCCCCGCCAGAACGGGGAGCCCCAAGGGGCCCGTGATCTCCTCCACAAACCGCTTGAGGGCATCGGGGTGCATCACCATCTGGGTTTGCAGGAAGCGGGCCCCGGCTTCCGCCTTCCTGCGCACCCGGCTGGCCAGACCGCTCCAACTGGGGGAGTGGGGATCGGCAGCGGCCCCGCAGAACAGCTGGATCCCGCCATCGGGCAGAACTCCCTTCACCGGGTCGGCACCTGCGTTCAGGCTGGCCACCAGCTTCAACAGGCGAACCGCCTCCAACTCGTTCACAGGCCGGGCCTCAGGCTGATCCCCGGCGCGCACAGGATCACCCGTGAGACAGAGCACATTGGGAATTCCAAGGGCGTGGGCCCCCAGAAGTTCCGCTTGGAGGGCGATGCGATTGCGATCCCGGCAGGTGAGCTGCAAAACGGGCTCGATGCCCTGATCCAACAGCAGCCGGCACACAGCCAAACTGCTCATCCGCATCACCGCCCTGCTGCCATCGGTCACATTCACCGCATGGACCAGCCCCTTCAGTGCTGCGGCGGCCTCCAGAGTGCGTGTCACATCCCCGCCGCGGGGAGGAGTCACCTCAGCCGTGATAGTGAACTGGCCGGACTCCAGAGCTTGAGCAAGCTTCACAGAAAACAGCTTCGATCGGCAACATCATGAACCAGGATCCTCCCTAGGATGACCCGACTGGAATGGTCTCCATGCCCGAGAGCAACCTCCGCGACCAGCCAACGCCCCAGGGGGCGGAGGCGAGTCGGGCAGATCTCTCGGAGCGGGAGCTGGAAATCATTGAGTTAGTGGCCACCGGCCTCACCAACCAGGAAATCGCAAGCCAATTAACAATCAGCAAACGAACGGTGGATAATCACGTCAGCAATATCTTTGCCAAAACCGGGGCGAAGAATCGTGTCGCCTTGATTAACTGGGCCATGGATCAGGGAAAGATCTGCAGAGATGGTTTCAATTGCTGCACGCTTCCCCCCACGGTTTCGCCCCGTTAAAGGGATGGAAGGCTCAGCCTGTCGGAAGGGTCCCTGCTCTGCCAGGGCTGACGGGCAAGAGAGGCATTGCTCAGCGCATGCATGCCGGTGATTTCCTGGCTGCACCAGGGGGGGATCACAACCTGCTGATCCGCATGGAGGAGTTCCACCTCCGCGATCAGCAGGGGAGCATTGGCTCCAAGGAACACATCCAGAACCCACTCCCCACCGCCGGGGAGGAGCAACCCATGGCGGCGCTTTTCCAGACGCCAGGACGACAGAGCCAGGAGGGCCTCCCCATCGGCGACGGGAATCCCATACTCAAATTCCTGCCGTGTGGCCGCTGGGGCTCCCTCGGACGGGGCCTTGATCGTGAGCCAGGCCTTCTCCTCCTCATGCCCCGCCTGCTGCAGGCGAATCCGTGTGGTGAGCCCATCCTCCCTGCTCTGGAGATACCCCTGACGAAACGCAACCACCCAGCCCACATGGGCTCGCCAGCCATCGCCGGACACAAGAAAGCGACGCTCGATTTCCAAGGCCATCGTGGGTTCGGGGGAGCTAATTGGGGGAGGGGAGAACACTGGTGAGGCTCCCCGCCCAGTGCAGTTTTTGCGTCAGGGTGCTGTAGTACGACGGGTTTTGGTTGAGAACCACCATCAGGGCCACGCAGTCGCTGCGCTGCACCACACAGCGATCGCCGGGTTCCAGCACGGTGGCTTGCACACCATCCTTCCACAGGCGTACCCGACGGGAGCTTTCCCCCAGGGGCCAGATGGTGAGCCGTGATCGGGGAGGCACCACAATCGCCCGACTGGAGAGGCTCATCGGACAGATGGGATTGATCACCATGGCTTCGATGCCGGGATGCAGGATCGGCCCGCCCGCAGCCATGGAGTAACCGGTGGATCCCGTGGGGGTGGCGATGATCAGCCCATCCCCCCGGTATTGATCCACCACCTCCCCGTCAATGTCCAGCTCCAGCTGACAGGTGGGTGACAGTTCATCGAGGCAGGGCCTGAGGTAAAAATCATTGAGGGCCGTGTGGGAGCCCTGCAGCACCCCATCGCCCGTATCGATGGCGGCGGCGAGCATCATGCGGCGCTCGAGGGCGAAGTGATCGTCCCGAAGCCGCGTCCACAGGGTGTCGCGAAGCAGGCGACGGTCGTGGGTGAGAAAGCCGAGGTTGCCACCAACGTTGAAACAGAGGATGGGCACATCCAGGGGGGCCAGGTGCCTTGCCGCCCCCAGAACGGTGCCATCGCCCCCCAGGACGAGGGCCAGATCGGGCCGTTCCGCTTCGGTGGCCAGCAATCCGGGAAAGGGGTTGGTGGACAGGCCGCTCTCCGCAACGGTGACCCTGACCCCGATCTCCTGGAGCTCCTGCAGACAAAGCTGGGCCTCCCTCCGGGCCAACGGGCTGTCCTGCCGGATGATCAGCCAGACCCGATCGAGGCGCATCGGTGAGGAACTACCAGCGGAGCAGGTTGAAGCGTTCCATATCCACCGTTTCCCGGTTGCGGTAGAGCGAGAGAAGGATGGCCAGGCCCACCGCCGCTTCAGCCGCCGCGACGGTGATCACAAAGATGGCGAACACCTGACCCCGGATCAGCTGGCCATCCACATAGTTGGAGAAGGCCATGAGGTTGATGTTCACCGCATTGAGCATCAACTCGATGCTCATCAGCACGCGCACCGCATTACGGCTGTTGATCAGGCCCCAGACCCCAATGCAGAAGAGAAGGGCCGCAAGGGTGAGAAACGCTTGCAACGGGATGGGGCTGGTGACAGGCATGGCGGAAAGGGAAAGGGGGCTGAAGCGTTGGGCAGGCCGTCAAGGGGTGGGGGATGACTTGGCGCGATCCACCAGCAGGGGAGTGCGGGCCTTCTCGATCAAGCCCTGGTCGGCAGGCTCCCCCGTGATCACATCACTGGCAAACACATCCCGACGGGCCAGAACGATGGCACCGATCATGGCCATCAGCAGAAGAACGGAAGCCAGCTCGAAGGGGAGCAGATAGTCGGTGAAGAAATGCTCACCGATGCGGAACGTGGCCTCTTCACCAATGGAGGCTGGACCGGGAAGGGGCCAGGCGGTGGTGAAGGCAACACGGAGCAGAAGGATGAAGAGACCGATGCACACCCCACCGGACAGGAGGCGACGGGAGAGCAGGCCGGGGATGGAGGACAGGGTTTCCTTTTTGTTCACGAGCATGATCGCAAAAAGGATGAGCACGTTCACCGCGCCCACATAGACAAGAACCTGGGCTGCCGCCACAAAACTTGCATTCAGCAGCAGATAGAGGCCGGCAACGGAGAGGAACACGCCCCCTAGCAGAAACGCTGAGTAAACGATGTTGTCCAAGAGGACAACACCCAGGGAGCCCATCACCAGAACGGCTGCGAGCACAAGGAAACAAATTTGTTCCGTCGTTGATGCAATGGTCATGGCGTCGGCTCCTTGGAGCTGGAGGGGCTGGGTGAGCTGGGGGTTTCGGACAGGATCTCGGCGGGTAGCTTGCCTGCGCGGGGGGAGGTGGCGGGAACGCCATGGGGCTCAACAACCCCTTTGGGCAGGTAGGCCAGTTCCCGCAAGGGGATCACGGAGGGATCAGTTGTCACACTCGTGGGGAGCCTGCCAAGGGCAATGTTGTCGTAATTCAGGCTGTGGCGGTCGTAGGCAGCCAACTCATATTCCTCCGTCATCGACAGACAGTTCGTGGGGCAATACTCAACGCAATTGCCACAGAAAATACACACCCCAAAATCGATCGAATAATTGCGCAATTCTTTCTTTTTCGTGCTCTTGTTCATCACCCAATCCACCACGGGAAGGTTGATGGGGCACACCCTGACGCAAACCTCACAGGCAATGCATTTATCGAACTCGTAATGGATGCGACCCCGATAGCGTTCCGAAGGGATCAGCTTTTCGTAGGGGTACTGGATCGTGATCGGCCGGCGACGGAGGTGATCAAAGGTGACCCCCAGACCCTGGCTGATGTATTTGGCAGCACTCACGGCATCTTTGGTGTAATCACCAACCTTTTGGAGAAAGCCAAACATGGACGTTAGGGGGTAGGAACTTCAAGTGAAACCATGATGCCTGACTTCATGGACAACTGACGATGCCAGGCGATGGACGGGTCAGCCTCCGAACGCCAGGGGGAAGGCCAGCTTGAGAGCCGCCGTCACCAGAAGGTTGACCAGGGCAATGGGAAGGAGAAATTTCCAACCGAGATCCAGCAACTGGTCGATGCGAACCCTGGGGACGGTCCACCGCAGGAGGATGGCAAAAAACACCAGCAGGTAGGCCTTGAGCACGGTCATCACGATGCCCACACTGGCCGTGATCACCTGGATCAGGGGGCTGTCAATGGATTGGCCAACCCATTGGGCCACCCACTCCACGGGAACGGGGAATCCCCAACCCCCCAGATAGAGCACGGAAACCAGGAGGGCGGAAAGAACCAGATTGATGTAACTCCCCAGATAAAAGAGAGCAAATTTCATGCCTGCATATTCCGTCTGATAGCCCGCCACCAGCTCCTCTTCCGCCTCTGGCAGGTCGAAGGGCAAACGCTCACATTCGGCCAGTGCGCAGATCCAGAAAATGATGAAACCCACGGGCTGACGCCAGATATTCCAACTGAGAATGCCTGCACCCGTTTGCTGGTTAACGATATCCACAGTGCTCAAAGAATTACTCATCATGACAATCGCCAGAACGGAGAGTGCCAGAGGAATTTCATAACTGATGGATTGGGCCGCAGCCCGAAGGCCCCCAAGCAAGGAATACTTGTTGTTGCTGGCATACCCACTCATCAACAGCCCGATGGGCTGGATGCTGCTGAGGGAAATCCAGAGGAAGATCCCCACCCCCACGTTGCTGATCAGCAGGTTCTGGCCAAAAGGAACCACCAACCAGGAGAGGATCACCGGCACCAGGACCAACACGGGACCCAGGGTGAACAGCAACCCGTCTGCCCTGGCGGGAATCACGTCCTCCTTCACCAGCAGCTTCAATCCATCGGCCATGGGCTGGAGGATGCCCAGGGCTCCCGCGTACTCCGGGCCGATGCGCTGCTGCACGGCCGCTGAAATCTTGCGCTCCAGCCACACATTCACCAGAACCCCCACCACGGCGGCAATGAGAACCAGAAGCATGGGCAGGGGTAGCCAGATCACCCGGGCCAGCCCGGGGCTGACCCCCAGGCCTTCCAGCAGGGAGCTGAAGCTGGCTTGAAGGTCCAAGCCCGGGGTGACGAAGCCAGGCGTGACCGGCGGTGTCAACGGCATGAAGACGAGCTCCAATTGGCAGGCAACTTAATCGGAGAGCCACGCCCTTGGGCGGAACTCCCCCTCCAGCGAACCACCTAGGTGGGGATGGGACGCTGCTCCATGGGAAGCCAGGCCCGCTCGGGCGAACCGGTGTAGATCTGGGTGGGCCGGTAGATGCGGTTGGCTCCCAGCTGCTCCCGCCAGTGGGCCAGCCAGCCGGCCGTGCGGGCGATGGCAAAGATCGGCGTGAAGAGATCCCGGGGAATCCCGAGCTTGCGATACACCAGGCCCGAGTAGAAATCCACATTGGGATAAATGCCCTTGGGACCCAGGCGATCGGCAGCCGCCGCCTCCAGGGCCCGTGCCAGGTCGTACATCGGATCGGAGCCAAACCGGTTGAAGAGCTCCTCCGCCAGTCCCTGAAGGATCACGGCCCGCGGATCCTTCACCCGGTATTCCCGGTGGCCGAAGCCCATGATCTTCTGCTTGTTGGCGATGGCCCGATCGAGCCAGGGCTCCACCTGATCCACCGTGCCGATCTCCTCCAGCATCTCCAGCACATCCTCATTGGCCCCCCCGTGCAGGGGGCCGGCCAGGGTGCCCACGGCGGAGGCCACCACCGCATAGGGATCGGTGAGCGTGCTGGCCGTGACCCTGGCGCTGAAGGTGCTGGCATTGAGGCTGTGCTCCGCGTGAAGGATCAAGCAGGCATCAAAGATCCGCGCCGCCGTGAGATCGGGCTCGCGCTCGGTGAGCATGTAGAGGAAGTTGGCGGCATAGGACAGATCGTCCCGGGGCTGGATCGGGTCCTGGCCTTTGCGGATCAGCTGGAAGGCCGCCACCATGGTGGGGATCTTGGCGATCAGCCGCACCACCGCCGCCGCCACGTATTGGGGATCGTTGAGGGCCCGCCGGGAATAGAAGAGGCCCAGGGAGGCCGCACTGGCCTGTAGGGCATCCATCGGATGGCCCGATTCCGGGAAGCACTTCATCATGTCGCGGATGCGAAAACTCACCCGACGGTGCATCTGCACCTCCTGCTCGAATTCCCGCAGCTGGAAGATCGTGGGCAGCTCCCCCCAGATCAGGAGATAGGCCGTTTCCAGAAAGCTGCTCTGGCGCGCCAGCTGATCGAGGGGATACCCCCGATAGGTGAGCACCCCCCGCAGCCCGTCGATGTCACAGATTGCGGATTGGGTGGCCGGTACCCCCTCCAGTCCCGGTCGGAAGGGAATCGTCACGGGAGTGGCGGGTGGGGCAGCATCCCCTGGCGTGGGGGCGGCATCCCCTGCGCGGACCGGAGAAGGGGTCGCCGCAAAGCTGTTACTGGAGGGCTTGGCCGCCATGCCTGCTCTTGCGAATGCCTTGAACCTACGTGTCAAGGGAAGGCCCGGGAGGTAGCCCTGGCTGCCAGTTCGGCGGACGGTGTTCAGCCCCCCCTGAGAATCCGGGGGGTGAGCAGGAGCACCAGCTGCACCTGAGACGAAGGCATCGGGGCCGTCGGGGAGAGGATCTGGTCCCAGCGGAGCAGGGCCAGCCCCGCCTTTTTGAGGGCCACCGCGCCGGTAGGGGCGGCCAGCAGCCGGCAGGCCAGGGATCCCAGATCGGGTTCATGCCCCACCAGCAGCCACCGACGGTGCGACCCCTCCTTCCCCTGGCTGCACAACTGCTGGAGCAGGGGCCAGGGATCCGCCCCGGGGGACAGGCCGTCATGGCAGCTGAAGGCGGGAGCAAGCCCGGCCTCCACCGCCAGTGCAGCGGTCTGGGAGGCGCGCAGGATGGGACTGCTCACCAGCACGGGAGCCTTCAGGCCCAAGGCCCCAGCCCGTTGGCAGATCAGGCGGGTGCGCTCGCGCCCCTCGGCGGTGAGGGCTCTGGCCCCATCCTCCAGGCCGCTCCCTCGCGGTTCGGCGATGCCATGGCGCAACAGCAGGAGCTCCACCTCAGCCATGGGGCGGCCCCGCAAACTGGATCCGGGCCGTCCAGGCCACGGTGCTGTCAACCGGCTCCACGGCCAGGGCCAGGCTCTCCAGCCCCTTGGCCAGGGGTCCGCCGGCGACGGTGGTCAGGCGGGTCCAGGGACCCCATTGCTGCAGAAGCGCGGTGGCCTCCTCCTCCCCCAACGCCCAGCGCAGGGAGGCTTCAGGCCGTTTGAGATCCTCCAGCTGCTGTTGGCGCGCCAGCACGGTGCGACCCGCCGCCTTCTGGTGCAGCAGGGCCAGGTTGCCCCCCCACCAGGCCACCCCATCCCGGGGGCGCCACCACCCGGCAACGGCGGCCTGGAGCTGATCCCCTGCCCCCTGCTTGGCGCCCAGCCGGGTCCACACCGTCACGGTCTCCCCGTCCACCTCCAGGGGGGCATCAATCAACCCCTCAGCCGCCAGGGGCGCTTCCAGGGCCTCGGGAGGGGGGATCCGGTCGGTGGTGCCGAGCAACCAGCCCTCCGGGGCCCTGGAGACCAGCAGCACCCCTGGATCCACGGCCGCCAGCCGCAGGGGCAGGGGACCGCTCCCGGGGGGGGCGGTGATCGCCTGAATGAGGGGCTTCAGCCAAGGAAGCGTCAGCAGGGACGCTGGGTTGCGCAGGAGCGCCAGGCTCTCGGATTCCCCGCCCAGTCCCTTGAGCAGAAGGGTTTCCGTGGCCAGGGCCTCCCGGAGGCCGATTGCGGACTCGGGGGAGGAGGCCGCCGGGGATGGGGTTCCATGCAGGACACCCTGGAGCTCCAACTGGCGGCCGTTGGGATGGAGGGCTCCCACCAGGAGGGGATCGGCCGTTCCCTCGGCCGCTTTCACCTCGGGGAGCCCCAGCCAGGGGGCCAAGGCCTCGGAACGGGCCACCACCAGGGCCATACCCTCGCCCAGTTGCTCCACCCCCTCCTTCAGGGGGGTGAGGCCAGCCTCGTTGAGGGCATCAATCTGGGACACATCCAGGGCCCGCTCCAAGGTGGTGCGCCCGGAGGCGATCAGCACCAGATCGTCCTGGACGAGAGCCGTGGCCAGAGGCACCGGATCCCGTCCCACCAGGGCGCCCCTGCCGCTGATCAAGCCCATGCCGCGGTATTGACTGATCTGCAGGCCACTGCCCGCCAGGCTGCGGGATTGCCAGAAGCGCTGCAGAAACCGGCGGGCCCCCTCCCCGTCCTTGCTGGAGAGCACGAGCAGCCAGCTGCTGCCAGATGCTTGGCCTGGGGCATCGAAGAGGCTCAGGCCGATCTCCGGCGCCAACCAGCCGGCCAGCTCATCGTGATAGTTGAGCCCCGCGGCCGCAAAAGCCCCATCCCGGAGCCGCTCCATCGCCTTTGTGGCGCCCTCCCGTTGGCGCAGGGGAGCCACGGCCCTGGCGTAATCCACGGGTTGCTCCCCATCGCTGAAGATGTAGAGGCTGAGGGGCGCCTGCCGGGGCACGAAGCGAGCGGCCCGCGGCATGGTGAGGGTGTGGTGCTGGAGCTGGAGCGGACCCCGGGTCCACAGGAGCCACCAGCCGCCCCCACCCAAGCCGAGGGCCAGCAGGGCCACCACCAGGAGAACGGCAAGGAAGGGCCGACCCTTCATTCGGCTTCAGCGGGATGCCACCATCCTGCCCTCCCGCTCCTGATCGGCCATGTCGCTGCCTCCCTCCGCTCCAGAGCCCCGCTCTCTCACGCCTGAGGAGCTCGCCGATCGGCTCCAGGCCGGTGAATCCCTCCAGCTGGTGGACGTGCGGGAAGCCCAGGAGCTGGCCCTGGCCCAACTGTCCTATCCGGTGGAGCACCTTCCCTTGAGTCGTGCTTCGGAGTGGATGGGGGAGGTGGAGACCCTCCTGAAGCGAGACCGCCCCATCGTGGTGCTGTGCCATGCGGGAGTGCGCAGCTGGCAGTTCGGCTGCTGGCTGATGGAGGCGCAGGGGTACAGCGAGGTGTGGAATCTGCAGGGGGGGATCGACGCCTGGAGCGTGCGCGTGGATCCGTCCATCCCCCGCTATTGAGCCCGCACCCCGACAACGACAATCTGCGTATCATCTTTTTCCTCCCGATCCGGGTCTGGTGCTCTCCCTCTCCCGCCGCCAACAAGAGGTGCTCCAGGCCACTGTTCGCCATTACGTCGACACGGTGGAGCCCGTGGGCAGCCACACCCTCGTGCGCCGCTTCGGATTTCCCGCCAGCCCCGCCACCGTGCGCTCGGCCATGGGGGCCCTGGAACAGCGCGGATTGCTCACCCAACCCCACACGTCGGCGGGGCGAATTCCGAGCCAACTGGGCTATCGGCTCTATGTCGACGAGTTGCTGCCCGCTCCCGGAGCCGCGGCCACCCAACTCGAGCGGGAGCTGGCCGGCCTGAGCCTCCAATGGGCCGCCCTGGACGACCTTCTCGTGTATGTGGCCCGACGCCTGTCGGATCTGACGGGGCTGCTGAGCCTGATCACCCGCCCCCGCAGCCGGGCCCCCAAGCTCCAGGACATCCGCCTGATGGCCACTGGCGAGAGCCTGCTCGTGATTCTGGTTCAGGGGAGTGGACTGAGCACCAGCCTTCATCTGCGGCTGCCCGCTGGCATCCAGGGGGAATTGCCGATCCTTGAACGGTGGACCAACCGCCAGTTGCAGGAGCACGGCGAGGGGCCCATCTCCTGGGAACGCTTACCGGCGGAATTGGCCTCGAGCGGAAGGCTGCTGCGCCAGGCCCTGGAGAGCCACACCCTGCTCACCGGAGGCGGGGCAGGAACGGTGGTGGCCTCCGGACTGGGGGGATTGCTGGCCCAGCCCGAATTCACCCGCACCTCCTCCCTCTTGCCCCTGGTGCAGCTGGTGGAAACCCATCCCGACCAGGTGCTGGGCCCCCAGGGGGCCACGGATCTGGAGAGCCTGGTGTGGATTGGAAGCGAACATCCCCACAAGGCGCTCGGGGAATGCGCCGTGGTGCAGTGCCCCTACCGAACGGGAGATGGGGGCCGGGGGGTGGTGGCCCTCGTGGGCCCCATGCGCATGGCCTACGCTACGGCGAGCGCAGGTGTGAGATCTGTGGCGAACCTGCTGCAAAGGCGTCTCAGTTGAGCAAGATTCTTTCGTGACGTCATGACGTATTGCCTGGCTTTTCTGCTGGATACGGGCCTGGTTTTTGCCTCTGATTCAAGAACCAATGCTGGAGTAGATTACATCTCCTCCTACAGCAAAATGCATGTATTCAAGCCAGCTTCTGATCGCATCTTTGTGATCATGGCGGCTGGGAATCTGGGCACAACACAGGCCGTTCTTAATCGCATCCGCCGCGATATTGATGATCACCAAACGGGTATGGCCGACCGGGAAGCGGGATTGCCAGAGGGCCCAGGAAAAACGGATAAGACCGATCCACCGGATCTGCTCCAAGCCCGCTACTTATTTGAAGCAGCCGATTACATCGGCAATCTCAGTGTTGCCGTTCAGCGCCACTACCACCATTCTCTGCGCGAGGCTGGCGCCACTGGCGAAGCCAGCTTCATTCTCGGCGGACAGATCGCCGGCCAGCCACACGGGCTTTATCTCATTTATCCCCAGGGGAATGCCATCATGGCCACGCAGGAAACTCCCTTCCTGCAGATTGGTGAAAGCAAATATGGCAAACCCCCACTGGATTACATCGGGCACCACGGCATGAGCCTGGAGGATGCGGCCCGGCTTTGCCTGGTCTCCCAGGTGGTGACCCGACGCTCCAACCTCACCGTGGGACCTCCCTTCGAGGTGGCCATGGTTCCCCGGGATGGGCTGGAGGTGAGTCGGCGCCTGAAGCTGCAGAAGGATTCGGTGCTCATCACCCGCTCCATGGACACCTGGGCCCGCAGCATGCAGGACACCCTGGCCAGGCTGCCCCGCTTCAGCTGGGAGGAGGATCCCCTCTAGCGGGTCAGGTCGTCCAACCGCTCGGCCACCGTGTTCACATCCTTGTCGCCGCGGCCGGAGAGATTCACCACCACTTCCGTGCCGGGAGCGAGGGTGGGGCAGAGCGTCTCCAGCCAGGCAAAGGCGTGGGCCGTTTCCAGAGCCGGGATGATGCCCTCCAGGCGGCAGAGGAGCTGCAGGGCATCGAGGGCCTCCGCATCGGTGACGGCGGCATACTCGGCGCGCCCGATGCCCTTGAGGTAGCTGTGCTCGGGTCCCACCCCGGGGTAGTCGAGGCCGGCGCTGATGGAATGGGCCTCCTGCACCTGGCCCTCCTCGTCCTGCAGCAGCAGGCTCATGGCGCCATGGAGCACGCCCACGCGCCCCTCGGTGATGGTGGCGGCATGGCGGCCAGTGGCCACACCATCGCCGGCGGCTTCCACACCCACCAGGCGCACATCGGTGTCCTGCACGAAGGGATGGAACAGGCCCATGGCATTGGAGCCACCGCCCACGCAGGCCACCAGCACATCGGGGTT
>JAYKJF010000044.1:0-6264 GCA_035285785.1 Cyanobacteriota bacterium
ATGCCCTGGAGGAGCAGATCCGAGGCGGCGCCTGCGGCCTCAAGCTCCACGAAGACTGGGGCACCACCCCCGCCGCCATCGATTGCTGCCTGGGCGTGGCCGACCGCTTCGACGTGCAGGTGTGCATCCACACCGACACTTTGAACGAAGCGGGCTTTGTGGAGGACACGATCGCCGCCATCGGCGGCCGCACCATCCACACCTTCCACACGGAAGGGGCCGGTGGGGGCCATGCACCGGACATCATCCGCATCTGCGGGGAAACCAACGTGCTGCCCAGCAGCACCAACCCCACCCGGCCCTACACGCGGAACACGCTGGAGGAACACCTCGACATGCTGATGGTGTGCCACCACTTGGATCCCCAGATCCCGGAGGATGTGGCCTTCGCGGAATCCCGCATCCGCCGGGAAACCATCGCCGCCGAGGACATCCTCCACGACCTGGGGGCATTTTCGATCATCGCCAGTGATTCCCAGGCCATGGGCAGGGTGGGGGAGGTGATCCTGCGCACCTTTCAGACGGCCCACAAGATGAAGGTGCAGCGGGGTCCCCTGGCGGGCGACAGCGCCCGGAACGACAACACCCGCCTGAAGCGCTACATCGCCAAAACCACCATCAATCCAGCGATCGCCCACGGGGTCGACAGCCAGGTGGGCTCCGTGGAAGTGGGCAAGCTGGCGGATCTGGTGCTCTGGAAACCGGGATTTTTTGGGGTGAAGCCAGAACTGGTGATCAAGGGGGGCTCCATCGTTTGGGCCCAGATGGGGGATGCCAATGCCTCCATTCCCACCCCTGGGCCGGTCCATGGCCGACCGATGTTCGCCGCCTACGGCGGCGCCTTGGTGCCCAGCTGCCTCACCTTCGTCAGCCAGGCCTCCCTGGAGGAGGATCTCCCTCGCCGCTTGGGGCTCAGGCGCCCCTGTGTGCCGGTGGCCCACACCCGCGGCATCGGCAAGAGGGAGATGCGCAATAACGCGGCCCTGCCCAAGGTGGAGGTGGATCCGCAAACCTACGAGGTGTTTGCGGATGGGGAACTCCTCACCTGCGAGCCAGCGGAGGTGCTGCCGATGGCCCAGCGCTACTTTCTGCTTTAGCCCCCATCTTTCGGTAGCAACAATCACCGGGGACACCACCCGGGGCACTGCAGGATCCAAACCATCAGAGGACCGAGGAAATGTTCACGGCGTACCGACCCAACCACGGTTACGACGAGTATTTCAGCGCCCCGGAGCAGCCCCGACCGGCCCTCCAGCCCCTGCTCTCCTCCCTCGGCCGGATGGGCCTGGAGCAACTGAATCACAACCATGCGGCCGCGGCCATGTTGCTCAAGCGGCTCGGGGCCACGTTCCGGCTCAACGATTCGGGAAGCCTGGGGGTGGAGCGGATCCTGCCCTTTGATCCCCTCCCTCGCCTGATCCGTGCCAGCGAGTGGGAGCGTTTGGAGAAAGGGCTCTATCAACGGCTGGAGGCCATCGATCTGTTTTTGGCGGACGTGTATGGCCCCGGGCAGATTCACACCGATGGCGTGGTGCCAAGGGAGGACGTGGAGAGCTCCCATGGCTGGCGCCCCCAGATGAAGGGCATCCAGCCACCCCTCGGCCGTTGGTGCCACATCTCGGGGCTGGATCTGGTGCGCGATGGGCAGGGCACCTGGCGGGTGCTGGAGGACAACCTGCGCTGCCCCTCCGGTGTGGCCTATTTCCTGGAAAACCGGCGGGTGATGAAACGCATCTTCCCCAGCCTGTTCTCCGGCCGCACGGTGCAGCCCATCGACAACTACGCCTCCCATCTGCTGGAAACCCTCAGGGATCTGGCCACCTGGACCGACAACCCAAAGGTGGTGCTGCTGACCCCTGGGGTGTACAACAGCGCCTATTTCGAGCACAGCTATCTCGCCCAGCAGATGGGCATCCAGCTGGTGGAGGGCAGGGATCTGGTGGTGGAAGATCGGCGGGTGTGGATGCGCAGCACGGCAGGCCTGGAGCCCGTGGATGTGATCTACCGCCGCATTGACGATGATTTCCTCGATCCGGAGGTGTTCCGCGAGGATTCCATCCTGGGGGTGAAGGGGTTGATGGAGGCCTATGCCGCCGGCAGGGTGGCCATCGCCAACGCCCCCGGCACGGGCGTGGCGGATGACAAGTTGATCTATGCCTATCTGCCCGAGATGATTCGCTACTACCTCAAGGAGGAACCGATCATTGAGAACGTGCCCACCTACCTCTGCTCCCGCCCTGAAGATCGGGCCTACGTGCTGGCCCATCTCCCGGAGCTGGTGGTGAAATCGGTGGCGGAAGCCGGCGGCTATGGCATGTTGATCGGCCCCCATGCCAGCAAGGAGGAGATCGCCATCTTTGCCTCAAAGATCGAAGCCGATCCCCGGAATTTCATCGCCCAACCCACCCTGGAGCTCTCCACCGTTCCCTCCCTCAGCGAAGGGGAGATCTATCCCTGCCACGTGGATCTGCGCCCCTACGTGCTGCGCGGCAAAAACAACTGGGTCACCCCGGGGGGCCTCACCCGGGTGGCCCTCCGCCGGGGCTCCCTGGTGGTGAATTCTTCCCAAGGCGGGGGGTGCAAGGACACCTGGATCGTGGAAGACTCCGCAACTGAGATCAGGGAGGTCGTGCCATGTTGAGCCGGGTTGCGGATTCGCTCTACTGGATCAACCGCTATGTGGAGCGGGCGGAAAACATCTCCCGTTTTGTGGAAGTGAGTGAGGCCATGGCCCTCGACTGCCCCCCGGGCAGCGCAGAGCCCTGGCTGCCCCTGATCGATGCCAGCGGCGACCGGGAACTCTTCGACGAGCTCTACCCAGCCGGCAACCCGGAGGATGTGGTGAACTTCCTGGTGCGGGAAGCGGATAATCCAAGCAGCGTGGTGAATTGCATCACCTTTGCCCGGGAAAATGCCCGCCAAATTCGGGATGTGATCACCACCGAGATGTGGGAGCAGATCAATGGCTGCTACTGGGGCCTGCAGGAACCGGACTATTGGGAGCAGCCGCCCCAGGAGCAACTGCGTCTGATCCGCAGGGATTGCCAGCTCTTCTACGGGATCACCGATGCCACCTTGAGTCGGGATCTCTCCTGGCAGTTCAGCCGGCTGGGGAGGCTCCTGGAGCGGGCGGACAAAACCACCCGCATTCTGGATGTGAAATATTTTTTGCTCCTGCCTTCCAATGAGGATGTGGGCGGGGTGCTGGATGAGCTGCAGTGGATCGCCCTGTTGCGCACCGCCGGGGCCTACCAGATGTTCCGCCAATCCCAACAACGGGCCATTGCCCCCCGGGCCGTGGCGGGATTCCTGCTCTTAGATCCGATCTTCCCCCGCTCCGTGCGCTACTGCCTGGAGCGCATCAATGAAACCCTGCGCATCATCCGCGGCAGTTCCGTTCCCGGGGCTCCCGATGAACTGGAATGCCTGGCCGGCCTCACCCTGGCGCGCTGGAGCTACACCCGCATCGATGATCTGATCTCCAGCGGTCTCCATGAGGCGATCGACCAGTTGCAGCAGGACTTCAACCGTCTGCACACGCTGATTGAGAAGCGCTATTTCATCGCCCCGACCACCAGCGCCCAGACAAACCCAGAGCCCGCATGCGCGCCCGCATAGCCCACAGCCTCCACTACCGGTATTCGGCCCCCATCCTGCTGGGTCCCCACCGCTTCTGCCTCAAACCCCGGGGCCATGGCTTCCAACGGTTGGTGCACTTCGAGCTGGCCATCACTCCCGAGCCCGACACCCTCTACCCCTTGCTGGCCGCCAGTGGGGACGAAATTCTGCGGGCGCGGTTTCTCGGCAGCACGGACCGTTTCCTGGTGCAGGCCCAGAGCGAGGTGATCACCGATTCCGCCCCTCCCCTGGAGATGTGCCTGGAGGTGAATCCGCCGGTGCTGCCCTATCCGGTGGGCCATCTCAATGGTGATCTGATGGGCGCCCTGGAGGGTTGGCTGCCCAATGGCCAGCATGATCCCGCCGCCGTCGACCTGGCCCAGGAGGCCCTCACGGGCTGCGATCAGCTGGCCATCCCCTTCCTCAACCAGCTGATTGCCATCATTCAAGACCGGGTGAAATACACCCAGCGCCACCATGGCCCCGCCTGGCCCGCCGGCCGCACCTTGAAGGAGCGGGTGGGCTCCTGCCGGGATCTGGCGATGCTGATGATCGAATGCTGCCGTTGTGTGGGCCTTCCCTCCCGCTTCGTGAGCGGCTACCACCTGGTGGAGCCCAAGCCGGAGGATTACGACCTGCACGCCTGGGCGGAGGTGTATCTGCCCGGGGCCGGCTGGCGGGGCTACGACCCCAGCGGCAAGGGGCTGATCGATGATCGCTACATCGTGCTGGCCACCTCCTCAAAGGCGAATCTCACCGCCGCCGTGTCGGGGAGCTTTTCCGGGGCCATCCCGGTGGAAAGCGAGCTCAAATGGAGCATCCAGGCCGAGGTGCTGGAGGTGGAGCCGGCACGCACCCAGGTTTAAGAAGTGACCACGACCGACCCAGCTGGTAGCCAATGTTTCAGCGATGCGCCCCATGCCGCGCCATGACAGGTACAACAAACTGACGAGTAAGCCATGGTGACCACCCCCCTGTCCTCCCCATCGGCCCCTGCGGCAAACCCCCTGGCGGCCGACATGCGCCGCCATCTCTTCCTGAGCCAGGCCAAGGCCCCTGCCCTGGCCACCGTTCACGACCACTACCTCTGCCTGGCCCTGGCCGTGCGCGACAGACTGCTGGCCAGTTGGGTGGACACGGCCGAGACCTACACCAACCAGCACGTGCGCACAGCCGTCTATCTATCGGCGGAATACCTGCTGGGGCCCCATCTGGAAAACAACCTGGTGAATCTGGGCCTCCACCGGGAAGCGGAGGCCGCCTGCGAGGAGCTGGGCCTGTCCCTGGATCAGCTGATCGCTGAGGAACCGGAACCGGGCTTGGGCAATGGCGGCCTGGGGCGGCTGGCGGCCTGCTTCCAGGAGTCGATGGCCACCCTGCAACTGCCGGCCATCGGTTACGGCATCCGCTATGAATTCGGCATCTTTCGCCAGCAGGTTGGCCCCAGTGGCCAGGTGGAAAGCACCGACCCTTGGCTCGCCCGGGGGAACCCCTGGGAGGTGATCCGGCCAGAGTGGAGCTACCCGGTGATCATCGGCGGGCAGACGGTGATGGGGGTCGCCTACGACACACCGATCCTGGGCTACGGGGTGCTCACGGCCAACACCCTGAGGCTGTGGTCGGCCCACGCCCCGGAAGACTTTGACTTTGCCTCCTTCAATGCGGGGGACTACACCCGGGCCGTGTTGCACAAGGTGCAATCGGAAACCCTCTCTAAGGTGCTCTACCCCAACGATGAGATGGAGCAAGGAAAGCGTTTGCGGCTCAGCCAGCAGATCTTTTTTGTCTCCTGCTCCCTCCAGGACATGTTCCGCATCCTCAAGGGCCAGGGGATGGACGTGCGCGACTTCCATAAGAAATACGCCGTGCAGCTCAACGACACCCATCCGGCCATCGCCGTGGCGGAGCTGATGCGGTTGTTGATTGATGAGCACGGGGTCGACTGGGATACGGCCTGGAGCATCACCACCTCCAGCATCAGCTACACCAACCACACCCTGCTCCCCGAGGCCCTCGAATGCTGGGGTCTCGACCTGTTCCAGCAGTTGCTGCCACGGCAGCTGGAGATCATCTTCGAGATCAACGCCCGCTTCCTGCGCATGGTGCGCCTCCGCTATCCCGGCAAGCCGGAGATGCTGGAAAAGCTCTCCCTGATCCAAGAGGGGGGCACCCGCAAGGTGCGCATGGCCCATCTGGCCGTGGTGGGAAGCCACCAGGTGAATGGGGTGGCGGAACTGCACAGCCAGCTGCTGAAGCAAAACCTCTTCCACGATTTCGCTGAGATCTGGCCCGATCGCTTCAGCAACATCACCAATGGCGTCACCCCCCGCCGGTGGGTGGCCGTGTCCAACCCGAATCTGGCCGCCCTGCTGGACGACAGCATCGGTGAGGGCTGGAGAAGTGATCTGGATCAGCTCTCCCGCATCGAACCGATGGTGCAGGATCCGGCCTTCCTGGATCGCTGGCGAGTGGTGCGGGAGCATGCCAAGGAGCGTCTGGCCCAAACCATCCGCCAACAAACGGGCGTCCTGGTGGATCCCACAAGCCTGTTCGATGTGCAGGTGAAGCGGATCCATGAATACAAACGCCAGCACCTGGCGGCTTTGCAGCTGGTGGAGCGCTACCTCCGCATCCGTGCCGGGGAGG
>JAYKJF010000045.1:0-3250 GCA_035285785.1 Cyanobacteriota bacterium
AGGATTTGCAGCACGGTGAGGGCGGCCGGCAGCCGAAACACCACCATCGCCAGGAATGGCGCCACTTCGGGCACATTGGAGGCGAGCACGTAGGTGATGAACTTGCCGATGTTGGCCACCACCGAGCGCCCATAGCGGATGGCCGTCACGAGGGTGGCAAAGTTGTCATCCAGCAGCACGATGTCCGCCGCCTCCCTGGCCACATCCGTGCCGGAGCGCCCCATCGCCAAACCCACATCGGCGGCCCTCAGGGCAGGTGCATCGTTCACCCCGTCACCGGTGACGGCCACCACCTCCCCCAGGGCCCTGTAGGCCTGCACCAGGCGCAATTTCTGTTCCGGGGTGACCCGGGCAAACACCAGCCGGTGGCGGTATTTCAGAAGCTGCCGGAGCTGGACGTCCCGAATCTGCGTGAGGGTCGCCCCATCGATGACCCGCACCGGATCGGCCATTGGGCTGGTGCCGGCCGAGGGGGAAGGATCCAGCAAACCCAGCTGCTGCGCCACGGCCTGGGCGGTGAGCCCGTAGTCGCCCGTCACCATGGTCACCTTGATGCCGGCTTCCCTGCACTGCTGGATCGCGCGGGGCACCTCCGGTCGGGGGGGGTCGTAGAGGCCCAGCAACCCCACCAGGATCTGGTTGCTTTCCAGGCCGTTGCCACTTGGATCGCCCTCCCCGACTGGAGCCATCGCCAGGGCCAACACCCGAAAGCCCCGGGCGGCCATGCGGTCGTTGGCTTGCCGCACCTGCTCCCGCGATGCGGCTTGCAGGGGCACGACCCCGGATGACATCAGCCAGGCGTTGCATTGGGCCAGCATCTCCAGGGGTGCCCCCTTGGTGAGCACCACCCGGCCGCTGCCTGCCAGGGGAGGGATGCCGTCTTCCCCCGGGCGCCACGCCACCACCACGCTCATGCGGCGGCGGTGGGAATCAAAGGGCACTTCCAGCAGCCGGCCATGGCGCTCCCGCAGGGCTGGCACGTCAAGCCCTGCGGCGGTGGCGGCCAGCAGGAGGGCGATCTCCGTGGAGTCGCCGGTGGGGTTTGCCTCGCCCACCCGTGCGTTGTTGCACAGGGCGCTCCCCGCCAGAAGCAACCTTCGACCTTGCTCCGATTCCTCCGGCAGCCACACCTCCGCCAGCTCCATCCGGTTGCAGGTGAGGGTGCCGGTCTTGTCGCTGCAGATCACACCCACGGAACCCAGGGTTTCCACCGCTGAGAGCCGGCGCACCAGGGCCTGTTGCCGCGCCATGCGCTGCACATTGATGGCCAGGGCCAGGGTGACCGTGGGGAGGAGCCCCTCCGGCACGTTGGCCACCAAGATCCCCACCGCAAACACCAGGCTCTCCAGGGGGGCCATGCCCACCAGGGCAAGGTTCAGGGCAAAGGCCACCAGGGCCATGCTCACCGCCACCAGGGTGATGGTGTGCACGATCTTCCCCACCTGCTGCTCCAGGGTGCTGATCCCTCTTCTGGTGGAAGCGGTGAGGTGGGCCACATGGCCAAATTCCGTCTCCAGGCCGGTGGCATACACCATGGCCTCACCGCGGCCACTGGCCACCGTGGTGCCAGCCAACAGAAGATTGACGCACTCCACCGCTGGCAGCGGAGTCTGTCCTTCCCTTTGGGGGATGGCTTCGCTCTGGCGTGGCACCGGTTGGGATTCCCCCGTCAGCACGGAGACATCGAGCTGGAGGGCCGAGCTCCGCAGCAGCCTGCAATCGGCGGGCACCCGCTCGCCCTCCTCCAGCATCACCCGATCACCGGGCACCAGGGCTTCCGCCGCCACATTCCTCAAGGTGCCATCCCGCCACACCTGGGCCCGTTGGGGCAGGGAGCTGGCGAGGGTGGAGAGGGTGCGCTCCGCCTGAAACTCCTGCCAGAAGGAAAAGCAGCCATTGACCAGCACCACCCCCCAGATGGCCCAGCCCAGTTGGGGGGTGCCGGCGGCAAAGGCCAGGGCACCCGCCACCCAGAGCAGGAGCGCCATGAAATGGAGCATCTGATCCACCAGGCGCAGCAGCAGGGGCCGCCCCTTGATGTGGGGCAGTTTGTTAGGGCCGCAGCGCTCCAGCCGCAGGCTGGCTTCCTGCTCCGTCAATCCCTCGGGGGTGGATTGCAGTGCCCCGGCCACCTGCTCCGGCGGCAGAGACCAGATCGGATGGGACGGAGCGAGCAGCACCGGGGTGAACCCTGCGGGACCCCCTCAGGATGGCGGCGATTGCAGGCACTGTTCCACCACTTCCCGGGTGTTGGCGGACAGGCTGGCACCTGCCAAGTGCTGCAGAGCCTGTTGCATCTGGTCTTGCCGCCGGGCCGCGAAGCTGCGCCAGCGGCTGAACACCTTCACCAGACGGGAGGCGGTGATGGGGTTGCGCTGATCCAGCAGGATGATTTGATCGGCCAGAAAGGCATAACCGGTGCCGTCGGCCCCGTGGAACACGGGGGCATTGCCGGCCAACCCCCCCAGCACCGCCCGCACCGCATTGGGGGCCATGGGATCAAAGCGGGGATGGAGCAGGAGAGCTTTCACCCGATCCAACCCATCCGGGAAGGGGGCTCCAGCTTCCAGGGCAAACCAGGAATCCAGAATCACTGGCTTGTGTTGCCAGCGGTGATAGAAGGCCTCCAAGGCCTCCTGGCGTTCGGGCAAGGGGTGACACTGCAGGGCCCGCAGTCCCGCCCGCGCCAGGGTCATGGAGGAGCCATCCACGGCGGCCCGGGCCGCGGCGATGCAGCCCGGATCCCCCGCGGCCACGCGCCAGCTCCAGATCAGGCCGGTGAGTTGCCTGGCCCCAGCACCCGTGGGCCAGGGTTCATTCCAGGCGGGTACGCATTCCTCCAGCACCCGCTGGAGCGGATCGGCCAGGGCCTCCCCAAACCGTTGCTCCAGGGCCCGCAGCGCGGCAAAGAGAGCGGGGGGGTCGGTTTCAGGGGTGTCTTCCTCCAGCTCCTGGAGGCCTGGTGGGGAGAGAAGGAGCGCCCGACTGGCCTCGGAGAGGGAGGGGTCAGCCAGAATGTGCTGGAAGGCATCAATAAGTTCCTCCTCCAACAGCTGGTTGGGCCGCCCCTCAGCCCGGCGCGTGGCGGCCCGGCGCAGGAGGATTTGGCCCGCATCCCAGCGGGCGAAGGCGTCACTGTCCGTCGCCAGCAGGTGCACCATCTCCCGGATGGGCCGGCCCAGCCTCACCTTCACCGGGGCTGAAAAGTGCCGCAGCACGGAAAGGGCCGGAGGGGCCTCCCGACGGGGCA
>JAYKJF010000046.1:0-10407 GCA_035285785.1 Cyanobacteriota bacterium
GATCGTCGGGGAGGGGGGAACGGAGGCCGCCGTGCGGCTTTGGGGCAGGGGCACCTGGCGCTGGGGCGGTTCGATGCTGTGGGGCAGGGCCCGCAGGTAGGCCAGGGGGTCGTCCTGGTTGAAGGGAATGCCATCGCTCAGGGCAAAGGCATGGCGGTCGGGCCGCAAGGCGGGGTAGCCCGCCCCCTCCAGGGCCCGATCGCAGAGGTCGGGCCGATACACCTGGGCCAAGAGTTCCAGGCGATTGCTGGGGAAGGGGCACCAGCCCCAGCGGCTGAACTGGGTGAGGAACCAGGCCCCTTCCGCCCGATTGGGGATGTGGGCCCGGTCGGCGTGGTAGCGGTTAAAGGCCAGCAATGGCTTGGCAGGTTCTCCCGTGCCGGGGTTGAACTGCCTCTCCAGGGCGATGGCCGCCCGGGTTCCGAGCCATTGGGGTTGGCTCAGCACTTTTGTGAGCGCAGCCCGGCGTCCCCCGTCGTCGCAGCGCTCCGCGGCACGCATCAGTCCCCCGCAGAGGGCCTCGAGGGCCTCCCCATGGCGCTCGGCCCAGGCTTCCGCGCAGGTGATCACCTTTTCCGGATGCCCGCTCCAGATGTCCAGGTCGGTGGCCAGCACGTATCCCTGCCGATCTTCCACCGCCTCCGCCACCCGGTAGCGGCCGGCCACGAACCCATCGATCTGTTGGCCCCGCAGGGCCCCGTGCATGGCCATGGGCGACAGCACGGGGAACTCCACCTCCCGGTCGGGATCCATGCCCCCGGCGGCCAACCAGTGGCGCAGCAGCAGCTCCGCGGTGCCAAAGCTCTGGGGCACAGCGATCCGCAGGGGCCCCGGCCGCTCCCGCACCATTCGGGCCAGGCTGTCCCGATCCCTCACCCCTTGCTGCAAAAACGAGCGGGCCAGGCAGAGGGCATTGCCGTTGCGACTCACGGTCATCGGGGTGATGGCGGGCCAGGGCTCCTTGCCCCCCAGGCCCAGGGCGAGCGCCAGGGGGGTGGTGGCGGCGGTGATGGCTGCATCCAGCTCGCCCGTCACCAGTTTGTCCTCCAACCGATCCCAGCTGGCGAAGGGCACGGGCACCACCTGAACCCGGCCGTCGTCAAACATTTTGTCGGCCAGGGCCACGGCCAATGGGGCGACGTCCAGCCCTGGAATCACCCCCAGTCGCACGGTGGTCGGACCACTGGGCGTGGCCAGGGACGCAGCGGTAACCCGTTCCTTCTCCTGCTGGCTCTTCCGCTGCCGCAGGCGACGCTGCTGTTGCAGAAAGCTGATCAGTTCGGCCCTCAGCTGGTAGTACTGCGGGTGCTCCATCACCTCCAACCGATGGCGGGGGCGGGGGATGGGTACGTCCAGGATCTGGCCGATCTCCGCCTCCGGCCCGTTGGTGAGCATCACCACCCGATCGGAGAGCAACAGGGCTTCATCCACATCGTGGGTCACCATCACCGTGGTCACCCCCGCGTCCTGGCAAATGCCCATCAACTGCTCTTGAAGATTGCCTCGGGTGAGGGCATCGAGGGCGCCGAAGGGCTCATCCAGCAGGAGCAGCCGGGGGCGGATGGCCAGGGCCCGGGCGATGGCCACCCGCTGCTTCATCCCCCCGGAGAGTTCGCCGGGCAGTTTTTCGGCGGCAGCCCCCAGACCCACCATGGCGATGGCCTTCTCCACCGTGGCCTGGCGCTCGGCGGCGGGCCGATCGCCCATCACCCGGTTGACGGCCAGGGCGATGTTTTGCCGCACGTTTTGCCAGGGCAGCAGGGAGTAGTTCTGGAACACCACCATCCGATCTGGACCGGGTTCGGTGACCTGCCGCCCATCCATCAGGATGCCGCCGTTGCTGGCCTGGTCGAGGCCCGCGAGGAGGTTGAGCAGGGTGCTTTTGCCGCAGCCCGAGTGGCCGATCAGCGAGACGAACTCGCCTTCGCTGATCTCCAGGTCGATGTCCTTGAGGGCGACGTAGCGGCCGCCATCGGCGAGGGGAAACACCTGGGTGACATCATCCACCGTGAGGAAGGCCGCCATCTCAGTTGGCCCCCCGTGCCACCCGCCGTCCCACCCAGGCCACGAGGCGATCGAGCGCCAAGCCCACCAGGCCCACGTAGAGGATGGCCAGGATGATCTGGCTGGAGCTGGAATCGCCGCCCGCGTTGTAGGCATCCCAGATGAAGTAGCCGATGCCGCCATCGGCTTTGAGCATCTCGGCCGCCACGATCGCTAACCAGGCTAGGCCCACGGCGATCCGCAGGCCCGTGAACACATAGGGCACGGTGGCCGGGATCACGATGTTGCGGATGTATTCCCCTTTGCGCAGCCGCAGCACCCGGGCCACGTTGGTGTAGTCCTGGGGGATTTCCCGGATCCCAACGGCCGTATTGATGATGATCGGCCAGATCGCCGTGATGAAGATCACGAAGATCGCTGAGGTGTTGGCGTCCTGGAACACCATCAGGGAGATGGGAAACCAGGCCAGGGGTGGCACGGTGCGGAGCACCTGGATCACGGGATCCAAACCCTTGCCGATGAAGCGGCTGAGGCCAAGCAGGCCGCCGATGCTGATGCCCACCACGGCCGCCAGGCCATAGCCCAAGGCCACCCGTTGCAGCGAGATGAGGATTTGCCAGCCGAGTCCCTTGCTGGTGCCCCCCTCATCGAAGAAGGGATGGATGATGTAAGGGTTCCAGGTGTCGGCCACCACGTTGATTGGGCCAGGCAGGCGTCCCACCCCCAGGATCAGGGAAAGAATCTGCCAGGCGAGGAGAAAGCCACCGATGCAGATCATGTAAGGGAGCAAGGGCCGCAGGCGCGGTCTGCCTTGCCCCGCCTGGGACCGTTGCCGGCGCAGGGCCGTAGGAGAGGTGGGGGTCATTGGTTCAGCTCAGGGCCTTGATCTTCAGGCCATCGAGGTAGGCCTTCGGGTTTGCCGGATCGAAAACCACTCCGTCAAAGAAGGTTTCCTTGCCCCGGGAATCGCTGGCGGGGATGTCCTTGGCCCGGCCGATGGCGGTGGCCGCCTCCTTCCAGAGGTCGGCCCGGTTCACCTTGTCCACCAGGGCGTTGATGTCGGTGTTGGCGGGCAGATAACCCCAGCGCATGTCTTCGGTGACGAACCAGGCATCGTGGCTCTTGAAGGGGAAGGAGGCGTTGTCGTCCCAGAACAGCATCGTGTAGGGGCTGTTCTTGACCTCCCGCCCGTCTCCGTAGTTCACGGTGCCGGCCAGGCGCGGCTTGAGGTCGGCCACATTGGCCTTGATGTATTTGTCCTGGGCGATGATCTCGCACATCTCATCGAGATTGGCGGGGTCTTGGCACCAGATCTGGGCTTCCTGCACGGCCATCAGGAGAGCCTTGGCGGCCTTGGGGTGCTTGTCCACCCAATCGGCCCGCATGGAGAAGGATTTCTCGGGATGTTTGTTCCAGATCTCACCGGTTTGGGTGGCGGTGTAGCCCAGCTTTTTGTTCACCAGGCGCTGGTTCCAGGGTTCGCCGACGCAGAACAGATCCATCGTGCCGGTCTGCATGTTGGCCACCATCTGCGGCGGTGGGATCACCACCAGATCGGCATCCTTGTTGGGATCAAGGCCATTGGCGGATAGCCAGTAGCGCATCCAGAGGTCGTGGGTGCCCCCAGGGAAGGTGACGGCGGCCTTCAGCTTCCGCCCCAGGCCCTTGCTGGCCTTCGCCAGGCCCTCCTTGTTGTTCACAGTGAGCTTCTCGTCGAGGAGCTCCTTGGAGGCACTGATCCCCTGGCCCTGCAGGTTGAGCCGCGCCAGGGTGTACATCGGCAGGGGTTGCTTGCTCTTGGTGATCTTTCCCGCGGCGAGCAACAGGGGCATGGGGGAAAGGATGTGGGCGCCGTCGATGCCTCCCTTGTCTCCCCCCAGTTCCAGGTTGTCGCGGGTGACGGCCCAGGAGGTTTGCTTCATCACCTTCACATCGGGCATGCCGTGCTTGGCGAAGAGGCCCTTTTCCTTGGCGATGATCAGGGGTGCGCTGTCGGTGAGGGCGATGAAGCCGAGGGTGACACCCTTCACTTCCGTCTCACCGGTGGCTCCGCCGCCGCTGCTGGTTTCAGTTTTCTCAGCTGGGGCGGGAGGTTTGCCGCCGCAGGCGGCCAGAACCACACTGCTCACCGCCGTGCCGGCGGCGGTGAGCAGAAAACGGCGACGGGAAAAGGAGGCCATGGAGGAGAGCGGGTGATCGATGGAGGAGCGCATGGCAACCCCACCCGTCAACCATGGGCTGAAGCGCGCCATCGGGATGGATGGACCAGTGGCTCCGCGAGTGGCTGACTGGGTAAGGGTTGAGGTGGGAAGGTGAAGAGACGCCGAACGATGGGAGAGCACTTCGGCAGCCTGAATCCGTGCGTCGGAACGAAGCGCAGGACCCGAAAGATTTGGACGGCGCCGATGCTGACCGATGGGTGAATGAAACCACTTCGGACCCGCCCTGCCGTGTCTCAACAGATACGAAATACGGCCCCATTCAGGGATCGCTGATCAGTCCGAACTCCCCCATGGCCATGGGCAGATTGCGGTGCTCGTGGCCAGGATGGCTGAGTTTCACCAAGGCAAAGCGTTGGAGTTCATTCAGGCTCTGCCAGCTCCCAGGCCTTAGGGACAGCCCCAGTTGCTCACAGGAGGCCACCAGGGCTGGGGGGACGTCCTCGACCTGCTGCCAACTCGCCTGTGTTGCGGGGGGGAGGGGCTGGGCGGGGCCCTGGGGCAGGGTGTGGCTGCGTTCCAAGAGCCAGAGGCGCAGGGCCTCCAGGGAGGGGCCATCGTCCGACCAGGCCAGCAGGCGCTCCCGCTCCCCCTGGCTCAGCCCATGCCAGTGCACCAGCTTCAGCTTCACCCCCGCCAGATCCAGCTTGCGCCGCACGGCCATCGGCAAGCAGCGTAGATCGCCCGCAAAATCCTCTTCAAAGCGGAACACATGGCTGGCCATGGTTCCCTGGGTGAAAAAGCTCATGGCGCCAGGGCCTGCCGGCAACGCTCGCCCGCCTGGGCCCTAAGGAGCCCCCGGGCCTGCTGCAGGGCCTCCTCCAGGCTGGCCAGCTGGTCGCTCTGCCAGAGGAGGCAGCCCAGGTTCCAGAGCAGGGCCTCCGCCAGGGGACCTTCCCCTTGCAGGGCGGCCAAAGCCTGCAGCCGCCAGGCGTCCAAGTTGTGCCAAGGCACCTCGGCGGCGGTGATGCCGTGGTCGCGGGGATGGAGCACAAGCCGTTCGGTGTGCTCTCCCCGCAGGCGGGCGGCGATGCCAGCCCGGGTTGTGGGCAGGTCGGTGGAGCCCTCCAGTCCCTTCACCGTCAGCACATCGCTTTCCCCACAGGCCCGCAGGGCCTGCCAGGCCCGCTGTTCCGTGGGGGGGTGGACAAATCCGCTCACCAGCAGGCGCTCCCCCCGGTGGGGGGTCCACAACAACTCCAGGCTCGCCACCGGCGGACGCTTGCCAATCAGGTCGCGGGTGGCGACCAGGCCCTCCGCCGCGGGAAAGTGCAGGGGCTGGTGGGTGAGGGCCAGGTGGTGCCGATCGAGCCGATCCTGCACGGCCTCCAGGCCCAGCCCCTCCCAGGAGATGCCCAGGGCGGCGAAGAGTTCAGCCAGGGTGACGCCGTATTTCACCGGCATGGGGCCGCCCCCGTGCATCACCACGGGAAGTCCAGCCGCGGCCAGGGTGAGGGCCACCAGCGGCAGCAGGGGCGCGGTGCGGCTGCGGCCGTCGTAGGGCACGGCGAAACAGAGGGCCCGATGGCCCGGGGTGACCAAGGCGGGCCCCAGGGCCTGGAAGGCGTCGAGCATGCCGCTGAGTTCATCAGGCGTGGGCCTGCGGATCCGGTGGGCGATGAGAAAGGCCCCCAGCTGGGCTGGATCCACCAGCCCGGAGAGCATCAATTCCATCGCTTCCCGCGCCTCTTCCCGGCTCAGGCCTGTGCTGGTGTGCTCCCCGCTGCCCACCTTCCCGATCAATTCACGGAAGCGGGCCTGCTCGGGGGGCAGGGCCAGGAGTTGGCGGGTGCGGCGGTCCGGGATGGGCGCCCCTTCCCCCTCCATCGGGGTGTTATGTAGCGGCTGCAACAAGACAATGGCCGGGTCTTGCTGCACATTGTGGCTGGAGAGCAAAGAAGTGTTGCCGTTTTGGAGGTGATCCAGGGGGCTTCGCTTCGTCACCATCCCACCCGCTCTCTCCATGGCTTCATCCCCTGCCCCGATGGCGGGCCCCCCCGCGGCCGCGTCGGGCAACAAGATCGAGCAGGCCAAGGCCGGTTTTTGCGGCCTAGACCTGGAACCCCGCCTCGGTGAACTGGCCGCCGCTGGCTGGGAGAGCCTCGACGAAGCCACCTTGACGATTCATCTCAAGTGGCTCGGGATTTTCTTCCGCCCCGTCACCCCGGGACGGTTCATGGTGCGCCTGCGCCTGCCCAATGGCCTGATCCAGGCCCACCAGCTGGAGCTGCTCGCCGATGTGGTCGACCGCTGCGGGGACCACGGCAGCGCCGACATCACCACCCGCCAGAACCTTCAGCTCCGGGGCCTGTTGCTGGAGGACATGCCCCCCCTGCTCAGGGACCTGGAACGGGTGGGCCTCACGAGCCGCCAATCCGGCCACGACAACCCCCGCAACGTCACCGGCAATCCCCTGGCGGGAATGGATCCTGAGGAATTTGTCGACACCCGTCCCCTGGTGGCGGCCATCCAGGAGGCGCTGCTGGGTCCGGAAGGCCCCCGCAACCTTCCCCGCAAATTCAACGTGGCCGTCGGTGGGGCGCCGGATAGTTTTCTGCTGCACAACGACCTGGCCTTCCTTCCCGCCTTCCGCGGGGAGGAACTGGGCTTCACCGTGATGGTGGGGGGCTTCTTCTCCGGCCAGCGCAATGAGCTGGCCATCCCCCTGGGGCTCTGGCTGCCGGGCTCCGCCCTGCCGGGGTTCACCCTGGCGGTGCTGAGGCATTACGAGCGCTGCGGGGACCGGGCCGTGCGCACCCGCACCCGTTTGATGTACCTCATCGATGCCCTGGGGTTGGAGGCCTACCGGGACGCGGTGCTCGCCACCCATCGGGAGATGGGGGGCATGGAGGCGGACAGGATCCACAGCCACGATGGCACCCACCTGGTGAGCCGCCCGCCCCGGGATGTTTGCGGCGTCCATGGTCAGAAACAGCCTGGGCTCCACTGGGTGGGGTTGAACGTGCCCCTGGGCCGTCTCGATGCCGGCGCCATGGCCGACCTGGCCCACCTCGCCCGCACCCATGGTTCCGGTGAGTTGCGGTTGACCGAGAGCCAGAACGTGGTGATCAGCGACGTGCCTTCCGATCAGCTGGAGGCCCTCACCTCCGCCTTGGCCACGCCGGAGCGCCAGCGGGCGTTCCGCCTCAGCCCTGGCCCCCTAATGGCGGAAGCGGTGAGCTGCACCGGCAACCGCTACTGCAGCTTCGCTTTGATCCCCACCAAGACCACCGCCCTACAGGTGGTGGAGGCCCTGGAGCGTCGCCTGGATCTGCCCCATCCCGTGCGCACCCACTGGACCGGTTGTCCCAATGCCTGTGGCCAGCCCTACATGGGGCAGATCGGGCTGATGGGGGCGAAGGCCCGCCAGGAGGGCCGCATGGTGGAGGCGGCCAAGGTTTACCTGGGAGGCTCCATGGATGCCCACCCCCGCCTGGCGGAGCTGCATCACAAAGGGGTGCCGCTGACCGACCTCACGGACGAGCTGGAGACCCTGCTGGTGGAGCACTTCGGTGCCAAACGGAAGGGGCCTTGCCCCTGAACCCGAAGAAGGGCGAGGCCCACCAGCTCGTGCGCCCTCGCGGGGGGAACCCATTTCCTCTCGGATTTGCCATTGTGAGCTTTCAGGTCCATTCCGCCGCCGTGGTTGCTCCCCAAGGCCCCCCCGCCGACCTGGTGGCCCAGCTCCCCCCCATCGGGAGCCCGAAGCGTTGGCCCTGGCTCCAGGAGCTCCGGCGCCAAGGTCCCTTGCCGTTGGAGCCCTGGCTTGCCGCCTTGGAATCCGGCCTGGTGTCTCCCGAACCCGATCTGATGGCCATTCTCGCGGACCATCTCGATGGCCCTGCCATGGCTCGCCTGCTGCGTTGGTGGCTGCTGCTGGATGGGCTCCCGGATCCAGCCCTCCCTCCCCTGCTGGTGCCCCGGCGAGAGCCCCAGGCCCTGGCGGCCCTCCGGCAGGCCTGCACCGACCACGGATCCGACCCCCAGCGGCTGGAAGCCCTCCTGCCCCTCTTGGGCCACCAAAGGGATCCAGACGACTTCCCCTTGCTGCAACGTTTGGCCCTCACCCCCCTCCCCCTGGGGGTTCGGCAGGCGGCC
The DNA here is from genome assembly GCA_035285785.1 of Cyanobacteriota bacterium. Classification (GTDB taxonomy): domain Bacteria; phylum Cyanobacteriota; class Cyanobacteriia; order PCC-6307; family Cyanobiaceae; genus Cyanobium. Next base: position 8,322 of record JAYKJF010000046.1, read on the forward strand.
CTGGAGGGGATGTGCCGGGGCTTGGCCGCCTGGCCCCTGCCAGCCCTGCGTCAGACCCTACTGCTGCTGGCCAAGGACCTCCATCCCCCGTTGGCCGCGGTGGCGGTGGATGCCCTGGCCCGCCTGCCCGATTCCCGGCCGGCCCTGCTCAGCCTCTCCCATCAGCCCCTGGATCCCGCCGTGGGTGCCCGGGTGGCCAGGCGGCTGCGGGGCCTTCCCCCCAACCCCCTGGTGCTGTTGATCCATGGCCGCTCCGGGGGAGTGCTGCCCCCCGAGATGCAGACCCTTGCCGCCGAGCTCCAGGAGCGGCGCGGGGCCCCGGTGATCCTGGAGACCCTCACGGGGGAGGACCTCCCTCCCCTCCAGCCCTCCCCCGCGGGCTGCACCACGCTGGTGCCCCTGTTTCTCCTGCCGGGCGGCCATGTGCGCCGGGACGTGCCGCGGCGCGTGGCCCGCTGGCGGGCGGCGGGCGCCGTGCGGGCGCTTCCCTTTCTTGGGGCCTGGCCCGCCTGGCAGGCCGCCCTGGCGGAGGAGGTGAAGCGTCTGGCGGCCCCCACAGGGGCTGCCACTGCCCTGCTGGTGCACCATCCTGTGGAAGGTTCCCTACCCCAGCGCTACCTGGACCACCTCGCCACCCTCTGCGGCGCCCGCTGCCTCGCCGTTCCCTATTCCTGGGCGGATGGGTCGCTGGCCACGCCGCTGCCGCAGGGGCCGGCCCTCCCCATGGCCCTGGCCGCCAGTCGGCTCACGGAAGGTCTGGGCGCCTGGCTGGGCCCGCCCCTGCTGGCGCGGCCCCACTGCCGGCAGGGTCTGCTGGAACTCCTGGTGGCCCTGCCATGAGCAGCGGCAATGGCGCCACGGCCGCCCCCTACGGCACGGTGTATCTGGTGGGGGCTGGCCCGGGCGATCCCGACCTGCTCACGGTGAAGGCCCATCGGCTGTTGAGCAGCTGCGATGCCCTCGTCTACGACTCCCTCGTGCCCCAGGCCCTACTGGATCTGGTGCCGGCGGGCTGTGATTGCCGCTTTGTGGGCAAGCGGAGGGGGCACCATTCCGTCCCCCAGCCCAAGATCAATGCCGTGCTGATGGAGCTCGCCGAGCGCCATCAGCGGGTGGTGCGACTGAAGGGGGGGGATCCCTTCCTCTTTGGCCGGGGCGGAGAGGAGGCGGCCCACCTGGTGGGCCGGGGGGTGCCCGTGGAGGTGGTGCCTGGGGTGACGGCTGGCATCGCCGCACCGGCCTATGCGGGCATCCCTGTCACCCACCGCCGTGCGGGCTCCAGCGTCACCTTCGTGACCGGCCATGAGGAAATCGACAAAGGTCGGCCTGGGGTCGACTGGCGCGGCCTGGCCCGCAGCAGCGATGGCCTGGTGATCTACATGGGCCTGCACAACCTGCGCCGCATCTGCGAGGAGTTGATCGCCGGAGGGCTGGAGCCCGCCACCCCGGCCGCGGCCATCCAGCAGGGCACGGTGCAGGGGCAACGGATCCTGCTGGCCCCCCTGGGGGAGCTGGCGGCCCAGGTGGAAGCGGCGGCCCTGGCCTCCCCAGCGATCATCGTGATTGGAGCTGTGGTGGCCCAAAGGGTGCCCGCCTGCGCCCCAACCCCCGCGGAGGTGGTGATGCCCATCCCCCTTTGAACCCGCTTGTGGAACTGCACAAAAGATCCATCGTTTTGTAACGACGCTCACCTGTCAGGCCCTTGTGGTTCGTTTCACTGGTTCATTCTCCGTCGCTGGATTCGGCCCTCCGGCCCTGTCCCGTGTCTTTTCCGCCCAGGCCAGTTTTGGTCTCCCGTCATGACCGCCACCCTGTCGAACCGACACCCCAGCCCCGAAGCTTTTCCCATGCCTGATCGCAGCGAGCAAGGCCAGAGCGAGCCCGCCCAGAGTGTGCCCCGTCCAGCTCCGATGTTCGAGCTCATCCCCTACGAGAAGTTCCGCGATACACCTTCCGTTCGCTTTTTCGACATCACGGTGCCCACCTCCAATGCCCGGGATCTGGTGGTGCACTCAGGCCCGGCCATCAGCCCTCCGAACGATCCGGAGTCGGGCGCTTGGCAGTTTTATCTCCACCCCCACCAGGA
>JAYKJF010000047.1:0-9918 GCA_035285785.1 Cyanobacteriota bacterium
AATACAGCCAGTTTTTCCGCCTCCTCAGCGAGCCGGCCCGCCTCCAGCTGCTCTGCCTGCTCCAGCAGAAACCCAAGGATGTGGCCGCCCTGATCGCCGCCACGGGCTTCTCCCAGTCGCACATCAGCCGCCAGCTGGGCCAGCTGCAGCGGGCCGGCCTGGTGCGCTGCGAACGGGATGGGGTGCGTTTGATCTATCACGCCGATGGCGAACTGGTGGAGGAGCTCTGCCACCTGGTGCAAACCCGCCTGCGGCAGCGGCTGGAACAGCAGCTGCAAACCCTGGCGGGCGCCTGATCGCCATGGACGGAACCCGCGCCAAGGCAGAAGCCGACGTTGCCGCCCCCTGGGACCAGCGCTACCGGGAGGGGAGCGATGGCTGGGAGCTGGGCCGCCCCGCGCCGCCCCTGGAGCAGGCCCTGCGCCACGATCCCCGCATCCCCCGGCCCCCCGCCCGGGTGCTGGTACCCGGCTGCGGCCGGGGCCATGAGGCCGCCCTGCTGGCCGCCCTCGGCTTTGACGCCATCGGCCTGGATGTGAGCGGGGAGGGACTGGCGGAGGCGCGGCGGCTCCATGGGAACGGCGGCCCCCAGCTGCGCTGGCTGCAGGCCGATCTCTTCGATCGCGAAGGTTTGGCCCGAGCTGGTCTGGGGGCCTCCAGCCTGGGCGGGGTGGTGGAGCACACCTGCTTCTGCGCCATCACCCCGGAGCAGCGCCCGGCCTACCTGGCCCAGATGGCCCACCTGCTGGAGCCTGGCGGCTGGCTGCTGGGCCTCTTCTGGTGCCACAACCGCCCCGGGGGGCCGCCCTACGGCAGCGATCCGCATGCCCTGGCGGATCAGTTCCGGGAGGCCGGCTTCACGCCCCAACTCTGGGAACCCGCCCGCAGCTCCGTGGAGGGCCGGGAGGAGGAATGGCTCGGGCTTTGGACGTCTGACTAAACTAAGGCTTAGTCAGGTAGAAAGCATGGCTGGGTCGACGAAGCCCCTGGCCAACCGGCACCTGGTGAATGTGCACCAGGCCAAGACCCATCTCTCCCAGCTACTGCAGGACGTGGAGCAGGCAGAGGAAGTGGTGATCGCGCGATCGGGCGTCCCCGTCGCGCGCCTCGTTCCCTGGCAGGCCCCAACCCGTACGGTGTCAGCGCCAGGGGCGATGCGTGGCCGGATCAAGACGGACGACGCGTTCGATGCCCCCCTGGACGGGCTGTTTGAGGCGTTGCAGTGAGTCGACTGCTGCTCGACACCCACCTCCTGCTGTGGTGGCTCGAGGGGTGTTCATCAGCCAGGCCTCCCTCTGGGAGATGGCGATCAAGGTGGCGATCGGCAAGCTCTGGGTGGATCTTCCTGAACTGGAGCGCCACGTGCCCCTGCAGGGATTCCGCTGGCTGCCAATCAGCAACGCCCAGCTGGCTGGCTACGGCGCCACAGTGAGCCTGGTGGTCTGAAACATGCCAGCGAACGCCCTGGAAACCATCCGCGCACGCCTCAGCCAATGGGGCTTCAGCTGGGGGGGGCTGGGCGACAACCGCCGCGGGGAGTGGTGGCTGATCGCCCAGCTCGCCCTGATCGCCGCCCACCTGCTGCCGGCCACCCCGGCGCCGGCGGCCCTGGGCGTGGCCTGGCCCCTGGTGCTGAAGGTGCTGGGCTGGGGCACCTTGGCTCTGGGGCTGGGGCTCGCGGGCCAGGCGGTGCGGGGCCTCGGGGCCAGCCTCACCCCCCTGCCGGAGCCGATGGACCAGGCGCCGCTGGTTGTCACGGGCGTTTACGGCCGCTGCCGCCACCCGCTCTACCAGGCCGTGCTGGTGTGCTCCCTCGGGGTGGCGGTGGCCCTGGGCAGCGGGCTCCATCTGGCCCTGCTGGTGGCCCTGGCCCTGGTGCTCCGCGGCAAGGCCCAGCGGGAGGAGAGGCGCCTGCTGGAGCTCTATCCGGAGTACGGCGCCTACCGGGCCATCACCCCGGCCATCGTGCCCCACCTGCCAGGGCTCGACTGGCGCTGATCCTCGCCACGGCATCCCCGCCAAGGGGTCCGCGCAGCGGCCTCAACGGCAGCGGCGGCGGAGGGTCTCCAGCAGCAGGGGCACCGCATCGCTCTGGCCCTGGAGGGCAAAGGCCTCCCGCTCCACCGCCTTGTTGGTGGGATAGCCGTGATAGAGGGTGACGTTGATGCCCCGTTCCACCGCCGGATCCAGGGGCAGGCTCCAGCCGATGGGGCTCACCACACCGTTGGGGCAGCTCTGCACCGCATGGACGGCCTCATGCAGAAAGGTCTGGCGGCCGATGCCCAGCTCCAGGCTGAGGGGCGACACCCAGAGGGTGCGGCTGCGGGGCTCGAACTGGCCGTAGGCGCCGGGGCGGGGGGGCAGGGCCACCTGCACGCGAAAGCCATGCTGCTGCAGGGCCTTCACCAGGGGCTGCACATCGGCGGGCAGGGCGCTGAGGGGGCGAGGGTCCAGCTCCCCGGCAAAGAGATCGCGGGCCAGCCCGTCTCCAACCAGGACGGCAGTGATGGCCCAGAAGCCCGCCATGAGGGAGATCCGCAGCGGTGGAGCAGGCACGGGAGCAACGGTCGGGCGATCAGCGTTCGTGACGGTTCGAATACGGGCCACTGTTCTGCGCTCTCGGAGTCCCGTACAACGCAGCCAACTCCATCCAAGCAGGACGTGCGGGCATGGCCACCACCCCCTCCTTCCGCACCCTTCTGACGTCCGAAGCCGGGGGGGGCTGGTCCCGGTCCCGGAGCCACCTGCTCGACCAGGGCAGCCAGCCAGGCCGTCCCTCGCCGTCCGCACCCCCCGGAGGGCCTGCGCCCCTCTGGCGCGACACCCCCGCCCCCCTGGCCCTGGCCCCCACCCACGAGGCTGGCGTGGATCTCGATGCGATCAACCCGCGCTTCCACCTGCTGCGCTGCGGCTGCCGGGCCTGCAACGGCGGCCTGACGGAGCCTGGCGACGGTGCGTCCCTCCTCCTGAACGGCAGCCCCACGGCCGCCCCCGGACCGGCCTCCAGCCTGCAGACCCTGGCCAACTACCTGCGGGCGGGCTACTGGACGGCCTCTGGCAGCGTGGCCCGCCACTACAACCTGGCCGGCACGGGCTCCAATGCCAACGCCGGGGAGATCCGTTTCAACATCAGCGGCTGGAATTTCGACACCGACGGCAACGGCACCCTCGATGGCGATCCAGATGGCCTGACGGCCGCACGGCGAGACCTGATCCGGGAGGTGTTCAAGGTCTACCAGGCCACCCTGGGCATCCGCTTCGTGGAAACCACGGCCACCGATGGGAGCGTCGATATCTTCTTCACCGACAACGACCTGGGCACGGCCTATGCCTACGCGGCAGGCAACACGCTCAATGGCACCGTGGATTACTCGGTGATCAACATCTCCTCCGATTGGTATTCCGGCCTCTCCGGATTCGACACCTACACGCTCCATACGGCCTTCCACGAGGTGGCCCACGGACTGGGGCTCGGCCATCAGGGGTTGTACAACGGCAGCGGCGCCTACGCCACCGACGCCATTTTTGCCAACGACAGCTGGCAGACGTCGATGATGTCCTACTTCAGCCAGACCGACAACCCCACCACCGGCGCCTCCTACGCCTTCCTGCAGACGCCGATGTCGGTGGACTGGCTGGCCCTCGATGACATCTACCGCTCCTATGGCTATGGCGTGGCCAATGCCTTCAATGGCAACACCATCTACGGGGTGGGAACGACGATCAGTCCGGCGGTCAGCCGGATCTGGAACGAGTTCAGCACCTATGCCAGCACCACGGGCTACACCATTGTCGACGCCAGCGGCTACGACACCCTCGATGTGAGCAACTTCACGGCGGCCCAGTGGATCAACCTGGCCCCATCGCAAGCGGGTTCCACCACCCCCTCGATCTCCAATATCGGCGGTGCGATCGGCAACCTCACCCTGGGGGTGGGCACGGTGATCGAAGCCGCCATCGGTGGAGCAGGCAACGACAACTTCTTCGGCAATGGGGCCGCCAACACCTTCCGCGGCGGCGGCGGAGACGACACGTTCACGGACAGCATCGGCTCCGACATCTATTTCGGGGATGCCGGCACCGACGCCCTCTCCTTCACAGAATCTCTGGAGCTGTTCAACTACCAGCTCTCCGGCGACTCCCTCCTCTTCTCCCGGGTCTCCGGCGGAAGCGACATCGACCAGGTGTGGAACGGGCTGGAAACGCTCGTCTTCAACGGTCTGGCCTTCACCTACCAGCAGCTGGTGAGCAACCTGACGGGGCCGGTGCTGCCAGGGGTGACGATCAACGCGGTGAACGGCAGCCTGGCCAGCGGGGCCTCCACCAACAGCACAACCCTGAGCTTCAGCGGCAGCCTGAGCCAGGCCCTCGGCACCGACCAGACCATTGCGGTCTACCGCAATGGCGTCCAGGTGGGCACCGCCACGCCCACGGCGCCGGGCGCCACCAGCTGGGCCTTCTCGCTCCAGGAAGCGGCGGGCAGCAACACCTTCACCTACACCGCCCGGGTGGTGGAGGGGGCCAGCGGCCGGCTCGGCACCCTCTCCAATGGTTTCCTGCTCACGGTCGACACCGTGGCCCCCGTGGTCAGCGTGAACCCCCTCGACACGCTGGACACCACGCCCCTGCTGAGCGGCACCGTGAGTGAAGCGGGCGCCACGGTGACCGTGACCATCGGCACCCTCACCCGCACGGCCGTCACCAATGGCAGCGGCGGTTGGTCGCTGCAGTGGACCGACCCCCTGGCAGCGGGCCAGACCTACGACCTGGTGGTGCGCGCCACCGACCCCGCCGGCAACAGCGCCACGGACACCACCACGGGCGAACTGATCATCCGGGCCGATGATTTCAGCGCCGACACCAGCACCACCGGCGCCGTGGCGCTGGGCAGCAACCGCAGCGGTGTGGTGGAAGTGAACGGCGACCGCGACTGGTTTGCTGTCGACCTGCAGGCGGGCCGCAGCTACGAATTCCGGCTCGACAGCGCCGGCCTGGCCGACCCCCTGCTGCGGCTCCGCAACGGCGCCGGCACGGAGCTGGCCAGCAACGACGACATCTCCGGCACCAACCTCAATTCCCTGATCTCCTTCACCGCCTCCAGCAGCGGCCGCCACTACCTGGAGGCGGCCGCCTTCAACGACAGCGGCACGGGCGGCTACACCGTCTCCGCCGCAGACGTCACCCCGGCGGCGGGGACACCTCTGCTCTACCTCTCGCTGCAGAACGCCGTCAGCCTCTCCAACCCCGCGGTGCTCAAGGGCCTGACGGCCAACACCAACGACATCCTCGCCTTTGACGGCACCCGCTTCAGCACCTGGCTGAACGGCAATGCGAGCGGTCTGGGCGGAGCCACGCTGCGCGATTTCCATATCGTCAGCCCGGATGAGGTGGTGGTGGCCTTCGTGAACCCGGTGACCCTCTCGGGCATCGCCTTCGACGACTCCGATCTGGCCCGGCTCACCCGCACCGCGGGCACCTGGTCGGTGTCGATGCTGTTCGACGGCAGCGACGTGGGCCTCACCACCAACGGCGAATCGATCGATGCGATCACCCGGCAGGCCAACGGCACTCTGGTGATCTCCACCCGGGGCAGCGGCAGTGTGCCCGGCGTGAGCACCTTCGCCGCTGAAGACCTGCTCACCTTCACCCCCAACACCCTGGGATCGGCCACCAGCGGCACCTGGAGCGTCTACGCCGACATGAGCGACGTGGGAATCACCGGCGCCAGCGAAAACGTCGCTGCAATGGATGTGGCTGCCGATGGCCGGATGTTTCTCTCCACCACGGGCAATGCCCTGGCCACCTCCGGGGGCACCAGCGTCAGCGCCGCCAACGAGGACGTCTTCGTGTTCCAGCCCACCACCCTTGGAACGCTCACCAGAGGCAGCTACCCCCCGCCGCTCTATTTCGACGGCAGCCTCTACGGCCTGGGCACCAACGCGGTGCAGGGACTCGACGTTCCCGTCTGATCGGCGGAGGTCTCAGGCCAGGCCGATCAGACGGGCCAGTTCAGCGGCCAGGCGGGAGCCATCCAGGGCCTCCCGCAGGCTGGCCTGCAGATGGCTGGAGCCCCGCTCCAGTTCCCCCAGGAGGCGCTCCACCCCATCGGGCGCCGCCACCGGGATATCCCGCACCCCCAGGGCCCGCATCTCCTCCAGGGCGGGCCAGTGGCCGGTGACCACCGGCAGGCCGAGAGCAGCCGCCTCCGCCACCGGGTTGCCCCAACCCTCCCAGCTGGACGGGAGCAACACGGCGTCGGCCGCCGCATAGAGATCGGCCTGGCTGCCGCAGCGGCCCTTCAGGAAGCGATAGCGCCCCTCACCGGCAAGAGGATCCTGGCTCCCCCCCGTGAGCCAATACACCACGGTGCCGGGCCAGCGGCCCGCCACCGCATCGGCGAATCGGGCGGCTGCCGCCACAGCCTTGCGGGGATAGGGCGTTACGGGATGGAGCAGCACCAGATCGTTGGGGCCGACGCCCAGCCCCGCCCGGAGTCCCAGGCGATCCCCCGCCGCCAGAGCCTCCAGGGGCAGGGGGTTGTGCATCACCGTTGCCCGGATGCCGCGGCGCTGCTCCAGGTCGTGCGCCAGATGGGCACTGATGGCCACATGAACCGCCCCTGGGGGATCGAGGGGAAAACGGGAATCCGCCGGGCGGCTGGCCTCCTCCCAGGAGGGGTCGTGATGGCGCACCAGCAGGCGCATCCGGGCTTCCTCCAGGGCGGCCACCAGGCGAACAATGGCCTCAGGCGCCGTGGGCATGGTGGCGATGTTGTCGAGCACCACCCAGCCCCCCGGTCCCCCCGCTGCCGCGATCACCGCCCCGATCTCCGCCTCGGTGAGGGCCGGTGGGGGCAACAACCGGCCGTCGGGGCCTTCCGGACGCCAGAGAGACGGAAGGGGAAGGCCACTGGCGCATGCCCCCAGCAAGCGACCCGCCGCAGGCGTGACCCGCAGGCCCAGCTGTTGAAAGGCCACCATCCATTGGCCGGCCTCCACGCTCACGCCGTCGTAGCCACCGAGCTGGTGGCTGAGGTGAACCAGGTGGCCGGTGCCGCAGGCCACCGCCGTGTTGCGCACAGGTCTGTTCAACGGTTCATGATCGAGAGAAAGAACATCTGGCAGATTTCTGGCCGCAGAACCAATGAAAGCGATCAGCCAGAGAGCGTCCTCGTCCGCCTGGCTTGCCATACTCACGATTGCTTGCATTGTATTCACGGACTTCTTTTTTCACTTCACAGTGGGGCCCAGAGAGTAGATCTTCACCAATCCTTTGTATTGATCGCAAGACAATTTGATTTCCTATAGCGTTAAAAACAGATATGAGCATGTGGGAGGCTTTGCCTGGCAAACGCGATCTGCCCGTGCGATAGCATAGCCTCAAACCAATAGCCCTGACTATGGCTACGCCCCGTCTTGTCAAGGACATCCGTGCAGGGAGCTCAGGTTCCAAGATCACGGGTCTTACAACTGTGGGCAATTCACTCTACTTCCAAGCCAATGACGGCGTCAGCGGTTACGAGCTATGGAAACATGACAGCTCTTCCCTCGAAACCGCCTTCGAAAAAACCTTTGGTACCGCTCTCGTCAAGGACATCCAGCCGGGTCAAATAGACAATGGTGCATTCGGTGGCATCTCCCCAAAAGGCTCGTTCCCGAGCGCTCTGACGGCAGTCGGCAGCATCTTGTATTTCAGCGCTGACGACGGTGTGAATGGCCTGGAACTGTGGAAATCGGATGGGACGGCTGATGGGACCACCTTGGTAGCCAACATCAACACTTCCAACTCATTCCCAACCAAGGGAACTTCGATCGGCAACACGCTTTTTTTCACAGCGGTCAGCACGCAGGGCCGTGAACTGATGAGAACTGGAGGAACACCGGCATCCACAACGGTGGTTAAAGATATCATCGCCGACAAATTCAACGTCCCTGGCGACTATTTCAGCTCAAATCCCAATCACCTTACCGCTATTGGCAATACTCTCTACTTTACGGCAACTGACTTGTTTGGTGGCAGAGAGCTTTGGAGATCTGACGGCACCGAAGAGGGCACTCTACGCCTGAAGGACATCGTCCTTGGTGCGCAAGGATCCTCCCCCTCCAACCTCACCGCCGTTGGTAACACGCTCTTCTTTACAGCAAACGATGGAGTGAAAGGCCAGGAACTGTGGAAATCAGATGGAACCACGGAAGGGACAATGCTCGTCAAGGATATCTTTGCCGGCAACAGTGGATCAGACATTCGTTATTTGACAGCCGTTGGCAACACTCTCTACTTTAGAGCGGATGATGGCATCGGTGGTTCGGAGCTCTGGAAATCCGACGGCACCGAAGATGGAACCGTGCGAGTTAAGGATATCCTACCCGGGATCAGTGGATCAGACATTCGTTATTTGACAGCCGTTGGCAACACACTTTATTTCAGAGCAACAAACGGTGCGTTTGCCAATGGACGTGAGCTCTGGAAATCCGACGGCACCTCTGCTGGTACTGTTCTCGTCAAAGACATCATGGAGGGTGGCTCCAGCTCGTTGCCAAAGGAGCTTACAGCCATCGGTAACATCCTCTATTTTACAGCGGACGACGGAATCAATGGTGAGGAACTCTGGAAATCAGACGGCACAGTCACAGGCACTGTGCGCATCAGTGACATCAGATCCGGATTCAACTCATCGAACATTCTCGAACTAACGGTCGTCAACTCGCCGCTGAGAAATCTACTCTATTTTAGGGCAGATGATGGCATCAATGGAGATGAGCTATGGGTTCTCGATACAACTCAAGCTGACGACGAAGACAATGGGGTCTCGATAACTCTCATGGTATCTCCAAGCAGCGTTACAGAAGACGGCTCAAGCAACCTCATCTATACCTTCACCCGCACAGGGAGCACCACCAATCCCCTGACAGTAAATTATAGAGCTGGCGGCACAGCCACTCCTGGAATCCATTACTCGGGCATCTCAACAGCTCCAGGCACCAAATCCATCACTTTTGCTGCCGGCTCCGCGACGGCCACCGTCACGGTTGACCCCACCGCCAATCGCAGCCAGGACACCAACAAAACCGTTTCTCTGCGCCTCCTAGAGGGGGCTGGGTACACCATTGGCACCACCTCGGACGTCTCAGGCACCATCCTGAACGACGATCTGATTGGCACCTCTGCTCGAAACACCATCGTTGGAACGGCCCTCGCGGAATTTATCGATGGCCTCCAGTCCAGCGACACCCTCACAGGGAGGGGTGGGCCCGATGTGTTCGGCTTCCGCTACAGCCACTCCACCCTCACCGCTCCCGATCGCGTCACCGATTTCCGCTTCGGCACCGACAAGGTGGATCTCTTCACCTCCAGCGGTGGCAACCTGGCAGCACCAACGGGCTTCACCCGGGCCAGCACCAACAACACCGCTACCACTCTTGCCGCACTGGCCACGGCCGTATTCACCGATGCCAATGGCGCCCTCGCCGGCAACCAGGCCCTGGGGGCCAACAGGGCCGCCCTCGTGGTGGCCACCAAGAGCTCCATCAGGGGCACCTATCTGTTCATCAACGACGGCAATGCCGGTCGAAACAACAGCACCGACCTTCTCATCAACCTCACCGGCCACTCCGGGACCCTGCCCGGGCTTGGGGTGATCCCGGTGGGATCGGTGTTTGCTTGAGCCAGCCAACGCCACAACCATGTGGATCTTCGCCTACGGATCGCTGATCTTTCGCCCGGCGTTCTCCTACGTCGAACGGCGAAGGGCCTATGTGCAGGGGTGGACGCGGAGGTTCTGGCAGGGGTCACCGGATCATCGGGGCGTCCCGGAAGCCCCCGGTTGTGTAGTCACGCTGCTTCCCAACCCGAGCGACCACTGCGGCGGCTGTGCCTTCCGGATCGACCCCGCCCAGGCCGATGCCATCCTCCAAACCA
>JAYKJF010000048.1:0-8075 GCA_035285785.1 Cyanobacteriota bacterium
CGGGCGTAGTCGGTCCAGCGGCCCTGGCCCCAGTAGCGGAAGCAGCTGGTTTCCAGCAGGAGCAGGTGGAGCAGGGCGTCCTGGTAGGCAGGGGTTTGGGTGACGGCGGGATCCTGGGCCACCAGGGGGTCGAACACCTGATGGAAGCGGGCGCTGAGCTGGTTCATCGGCTCCAGCACGTTGCCGTAGCCCTCCACCCAGCTCAGGTTGTTGGTCCAGGAGGCGCCCTCCATGGAGAACTGGGGATCGTTGGCCTGCAGGTGGGCGATGGCCGCGGCGGTGGCCTCTGGGGTGGGGTGGTCTCCCACCCGTTGCCACACCTTGTGTTGCTGCACGGCCTGGATGGTGGGGGTGTCGCTGGGCTGCACCCCGGCGGCCTCCAGCAGCTCCAGATATTCCGTGCCGTTCATTGCCACCGTCCCCGTGGTGCCTCCGCCCTGGGCGGCGATCCGCTGGTGGGCCTGCAGAAAGGCCGGGGGGAATTCGTTCATCATGACGCCGCCGTTCTCCCCATCGGCGATCTGGGTTACCAGCGATGGCACCATCCGATCGCCCAGCCGTTGCTTGCCCAGCCCCAGGGCTTCGTAGTAGGGCTGCATCTGGCCCACCAATTTCGTATCGGAGCCCTGGGTTTTGATCAGCGCCAGGATCGAGGCCGTTTCTCCCTGGGAATTGCGGGCCACCAGTTGGTTGGGCACCATTTTTTGCTCCTGGCGCAGGGGGGAGCCATCGAGCTGCTCCACGCTGTGCTCCTGCACCAGCAACCACCGGTAGCCGCACTCCCGCAGGGCTTTCACGTATTCATAAAGCGTGTCGGGATGGTTGGGCAGGTGCATCTCCGGCGGGGAAAAGCCCTTCACCCGTTGCAGGGCCTCCGGGCCGAAGATCGATGCGAAATGCTGTTGCCAGGCCAGCATCTGCAGCTTCAGGTCGGGGATGGGGGTGGAGGGCACCACGGCATGGCTCCACAGGGTGCCCAGCCACTCCACGTGGGGCTGGTAGCGGGGATCGCAGGCCAGGCGCTTGAGGGGCTCGAGGATGTCGTCTCGCCCCATCTGCTGAAATCCCCAGAGCAGATTGCCGGAGTAATCCAGCATGATCCGCGGGTTGCAACCCTCGGCGATCAGCTGGGGGATGAGGTGTCCCATGCGCCGGTAGCACTCGGCGAAGGCGGGGGCGTTGTGGTTGTCGCCCTCGCCGCTGTGTTCCTCCATGTATTGCAGGTGGGAGATCAGGGCGCCGTCATGGCCCGCCGGGATCGTGGGCTGGTGCATGTGCAGCGCACAGGCAAAGGCCGACTGGATCGGCTCCAGCTGCAAGTTGGTGTGGGGGAGGAAGACGGGATTGGTGTGCTGCACCAAACCCAGGGTGGCTTGCTCCTGGCCGGCGATCCCGGGCGGGGTTGGCATGGGGCACAGGGCCGGTGGGGGCTTGAGACTGGCACGGGGGCGGCCGATCGATCCGCTCGCCGGCCCCGCAGCGCCGGGGCGGTTGCGCCAGGCTGGCGCACACAGGCCAAAGGGGCAGTTCGTCATGGAGGGGCAGAGAACCACTGTGGGGGGCAGCGGCGATCCAGGCTCCCCTCCGATCCTGGTGTTCGACGGCGGCTGCCCCTTCTGCCGCCACTTCGCCGAATTGAGCGAACTGCGCAGTGGCCTCCCGGGCCTGCAGATCCGCGATGGCCGCAGCGACACGGAGCTGCGCCAGGCGATGGCCCGGCGGGGCTACCACCTGCGGGATGGGGCCATGGTGATCGACGGGGAGCGGGTGTGGCATGGCGCCGAGGCCATCAGTTGGCTCTGCGGGCGCATGGAGCCCAGCGCCGCCCTGCTGCAGGTGTTGGCGCCACTGATGGCCGATGGGGGGCGGGCCCGCCGGCTCTATCCCCTGCTGCTCCTCGCCCGCCGGCTGGCCCTGGGGGCCCGGGGCTTGCCGGTGGATCCGGATAAGGCGCTCTCACACCCGCCGGGCCAGCCGCAGCTTCGCTGAGCGGCTGCGGGGATTGGCCTCCACCTCCTCGACCGTGGCCGTGATCGGCTTGCGGGTGAGCCGCTCCAGGCGGGGATCCTCCAGAAAGGCCTGCTTCACGCGCCGGTCCTCCAGGGAATGGAAGCTGATGATCGCCAGCAGGCCGCCCGGCACCAGCCAGTCCGGGGCCTGTTGGAGGAGCCGCTCCAGCACACCCAGTTCGTCGTTCACGGCGATGCGCAGGGCCTGGAAGCTGCGGGTGGCGGGATGGATGCGGCCATGGCGGGCCTTGGGGGGGTAGCAGCCGGCGATGGCGTAGGCCAATTCGGCGGTGGTGCGCTCCTGCCAGGGGCGGCTGGCCCGCTCCGCCACCAGGCGGCGGGCGATACGCCTGGAGAGGCGCTCCTCCCCGAGCTGGTAGAGCAGATCCGCCAGCTCCCCCTCCTCCAGCCGATCGAGCAGGGCGGCGGCCGTCTCCCCGGCTTCTGGGTTCATGCGCATGTCGATCGGGCCCTCTGAAAGGAAGCTGAAGCCCCGCTCCGCCCGATCCAGCTGGGGGCTGCTCACCCCCAGATCCGCCAGCACCCCCTGCACCGGCTGCTCCGGGGTGAAGGCGGCAAAGTTGGTGGCCACGATCGTCACCCGCTCCCTCCAGGGGGCCAACCGCTCAGCGGCGGCGGCCCGGGCCGTGGGGTCCTGGTCGAGCCCCGTGAGGCCGAGATTTCCATGGGCCTCCAGCAGCAGGGCGCTGTGGCCGCCCCCCCCGAGGGTGCAGTCGATCAGCCGGGGCGGGTCCCCATCCGGCGCCGGTGGCAGGGCCGCGAAGGCGGCCAGCACCTCGGCGGCCAGCACGCTCTGGTGGGGGAAGGGGGTGCTCATGCCTTCCGTCCTAGGAGAGCGGGGCATGGGTCGAGTAGGGGTGGGTGATTGCCATCACCCATTCCGGGCGCGGCGGCTGCCTCAGCCGCCCGTGACCCGCGAGAGGCCGAGGGCTATGGCCTTCAGCACCACCTGAGACCGGCTGCCCACGCCCAGCTTGCGGCGTACCGTGCGGCCATGGCTGCGCACGGTGGCGTATCCCACCCCCAGGCGATCGGCGACCTCTCGATCACCGAGGCCTTCCACCCACAGGTCGATCAGATCCTGTTCACGGGCGGTGAGTTGCGGTGTGGCATCGCGCCACAGCTGTGCCTTGTCGTTCATGCGGGCCTTCACGCCAGGGGAGCGGAAACGACGGCCCAAGGAGAGGGAAATCACCATCGTGCGGAGTTGTTGATCGGCTTCAAAGCACTCCTGCTCGGCGATCACAGCATCCGCGCTCGAGTGGCCCGCCGCCCGTAGATCGTCGTGGTCCTGATCGCACACCACGATCGTGCGGATGTCGGGCACCATCAACCGCGCCTGTTCCACAAGGGCCCGGCCTCCTGCACGCAAGCCCTTCCAATGCCTCATGTTCAGTAGTCACCATGAAAGTGGCTCGCCTTCGATTCAGCAGGGATTGGTAGATGCCGTAGAGCAGCAACCTGCGGGAAGAGGCGAAACCGGCAGTAGGGCGGATTTCACTGCTCAGCAACCAACCGATGGTTGGCGACAACAGCATCGACACCCGGGTCATGTTGGTGAGGAGATCCATGTGTGCTGCCGCAACACTCATTTGGCAGGGGGTTCTTGCACCTGACGTTAGATACAACGCCTGCGGCACGTGGTGGCGTGCGGGATGAAAGGGCGCTGAAGGAGGAGAACCGGTTTCTCCTTCAATTGAGGGAAAACTGGCGCCCCGAGCTCCCCGGTGGGTCGGAGGAGCTGTGCAATGGACCTATTCCGATGGATCTGGATCTGCGATGGGCTCATTGTCCGTTTTCCCCTTACGGCTGTCGCGCCTCCATCGCCATGTCCGCTTTGCAGGCCTCAGGTGACCGACGACCTCATCACAGCCGCCCTCGCCCAGGTCACCCAAGCCCGCACCACTGCGGGTTGGCGACTCTCTAACTCTGGCTGGATCTCCCCTGATGGTCTCACCGAGGATGAGTGGCACGCGAGCGACCGACCTTTCCCAGAAGCAACACCTCGACGGTCACCGCCGTCGCCAGCAGGGCTGAGCTGGGGCCGCCTCCCCTATCGTTGTTGCATGGCTGCCGTCGATCTCCACCACCAGCATCTGAGGCGCTGCTGGGTCCAGGAGCAGGGCCGGCTGGAAGAGCGACGGCAAGTTCTGCTGAAGGCAGCGGGCAGGGCCGCTGCGGCAATGAAGGAGCGTTGGCCGCTGCTGCAGGGGGTGTGGTTGTTTGGTTCGGCCCGCGAGCCCCACTCCTTGCAAAGCCACTCCGATCTTGATCTGGTGGTGAGGGGCTTGCCCGCCGATGCCCAGCTGGAGGCCCTGGGCCTGGTGGAGGCTGTGGTGGATCAGGCCCTGGCCAACGCCGGCCAGAAGGGAATCGCGATCGACCTGGCACGCTGGGAAGATCTGCCGCCCCATTGGCAGGAGCGCCTCCAACGCCAGGCCATACCCCTCCCCTGAAGCGATGACCCCTCCCTCTCCCCAGCAATTGAGGGATCTGTCCGTCGATCTGTCCGTGGAGCAACAAAAGCTCGAGGCACTGGTGGAGAGCCTGGCTGCCCTTGGGGCGGTGGCGGGCGATCGGCTACGGATCGACGCGGCGGCCCTGCGCCTGCAGAGTTTTTACACCGGGTTTGAACGCTGCCTGGTGCAGATCAGCCGGGTGCTCAACGGCGGAACTCCCGATGGTGGGGATTGGCATCGGCGACTCTTGGGTCGCATGGGCCATCCCACGGAGGAGCGTCCCGCCCTGCTCAGCCAGTCTTCGATGCCAGCCCTGGAGGAGTTGTTGCGCTTCCGCCATCTCGTGCGCCATCTCTATGCCTATGAACTCCAAGCTGAGCCCGTGGAGCGGCTCCGGACTTTGGCTCTTCGCCTCTGGCCCGAGGTGCGGGGCGAGCTGGAAGCCTTCCAGGCTTGGCTCCGCCAAAACAAGGAATCCTCACGAGTGGCCCCCCTGGCCCCAAGCTTGGACGTGCGCCAGCCCTGCCCAGGGGAGCCGGGGGCTCCTTAGAATCCCCCCACCTGGCTCCGGCCCACTCCAGATCCCTTCATGACCCAGCTGGAAACACGCACCGAGCCGATGGTGGTGAACTTCGGCCCCCACCACCCCTCGATGCATGGGGTGTTGCGGCTGGTGGTCACCCTCGATGGGGAAGATGTGGTGGATTGCGAGCCGGTGATCGGCTATCTCCATCGCGGCATGGAGAAGATCGCCGAAAATCGCACCAGCGTGATGTATGTGCCCTACGTGAGCCGCATGGACTATGCGGCGGGCATGTTTTATGAAGCCATCGTGGTGAATGCCCCCGAGCGGCTGGCGGATATTCAGGTGCCCAAGCGCGCCAGCTATATCCGGGTGTTGATGCTGGAGCTCAACCGCATCGCCAATCACTTGCTCTGGCTGGGTCCTTTCCTCGCTGATGTGGGGGCCCAGACGCCGTTTTTCTATATCTTCCGTGAGCGGGAGATGATCTACGACCTCTGGGAGGCGGCCACTGGGCAGCGGCTGATTAACAACAACTACTTCCGCATCGGTGGGGTGGCGGTGGATCTCCCCTATGGCTGGCTCGAAAAATGCCAGGACTTCTGCGATTGGTTCGGCCCCAAGATCGATGAATACGAGAAGCTGATCACCAATAACCCCATCTTCCGCCGCCGCATTGAGGGTCTGGGCACCATCACCCGGGAGCAGGCCATCAACTGGAGCTTGTCGGGCCCGATGCTGCGGGCCTCCGGCGTGCCCTGGGATCTGCGCAAGGTGGATCACTACGAGTGCTACGACGATTTCGACTGGTCGATCGCCTGGGAAAAGGAGGGCGATTGCTATGCCCGCTACCGGGTGCGGTTGCAGGAGATGCGCGAATCCCTGAAGATTCTTCGCCAAGCCATCCAGATGATTCCCGGTGGTCCCACGGAAAATCTGGAGGCCAAGCGCCTGGCGGAAGGCAAGCAGAGCGAGGCCTACGGCTTCGACTACCAATACATTGCAAAAAAGGTGGCGCCCACCTTCAAGATTCCCTCCGGTGAGCTCTACACCCGCCTGGAATCAGGCAAAGGGGAAATCGGCGTGTTCATCCAGGGGAACGATGACGTCACCCCCTGGCGCTTCAAGATCCGGGCGGCTGATCTCAACAACCTCCAGATCCTTCCCCACATCCTGAAGGGAAACAAGGTGGCCGACATCATGGCCATCCTGGGGTCCATCGATGTGATCATGGGGTCGGTGGATCGTTGAACCACCCCGAGCACTGAACCGTTTTTTGCGCCGCATCCAGCAGGCTGGATTCCTCGTTCCCTGCTGTCTGACGACCTATCTGTGGTTGAAGGGCCACCACCCAGCCCTGCCGGGTTGGACCTGTCCGCTGCGGGCCCTCACCGGCATCCCCTGCCCCACCTGCTTTCTCACCCGCGCCACCAGCCTGGCCCTGCAGGCCGATCTGGCGGGCTCGGTGCAGACCCACGCCTTCGGTCCGCTGGTGGCGCTTGGGCTGGTGGGCTGGTCGTTGCTGGCCATCCGCCAGCGGCGCCTGCTGCCCCGCTGGCCTCTGCCGTGGCCATCGCCACGGCACCATCCCGGCCTGCTGGCCGCCTTGGCGTTGGCCCTCCTGGCCTATTGGGCCGGCAGGCTGGCTTTGCGGCTGATCTAGCGCAGCAGCCCTCGGTGATACGCCGCGTTTTGAAGGTAAAAGTTGGCCATGGGGCCTGCGATCAACCACCCGAAAAAGCAGGTGCAGACAGTGATGGAGAACACCACCAACCAGGTGAGCAGCTCCACCAGCAGAAAGGAGCGTCCTTGGGGTGTGCCGTAGCAGAGCTGGAAGGAGGCCTGGAAGGAATCAAGAATGGGTCGGTCGCTGGTGAAGATCACATTCACGAACACCGGCATCACCAGTGCCACGGCGACTCCAGGCAGCACGCAGAGGATGGCGCCCACCGCCGCGATCCCCCCGAACAGCACCCCGGCCAGCAGGTAACGGGCCGGTCGGCGGAGCAGTTCGCTGAAGGCTGCTTTGGCTGTGATCACTTCGCCTGTGGCGTAGTGGAGAGCCGGCACCGCCGTGAACAACACCCCCACAAGCCCCGCCAGGATTGCGAAAGGTGCCTGGCCCAGCTGGCCGATGGCATTGGTGAGTGAGGTGGCAGTTTCCGGGGACTGGCCCAAGAACACGAGCCCCAGGCCGCTCGCCTGAATCGCCAGCATGAACAGCAGCCCCAGGCCGCTGAGCAGAGAACTCAGAAGCCAGACCATCAAAAGAGTGGGAATGTGGGCCACAAAAGCCGCCCAGCTCGCTTCAATGGACGGCTGCTCAAAGGCGGCGGGGGACGCCACGGCTCAAGGGCAACTGGGTTGACAATAGGGGGGTGCTCCCTCTTGTCAGCTTCGGCACCGAGGCCATCTTGCGTTCCTGCCCATGGATCCCTCTAGCTGGTTGCTGCTCTGCCGCACCGTGCGGTTCGGCGAAACCGATGCCGCAGGGGTGATGCACTTCCACCAACTGCTGCGTTGGTGCCATGAGGCCTATGAGGAGAGCCTCGAGCGTTTTGGCATCCCGCCAGGGCAGATCTTTCCTGGACCCTCCCTGCCGCCAGGGGTGCCGGCCCTGCCGATCGTGCACTGCAGCGCCGATTTTCTGCGTCCCTTGCGCGTTGGCGATCCCCTGGCCATTGCCCTGCGCCCTGAGCGGGTGGATCCTGGCTGCTTCGATGTGCACTACGGCTTCACCAGCGCTGGTGAAGCGGTGGCCCGCGGTCGCACCCGCCATCGGGCGATCCACCCGGAGGGTCGTGCCCGCTGCCCCCTCCCCGATTCCATCACCCGCTGGCTTGAGGCCTCCGGCCTGGCGGAGGGTGTGCGGCCGCTCTGAGGCCCTGCGGGCTCTTGCTGGTGCTGTAGAGGGTCGTTAGCTTTTATTGATCGTCCCATCTCCCCGTCTCTGCTGCTGATGAGTGGCCTCTTCCACTTCTTCAGCAGGGTCTCACCTGATCTGCAGCAGCCTTCCAAAGATGATCAGGCAGGGGAATGGAATTCCCGCACTGGCCACCGAAC
>JAYKJF010000049.1:0-17943 GCA_035285785.1 Cyanobacteriota bacterium
GCCCAGGCCCTGGCTGCCGCTGAAGCCCACCTTCACGGAGGCGCCCGCCTTCAGGGCAGCGCCCCAGCCGGTGCCGGTGAGGGTGTAGCGGGTCAGGCCGTTGCCCAGATCAACGCTGGTGAGCGAGGCTCCCCAGGGGGTTCCGGTGATGCGGTGGGGGGTGTCAAAGGTGGTGCTCCAGCTGGCCAGGTCCTGGCCGCTGGTGTTGGTGATCGTGAGCTCAGCGGTGAAGCCCTTCCACCAGCGCTTGCCGCTGATCGCCACGCGGATGGGGGACGACGGGGTCTGAACCATGGGGCTCCTGGTCTGTAGCCGAGTCCTAGGAACCGGGCCCACAGGCGGTCCATCCTTCATCTGTCGGGAACATCGGCGGGGCTTGGCTGGTCCGTGCCGCTGGTGCGAGCCTGTGGGAGTCGGTCCACCGTTCGCAGCCGATTGATGACACTCGCCCACTGGCAGGGATGGGCCGCGGGTCTCGCCCTGGGCTACGGAGCGGTATGCCTGCTGATGGGCGCGACCCAACGCTCGTTCCTCTACTTTCCCCAACCCGCCGCCGATCCCACCCAGCAACTGGTGCTGCCGGTGGCCGGCACCAAGGTGCTGGTGGCCCATCGGCCCCATCCTGGCCCCAGGGCCCTGATCTACTTCGGCGGCAATGCCGAGGATGTCTCGCTCACCCGGGCCGACCTGGCGGCTCTGCTGCCGGACACTGCCCTCTACCTGCTGCACTACCGCGGCTACGGCGGCAGCGAAGGCACCCCCAGCGAGACCGCCATCCGCGCCGATGCCCAGGCCCTCCATGCCCTGGTGGCGCAACGCCACAGCGCCATCACGGTGGTGGGCCGCAGCCTGGGCACGGGCCCGGCGGTGCATCTGGCCGCTACCCAGCCCATCCAACGCCTGGTGTTGCTGGTGCCGTTTGACAGTCTTCTGGCGGTGGCCCGCAGTGCCATGCCCTGGCTCCCGGTCGACCTCCTGCTGCAGGATCGCTGGGATGCGGCCGCAGAAGCCTCCCGGGTGCGGGCCCCCACCACCCTCGTGGCGGCGGCCAACGACCGTGTGGTGCCGCCCCGCCATGCGGAGGCTCTTTACCGCGCCTTTTCTCCCGGAGTCGCAGACCTGGTGGTAGTGACGGATCTGGGGCACAACGCCCCGATCCTGTCCACGGCTGCCTTCCGGCAGGCGCTCCAGCAGCGTTGATGCGACGAAGCGTGGGCCACCCTCACTGGCGGCTGAGGATCCGACGCAGCTCCGCCTCCCTATCGGGGATCAATGCTCCACTCACATCCACGCATACCTCCTCCAAGGTGCCCGTGAAGGCAAAGGGTGGGGCGTAGGCCGGCGTCACCGGCGATCCGGGATCGGCTCCGCACACCAGGCCGCCGCCCAGTCCATAGGTGATCGGCACCGTGGCGGCAAAATCGGCCTGGCCCACCAATCTGGCCGTTGCTGCCGGGAAAGCCCGTCGCCCCCTCGGTGATGCAGGCCATGCCGTTGCTGTGGTGGTTGCGGCCGGTGATCAGACAGGCCCGGGTGGGGGAGCAGAGGGCCGTGGTGTGGAAGTTGGCGTAGCGCAGCCCCCTCGCCGCCAGCCCATCGATGTGGGGGGTGCGGATCGGCGAACCGAAGCAGCCAAGCTGGGCAAAGCCCGTGTCGTCCAGCACCACCATCACCACATTGGGCGCCCCCGCCCGGGCCCGCACCGGCCGGGGCCAGGCGGGCCTGGACACGTCGCGGGTGCGACCGATCACACCGGGAAAGGCCTGGTCGCGGGGGTACTCGTCGAGGGCCATCACACCAGGGGGGCAGATGACCACTGTGCCGCCCCCTGGCCCCCGATCAGCGGCAGTAGCCCCGCCGCACCCCCTCCACGGCAGCCGCCGCCCGGCTTTTCACCCCCAGCCGCCGCAGGATGTCCTGCACATGGTCGCGGGCGGTGGTGGGGGCGATGTGGAGCTGCTCGCCGATCTCCCGGTTGCTGAGGCCATGGGCCACCAGCTGCAGCACGGTCACCTCCCGGGGGGTGAGCTGGAGGTGGGCCTCCGCGGGAATCTCCGGGGGCTCCTGTTCCAGGGCCGGATCCACGAAAGTGCGGCCCTGAAGCACCTGCTCCACGGCCAGCACCAGGGCCCCGGTGCGCCCGAGGCTCTCCTCCAGCACCAGGGCATCCGCTCCGCTCTCCAGGGCGGCCTGCACCAGCAGGCGATGGTTGTGGGTGAGCACCAGCAGGCAGCGGTGCTCCGGGGAGCGGGACTTGGCAGCCCGGATCAGGTGGAGGCCAGGGCCATCCGCCAGATGCTCGCTCACCAGCAGGTGGAAGGGGCCTGGCGACCGCTCCAGCTGGGCCAGCCCCTCGGCGGTGGAGGTGGCAAACACCAGGGTTTTGAGGGCGGAGTGCTCCCCCGCCTCTGAGCGGAAGGCCAGGCTGAGGGCCAGAAACCTGGGGTAGACGGCCACCAGCACCTGACGATCCCGCAGCAGGGAGAGCAGCAGATCCCGGCGGGCCTCCAGCACAGCGCGATCGGCAACACCGTCCAAGCCCCGGACCCCACCGATCGACGCCCTCACTATGGCAGTGGATTTTGATCCAGCAGCTCCGGGGCTGAACTGGCAGGCTGCAGGGGCACCCGCACCAGTAGGCCCATGGAGGGATTTGGCCAGGGAGAAGGGGAGCTGATCACTCTCACCTACCCCAAACCCCTGCCCATGCGGCTGGATCGCTGGCTGGTGGCCCAGCGGCCGGAGCAGAGCCGGGCCCGGATCCAGAAGTTCATCGATGCGGGCTGCGTGCGGGTGAACGGGGTGGCAGGCCGGGCGAAGACGCCCCTGCGCCTGGGCGATCAGGTGGAGCTCTGGATGCCGCCGCCGGAGCCCCTCCCCTACCTGATCCCCCAGGAGATCCCCCTGGATGTGCTCTTCGAGGATGCCCACCTGATCGTGCTCAACAAGCCCGCCGGCCTCACGGTGCATCCGGCGCCCGGCAACAAGGACGGCACCCTGGTGAATGCCCTGCTCCACCACTGCCCCGACCTGCCGGGCATCGGCGGTGAACTGCGACCCGGCATCGTGCACCGCCTCGACAAGGACACCAGCGGCTGCATCGTGGTGGCCAAGAGCCAGGAGGCCCTGGTGAAGCTGCAGGTGCAGATCCAGAAGCGCATCGCCAGCCGGGAGTATCTGGCAGTGGTGCACGGCCAGCCCGCCGCCGATGGAGGCACGATCGTGGGCGCCATCGGCCGCCACCCGGCCGACCGCAAGAAATATGCGGTGGTGAACGATGGCAGCGGCCGCCATGCCTGCACCCACTGGCAGGTGGTGGAGCGGCTGGGGGATTACGCCCTGCTGCGCTTCCAGCTCGACACGGGCCGCACCCACCAGATCCGGGTGCACTGCGCCCACATCCAGCACCCGATCGTGGGCGATCCCGTTTACTCCCGGGCCCGGCGCCTGCCGGTGGCCCTCAGCGGCCAGGCCCTCCACGCGGTGCAGCTGGGCCTCAACCATCCCCTGACGGGGGAGCGGCTGCGGTTCGAGGCCCCCCTTCCGGCCGAATTTGAGAAGCTGCTCGCGGTGTTGCGGAAGCGGCTCTCCACCGCCGCCCCTCCAGCAAACTGGGGACGCCAATCCTCCTTTTCCATGGCCGATCAGCAGTTGCAGGCCTTCATCGAGGCGGTGCGCCAGGACGACAGCCTCCAGGCTCGCCTTTCCACCACCGCGGCGGCCGATGCGGACGAGGTGGCCGTCATTGCCCAGGACGCGGGGTTTGCGGTAACCCCCCACGATCTGGTGACCCACGCCGATGGCGCCCTGGTGGAATACGAAGACGAGGACTACTTCATGAAGCCGCGCTGGTGGGAGCTGGGCTCCAACCCGTGAGCGGGGCCCGACTGGAGCTGGTCTGGGGCCTCTCCTTCGCCATGGGTGCCCTGGCCCAGCTGCTGGCGCGGCTGAGCGGCCTGCCGGGGGTGGTGCTTCTGCTGGTGGCAGGCCTGCTGGCGGGTAAGGCCGGCCTGGGCTGGATCCAGACCGAGCGCCTGGGGGAGGGTCTGGAGCCGGTGGTGGGCCTGCTGGTCAGCCTGATCCTGTTCCACGGTGGCCTCAACCTGCGGCTGGCAGGCCGGGAGCTGCAAAGGTCCGTGGTGCAGCTGGTGGTGGCCCGCCTGCTGCTGGTGTTTCCCATGGGGGCCCTCTTCGCCCACGCCCTGGCCGGTCTGCCCTGGTCGCTCGCCCTGGTGTTCAGCGCCATCGTGCTGGCCACGGGACCCACGGTGGTCACCCCCCTGGTGCGGCAGATGCGCCTGGAGGCCAACAGCGCCCGGATCCTCGTGGCGGAGGGCCTGATCCTGGAGCCCCTGGCCGCCGTGCTGGCCCTGGTGCTCCTCGAACTGGCCCTGGGAACGTCCGGGAATTGGCAGGAGGCCGCTCAGCGCCTGCTCGTCCGACTGGGCGGAGGAGTGGTGCTGGGCGGCACGGTGGGCGCCCTGCTCTCCGAGCTCCTGCGCCGTCTGGGGGAGCGGGCCGATCCAGCCCTGCAGCTCCAGCTCTGCGTGGGCCTGCTGTTCCTGCTGTTTGGCGGCGCCGAGGCCGTGCTGCCGGAGTCGGGCCTGCCCGCGGCGGTGGCCGCCGGAGTGGTGGTGGGCCTGCGGCTGGGGCCCGCCCTGGATCCCCTGGAGGCGCGAATGGAGCAGCTGGCCAGCCTGGCCATCACTGTGCTCTTTCCCCTGCTGGCGGCCGATCTGTCGCTGCGGGAGCTGAGTCCGCTGGGTATCGGCGGAGTGGCCTGCGTGCTGGCGCTGATGGTCTGGCGGGCCCCGGTGATGCAGCTGGCCGGCCTCGGGCTGCCTTCCCTGGGCTGGCGTCAGCGGTTGATCATCAGCTGGATCGCGCCCCGGGGCATCGTGTCTGCTGCCGTGGCCAGCCTGTTTGCCCTGCGCCTCCAGGAGGCCGGCATCAGCGGGGCCAGCGGCCTCAAGGGGCTGGTGTTCCTCACCATCCTTCTCACCGTGGTGGTGCAGGGCCTCACGGCCCCGGCACTGGCGGCCCGCCTGGGGCTGGTGATGGAGGAGGGAGAAGGCCCTCCCGATGCAGCGGCGGTTCCTGCTGCGGAGGGTCCTCTCGGAGCCTCCTGAGGCGGCGCCAGATCAGGCCACACTCCGGATGCGCTGCCGCAGCCGGCGGCTCCAAGCGAGCGCCGCTGCGGCCCCGAACACCGGCAGAGGCCCGGGCACAGGAGCGCTATAGCCGCCGAGATCCGCCGCGGTGGCTTTATAGGCCTGCAGAACACCCGGAATCAGGGCATAGTTGGCGTTCAGGGTGATGGGCACGGGCGGGGATGCCAAAGATCCGTTGGCATTGATGACGACACAGTTGTTGGTGGTGCCCAGATCGCACTGGGCGCGGGCCCCAGTGGTGGGGTCGTAGTACACGTCGAATTGCACATTCGAGCCGTTCTGGGTCACGGAGTAGTCATTGTCCGTGCCGGCAAGCAGCAGGTAGGAACCATCGCTGAGTTGCGGGCCAACCGTCAGACCTTCCCATTTCTCTGGTGCTTTGTTGCCCAGCGCCGAAAGCGAGACCGAACTGGTATTCGCGGCCAGATTGATCAGATCTGCGGCTGCCTTCATCACGGGTGTGACCCCGGCTGGGCTGGCGGAATTGAGATCAACCCCGGTGACATCTGTGGCTCCGAGGAGATCAATGAGATAGACCTTTTTGTCCCATGGTGTACCCAAGTTGGCATTGGGTACGCCCAATCCCCTGTTGTTCCGCTCCAGCACCATGAAACGGGTGTCATCGAGCGCCACGAGAGCCGAGATACCGCGACCACTGCCGACGCTGTCGAGCTTGTAGGCGTATTGAGCAACATTCAGACCTGTGGCAGTGTCGTATTTGAGAATGCGGGTGTACAGACTTCGCGTGAATGTGTCGGGCGCGCTGTAAACACCGTCTGTAACCAAGCCATTCTGAAGCATGGCATAGGCATATCTCCCATCCGGGCTGATGGCCAGGCCTTCCAAACCGCGATTGTTATCCCTGCCGGCCGTGAGATTTGGGGCGGCACTCGTTGAGGCATTGTAATTCACATCTGCACCCACTTTGGGCACGGCATTGGCGGGAACCTGGTATTGGCGGATGAAATCCCCATTGCGAGCAAATTCAATCAGCCGTGGTGCATATTCATCCGATACCAGGAAATTCCCGGATTGGCCTAAAATCACAAATCCTTCGGGATCAAAGGATAATCCCAATGTGTTGGAGGGATTGGGAGCCAGGCCGTTATAACTGAAGAAACCATTGCGGAACACTACAGTTTCCACAACATTGAAGTTACTAATCGCTCCACTGACAGGATCCACAGTGAGAGTGAATCGATTCACTCTGGTGTCATAAGGAATTGTGCCGCCACCTGGGCCGCGATCAGAAACCCCCCAATACTCCTGCCGATTTGGATCATAATAAAGATCCGAAAAGAAGCCCAGCCTGCCGTTGTTGACTGTCGTGCCGCCAGAGGCATCCAGAGTGTTGCCGGGAATCGTGAGGCCGTTGACGAACACGGGTGCCGCCTGAGCGGGCAGCAGGGTAGCGGCACAAACCAGTCCAAGCGCCCAAGCTGAACGAACCATAGAAAAGCCAACAAGCATCACTTTTACCTTTGCGGCTGTTGATTAAACCTTGAGGTGACGCCGCTTAAGAACGGGTTAACTCCGGATCCAAAGCAACCTGTTGCATCCAGGCTGATCAGCTGGCCTGGAGCGCTCCCCGCACGTGTTCGGCCACCCGCAGGGCATTGGCGATCACCGTGAGGCCGATCCCCACCGAAGGGCAGCTGGGCAGCACGCTGGCATCCGCAATCCAGAGGTTGTCGAGCTCGTGGCAGCGCCCCTCCAGATTCACCACCGAGCTGGCGGGGTCGGCCCCCATGCGGCAGGTGCCGCAGGCCACGCCGATGGCGGACAGGGGGGCCTCACCGCGGGGGTGGGTGGGAGCACCTTTGGCCACCAGGGTGACGGGATCGGCTTCCACGGCCTTGAGGGTGTCGAGCCAGCGGTAGACCAGGCGATCGTGGGCTTCCCGGTTGTTGGCCGTGTAGTTGACCTGCAGATGGCTTCCCCGCAGCACCACCCGGTTGTGGGGATCGGGAAGCACGCCGCTCATGGCCCACCAGGTGATGGAGCGGGAGGCGAGCTGCTCCAGGCCGAAGTTGGGCATCAGCCGGGTCACCAGGGAGAGCACCGGTGGGGATTCAGCGAAGAGCGCGTCCTGCAGCACCCCACCGCCGTTGTGGATGGACCCCAGGGGAAAGCGCACGTTCTTGTCGCCCCAGTAGAAGTCGGTGAGGCCATGGCCCGGGCTGTAGCGGCCGGAGTTGGGGGCGGCGGCCAGCTGCAGGATGGCCGTGAGCTGGGGTTTCATCAGGTTGCGGCCCACCTGATCGGAGCCGTTGGCCAGGCCCCGCAGGTGGTGCTCGGTGGCGGAGCGCAGCAGGATCTCCGCGGTGGTGATGGCACCGGCCGCCAGCACCACCTGATGGCTGCGGAACAGCCAGCGCTGCCCGGCGATCTCCGCCTCCACGCCGCGCACCTCATGGCCACTGGGATTCACATGCAGCTGCACCACCCTGGCGCTTTCTTTCACGGTCACGCCGCTGCGGCGAGCCGGCTCCACGCCGAACACTTCCGCATCTCCCCGGGAGGCCTTGGGGCCATCGCTCCAGGTCAGGGGCAGGTCGTAGGGATGGAGGTGCTGGCGCTCCAGGGCAGCGCGCAGTTCCACGAGGAAGGGCTCCACCGGCCTGGGTGGGGCGGGGTAGTCGTCGTCCCGCGGTGGAGCGGTGGGATCGGCGCCGGCCAGCCCATGCACGTTGTATAACGCTTCGGCCTTGGCATACCAGGGTGCGAGATCGGCGTAGCTCAGCCCCCAGGCGGGGGTGGGTCCCTCCTGCAGAGACACGCCACCGAAGTCCTTCTCGCGCATGCGCTCCAGCACGCCGCCCCAGATCTTGGTGTTGCCACCGAGGGCCTGCACGGTCTGGGGGGGGAAGGGATCGCCATCGGGTCCGAACCACTGCTCGGCGGCGTGGTATCGGGTCTTGCGGAAGAGATCGGTGCCAGCCACCTTCTGCTCCTCGAGGGGCATCACGCCTCCCCGCTCAAGCAGCAACACCGAATGGCCCGAACGGGCCAGGCTGGCGGCCATGCTGCCGCCAGCGGCGCCGCTACCGATCAGAATCACATCGTAATGATTGTCGTCGATGATCATGATTCAAACCTGCCAGACGTAGAGAAGGGCAAAGAGGATGATCCAGATCACATCCACAAAGTGCCAGAAGAGTGACGTGGCCTGCACGCCCTGTTCCCCCCCCGCATAGTTGCCGGGGATGAACGATTTCACCAGCATCAGGGTCATCAGGCCCACCCCCGTAGCCACGTGCAGGCCATGGAAACCGGTGAGCAGATAAAAGGTGGCCCCGAAAGTTCCGGACGTGAGCCCAAACTTCAGCCCACTCCACTCCACCGCCTGGCCGTAGAGGAAATAGGAGCCCAGGGCCATGGTGAGCAACCAGAAGGCGCGGAACCCCCAGAGATTGCCTTTCGCCATGGCCCGTTCGGCGAGGAAGATGGTGCCGGAGCTGGAGATCAACACAATCGAGTTGATCAGCGGCTTCTGCCACTCCAATCCCTCCACGCCGGGGGGGAGCCAGTTGAGCGCGCTGGTCTTGAGCAGGGCATAGCCGCTGAAGAAGGCCAGAAAGATGACGCTCTCCGAGCAGAGGAAAATGATGAAGCCGGTGAGGTTGTGCTTCGGATGCCCGCCCCCATGGGGATGGTCAGAAGCGGTGGTGGGAACGGCGCTGGTCATCGCGATGCCTCCTTCTGATCGGCGAGGGTGAGGGCCTGTTCAAGTTCGGCCTCATGCTCCACAAGGGGCTTGCCGAGGCCATAGCCATAGGGCCTGGAGATCACCACGGGCACATGCTCGCCGAAGTTGTCCTCCGGCGGAGGCGAGGGCAGCAACCACTCCAGACCGATCGCATTCCAAGGATTGTGGGGCGCCTTCGGGCCCCGGATCCAGGCGCTCACCATGTTGAGCAGGAAGGGAATGATCGACACACCGAGCAGGAACGCCCCCAGACTGGCGATCACGTTCCAGAAAGCGAACTCCGGGTCGTAGCTCGACACCCGCCGCGGCATGCCCATCAGGCCCAGAGGGTGCATTGGCAGGAAATTGAGATTGGCCCCCACGAAAGTGAGGAGGAAATGGAGTTTGCCCAGCCCTTCGTAGGGCATGCGGCCGATGAATTTGGGAAACCAGTGATAGATGGCTGCGAAGATCCCCATCACCGCGGCGCCGTAAATCACATAGTGAAAGTGGCCCACCACGAAATAGGTGTTGCTCACATGGATGTCCACCGGCACGGTGGCGAGCATCACCCCGGTGATGCCGGCGAACACGAAGTTGAACAGGCCACCCAGGCAGAACAGCATCGCTGTGGTGAGCCGCAGCTTGCCCCGCCAGAGCGTTCCCAGCCAGGCGAACACCTTCACCCCCGTGGGCACCGAAATCAACATGGTGTTGACCATGAACAGATTGCGCATCCACTGGGGAACGCCACTGGTGAAGAAGTGGTGCACCCAGACGATCAGACCCAGCCCAACGATGATGAACGACGCCAGCGACACGTAGACGTAGCCGAACAGGGGCTTGCGGGAATAGACGGGAAACAGTTCCGAGAAGATTCCGAACACCGGCAGGATGATCACGTACACCGCCGGGTGGGAATAGAACCAGAAGAAGTGCTGATAGAGCACCGGGTCGCCGCCACCTTCCGGCCGGTAGAACGAGGTTCCGGCCACCAGATCGAAGAGCAGCATGATCGCGCCGCCGGTGAGGGCGGGCAGGCCGATCAGCTGCAGGCTCTGGGCTGCCAGTGCCGTCCAGCAATACACCGGCATCCGGAACCAGGTCATGCCAGGAGCCCGCATGCGCAGGATGGTGGTGACGAAGTTCACCGCCCCCATGATCGACGACACGCCGGAGAGCGCCACGGCCGTGATCCAGAGCCCCTGGCCGCTTAACAGATGGCCCAGGGGGTTCTGGATGCTCACCGGCGGATAGGACCACCAGCCGGAATAGGCGGGCCCCCCGGGCACAAAGAAGCTGGCCAGGAGCAGGGTTCCGAAGATCGGCACCAGCCAGAAGGCCACCGCATTCAAGCGGGGGAAGGCCATGTCCGGCGCACCGATCATGGTGGGGATCAACAGATTGTTGAGCCCGTTGAGCACCGGGAAGATGAACAGGAACAGCATGATCGTCCCGTGCATCGTGTAGATGCCGTTGTAAACCGTGCGATCCACCAGATCGGAGGCCGGGGTGATCAGCTCACCCCGGATGATCATGGCCAGCAGGCCCCCGATCAGGAAATAAAAGAAGGCCAGCACGATGTACTGAATGCCAATCACCTTGGCATCGGTGTTGAAGCTGAAATACCGGGTCCAGGAGGGCTTGGGCTCGCTGGTGGGGAAGGTGGCGGAGGTCATCGGGGGCGCGCTCAGGCGTCGTGGGGCAGGGTGTTGGAACCGGGCACATTCACCTGAGGGGGGGGAGCCGGGGGCACGGTGGCCCAGCCAGGCTTCGTCTGTTGGGCTCGTTTGGCGTATTCCTGCACCGCATCGCTGAGGCCGGCCTGGAGAGGGCTGGTTCCGGCCTGCTTCAACCAGGCGGTGTGGGCAGCACCGCTCTCCACCACCACATCGGCCTGATTCGCCGCAAACCAGGTGCCGCTGAACTGGGAATCCCGGAGGCGATAGCGCCCCTCCCGGGTGGGGGTGAGGTTGAAGTTGATCGCCCGGCCGGGAACAACATCCTGCTTCAGGCGGAAGGCGGGAATGTAGAAGCCATGCAGCACATCATCCGACACGAGGCGGAAGGTGACCGGCTGATCGACCGCCAGGTGCAATTCGGTGGAGGACACGGCGGAATCGGGATAGCGAAACTCCCACGACCACTGGCGGGCAATCACCTCCACCTGTTCGGCGGGGAGGCGATCCGCGGGGTAGCCGCCCACCTCTTCAACGGGGTTGGCGAGATGAATGTGCTCCATCGGCCCCAGCACCCCGAGGCTGGTGTTCACCCGGATGGCGTAGAAGGCGATCGCCATCACCAGCATGAAGGGAATGGCCGTCCAGATCACCTCCAGCCGGGTGTTCCCCTCGATCGGTTCGGCGTCGCTCTCGTCGTACTTCTCGGCCCGGTGCATCAGCACCACCCAGGCGATCACGGAGTTCACGCCGAGAAACACGAAGGTGCCAACCCCGGTCTCGAAGCTGAACAGCCCATCCACCAGGGGGGCCGCCGTGGAGGCCTGCACCGGCAACCAGTGGTAGGCCTGTTTCCCCATCCAAAGGCTCACAGCCACAAGGGTGGCCACCCAGAGGGCGAGGCCGCCGATGGCGAGAGGGCTGATGCGGGGGCTTCGCGTGGGAGGAGCGGTCATGGAAGGGCGTCGCGAAGGTTCTGTCCGGAAGCCAGGAGCTGATCGGCGGTGATGTGCACACCGAACTCAGCCGCCAGCTCAGCGCCGAGGGTGCCGTGGAGGCCGATCACCAGAAACAGCACCAGGCCCACCAACAGATAGAGCCACTGCACCTGGCGGCCCATGTCCTTGCGCCAGAGGAAGCGCTGGTAGCCGCGCCAGACGGTCATGGCCACGATCACCAGAAGGATCAACACGCCGCCGACCCCATGCCAGAGCATCGTTTCCATGCTCTGGAGGCCGATGGTGCTTGTCACTCCGGGAATCGGCACCGCCAGAAGCATCTCGAAGAAGCCCGCCGCCACGGTGAAGAAGGTGACGACGCAGCACGCCAGGAGGTTGTACCAGCCCACATCGTGGAAGCCCTCCCGGGTGATCGGCAGGGCCAGGAAGCGAAACACCCGCTTCTCCACCGGGTAGAGGGCACCGGCAATGTCGAAGGCGATGGCGATCACGAACAGGCCGATCGTGAAGTGCACCAGGTTCGGATGGATCGGCAGCGCATAGGGCAGGTCGTTGGGGCCCAGCCGGGGAGCGAGCTGGCTGATCGGGGAATCGGCGGGCACAGCCGCCCCGAGGGCGGCGAACAGGGGCGTCCTCATCCCACGAGCCCCGCCCGCTGGGCCTCCACCACGGGCACGGTGTGAAGCCCATACACCCAGATCAACTGGTTGCCCAGGGTCACCTGCACCACCACAAGCGCAGCCAGGACGCCACCAGCGGCCAGGAAGCTCAGCGGCAGCCTCTGCGGATCCCGGCTGCGGAGCACGTAGCGCCAGCCGGTGAGCAGCGAAAGAACGCCCGCCAGCGACCAGCCAAGGGTGCTGTGCAGATCAAGGATCGAGCGGGCAGCGCCGTAGGGCTCCGCCAGACCCGCCTCCACCTGACCGAAGATGATGGCCACGAAGATGGCAGCGGTGGCGAAGAGCAGATTCCAGAAGCTCACCTCAAACAATTGCGGCTTGCGGGCGAGCACGCCGATCAGATCAAACACCACCGTGATGATCGCCATGGCGATCACAAAATGCACGACGATCGGATGGATCGTGTCCATCCATGGAAGGTTGTGGTCGTTGAGGGGAGGGAGAAGTCCCTGCATGGCCCCGGGGGAGAAGGAAGCACGAACCAACAACAGGCCTTCATAAAGGCGAGTTGGCAACCTCCACCTTGCTCAAGGTGGCCCGTGCGGTGGGAGGGCGCTCATATATCGACATATTCAAGATGGCCCATATGGTGAATTGCTGACAACGACTCGGCCAGCATTTCATGACTCCGTTCTGGCCTAATCCTCTTCCGCAGGGTCATGTCTCATTCCTGCTGAGCCGACTTAGCATCCAACTGATGCGCGATGGTGCGAGCGATGACATCCGAGCGATTCTTCCTTGAGCTCGAACCCCCAGACGAGCGCATGAAGCGCTGGCCCCATGTGGTGATCGTGGGTGGGGGCTTCGCCGGCATCAAAGCCGCCAAGCGTCTCGCTGGCCAGCCGGTGCGGGTCACGCTGATCGACAAGCGCAACTTCAACCTCTTCCAGCCCATGCTGTACCAGGTGGCGGCGGGCCTGGTGGCGGAAGCCGACATCACGATCCCCCTGCGTCAGCTCTTCGCCAAGGATGCCAACGTCCAGGTGCTCCTCGGCGAGGTGATGGATCTGGATCCCAACGAGAAAACCATCGTCTTCAACAACACCCATCTCCGCTACGACCACCTGATCCTGGCGGCCGGTTCGGGAAGCACCTACTTCGGCCATGAGGAGTGGCGCCCCCTGGCGCCGCCGATGAAGATCCTCGAGCATGCCGATGAAATCCGCCGTCGGGTGCTCAATGCCCTGGAGGCCGCCGAGCAGTGCCCGGATCGGGAACGGCGCAAGGTGCTGCAGTCGGTGGTGGTGGTGGGGGGAGGCCCGAGCGGCTGCGAGCTGGCGGCCTCCCTGGTGGCGTTGATGCACGACATCTGCCGCAGCGAATTCCGCCAGCTCGACGTGGCGGATTGCCGGGTGGTGCTGGTGGATCCAGGCGATCGAGTGCTGCGGCCCATGCATCCTTCCCTGTCGGAGGCCACAGGCAACCACCTGAAGCAACGGGGCGTGGAACTGCAGCTGGGGGCCCGGGTGCAGGAGATCACCCCCGGCCGGCTCCGGGCCACCCTGGCCAAGCCCGCCGCCGGTGAGCCGGCCGAGGTGGTGCTGGAAGCGGCCACCATCTGCTGGACCGCCGGGGTGCGGGCCTCCCATCTGGGCCAGTTGCTGGCGGAGCGCACGGGCTGCGCTGTCGATCGGGGGGGCAGGGTGATCGTGGATCCGGATTTCTCCATCGCCGGCCATCCCGAGATCCGGGTGGTGGGGGATCTCTGCTCCTATTCCCACACCGCCGATGGCAAGCCCCTGCCGGGCATGGCGGGCCCGGCCGTGCAGATGGGCGGATGGGTAGGGCTCGACATCCTGGCGCGCCTGCGGGGCGACCAGCACAAGCCCTTCCAGTGGTTCGACTTCGGCAGCATGGCCGTGGTGGGCCCCCTGTTCGCCGTGGCCGACCTGCGGGGCATCCGGGTCTCGGGTCTGCTGGGCTGGATCCTCTGGGGGGTGGCCCACCTGGGCTTCATGCCCAACAACGAGAACCGGTTGAGCCTGCTCACGAAATGGCTCTGGGCGATCGCCGTTGGTGAGCGCGACTCCCTGCTGATCACCGGTAAGCCCGACCAACACATGGGCGTGGAGGTGGGTCTGGAGAAGGTGGAGCTCAGCCTGACAGACGGGGCTTCAGCCCCCCCATCCTCCACGCCGGAGAGGCCAGCCCCCCAGTCGGCGAAGGCCGCGTGATCGCCATGGCGAGCTCCGATCCCCCAACAGCCGTTGTCCCTGCCAACACCATGCATGCACAGACCCTGTCTTCCGTTCCATTCGTGATGCGCCAAAACCGGAGGACGTTGTCGAGCCTGGCCCTGATCGGAGCAACCCTGCTGGGTGGTGTCCAGGTGCAAGCCAACACGGTTCCGATGGGAGCCGCCTGTCTGCCGGGAAGCCCGGTGGCGAAACAATGCAGAAACGTCAAGATCACAAACAATCCTCCGTACCCGGAGTCGCAATCCCCCCAGCTCACCGTTCAGGCGTTTGATCCAAGCTTTGCTGCGATCGTGGGCAGGACACCCCAGCTCCTTCCCCTGGCCAGCGGCTTTGGGTTCCTGGAAGGCCCTGTGTTCCTGAAGGACAAAAGCGGACCGGGTGGCCTGCTGTTGATCACCGATCAGATCCACAACACCATCGTGTCGATGCGTTGGAACGGTCTGATTGACGGGGCGATCCAACCAGGATCCTGGGAGAAACCAACGCTGTTCCGCAATCCCT
Source organism: Cyanobacteriota bacterium (assembly GCA_035285785.1). Lineage (GTDB taxonomy): Bacteria > Cyanobacteriota > Cyanobacteriia > PCC-6307 > Cyanobiaceae > Cyanobium. The sequence continues at coordinate 14,877 of JAYKJF010000049.1, forward strand.
CCGGTGTGGCCGACGGGCAGACCTCAGACCTGCAGGGCAACCTGCTCACGGCCGAGACCACCGGCCGGAGGGTGTCGATCACCCGCAATCTCAGGACGAACCTGGGCAATCCGGATCAACAGGCTCCAACCCTGATCGGCAGTTATCAAGGGAAACAGCTCAATTCCCCCAATGATCTGGTTGTGAAAAGCGATGGCAGCGTCTGGTTCACAGACCCAAGCTATGGATCGCTGCAGTTCCCCCCCCAACCGGCGGAACTGCCGAACAATGTCTACCGGTACGACCCGAAGAGCAAGCAACTCACCGTTGTCGCCCCTGATCTTGTGATGCCGAATGGCATCGCTTTTGGACCGGATGAAAAAACGCTCTACATCATTGATAGTGGAGCCATCCAAGGTCCGCGCACCTACTTTCCCTATCTCCCCCATCGCATCTATGTCTACGACGTGGGGGCTGATGGTCAAACCCTCTCCAATAAACGCCTGTTCGCTGATGTGTCCCCGGGTTTCCCAGATGGGATGCGACTCGATGCCATGGGAAATGTCTATGTGGGCACGTTGGAAGGGATCCATGTTCTCAATCCCAAAGGTCAATTGATCGGCAAATTCCTGATGGCCAAGCAAACAGCCAATCTCAGCTTTGGAGGTGTGGATAACAATATCCTCTTCATCGGCTCCAGCGACAGCCTATGGGCGGTGAAGCTGAACACCAAAGGCCTCGTGCCCGTTCGCACCCGTCCCGACTGACGGACTGAAGCATTAATTGCCAGAAGCTGCGGGCACGTTGTCCAGGCGAATCACCCTGGAACCATTGTTGCCGACGGCACCAGCAAAACTGTTGACCAGATCAGGATCAATCGTTGTTGATGCAACGGCTCCCGAGCGCTGCGGCAGAAGCACCTGGAACGTGAGCGATCCACTGGCGCCAGTCAGGGCGTCATAGCTGGAAGCGAGTGTGGCACTCCAGGTTCGATCCCAGGCGTATGTGAATTGCAACTGACCGCCGACGGCTGAGCCTGTGCTCTGACCTCCCACCACATAAATCCGCGGCTGAACGGAGAGACCCGGCGCACCAGTGGGAAAGGAGAGTTGCGCATTAACGGAAGCCAGGGGCGCATGACCACTCATCTGATCCCGAGAGGACGAGAAGGGCACCCCAGCCGTTAACACAAATTGGAAGGATTGGGTGTTGTATTCAAAGGCGGCGCCAGCTTGCTGAAAATAAACACCCTGAAGCCAAAGGCTGTCGTAGCCGGTACTGGCTCCCCAGAAGGCCTGGCCCTGATCCTGGAGCGTGCGGACCCCGAAGCGAACACTTTGACCGAAAGCCTGAAAAGGATCGGTGGTGGAGGAGGCGCCAACCAAAGGTTTTTGTTCAACAAACACCTTGGCATCGACGAAATAGCGCTGGCGTTCCGTTTCCTTGAGGGGAACGATGGCATCGTATTCCAATCGATTTGAACTCAGGGGCTGGGCAATGATCAGCTTGACCATCTGGCGTGAACCCAGGCGCAGCGTTTGATCCGCTCCCGGAGTTTGGGCTGGTACCGCTGGACAGGCAGCAAGCACGAGGGCTGACACCCATGCCAGAACCGAGAACCTTCCTGAGGATCCGGGTGCCAAGACTTACGGATGGGGGTGGGGGAAGGATCGTTTGGGCACAACGATCAGACAGCTGAGAAGGCCCAGCACCAAGGCAACGAAGGCCCCCATTCCGAACAGGGAGGGGATCGGTAAGCGCCACTGCTGCTGCACGGCACCACCACCAAAGGCGGCCAGGCCATAGCCCAGTTGATAGGCGGCGATCAGCAGTCCGGCCACCGCTTCACCCAAGGTGGCCAGCTGCTTCTGGCCAAAGCTGATGATCAGGGGCAACATCGCTGAACAGCCAAGGCCGGAGAGTGCAAAGAGCACCAGTGCGCCACCGGTGTCCCCCGAGGAGACACGACTGATGCCGAAGAGCACCACGGCCAGAAACACAGGGAGGCCAGGCAGAAGGACCCGGGGCGGAAAGAGTGAGGCCAGCCGGGAGAAGAGCAGACGGCCAACGGTGACCATGGCCCAGAAGAGCGTCAACGCCAGAGAGGCCACCTGGGTGGGGGCACCGACGGGGTTGGACATCAGGAGCACCGACCAGTTGCCGTTCAGGGTTTCCACCAAGCCATAGAGGACGGCAACGGCCACAAAAAGAACAAGCAGACCGCTGGAACGTGCACCACGCTGATCCTTGGACACCACGGAAGAGGGATCGCGGCTGAGTCGGAGAGGCTGCTGTGAACAGCCGTACAACAGCAACAGGGCAGCGGCGAAAACGATCATCGGCAAGAGCCACCACACCCCAGGGCCAACCACCACTGCAGCCAGCGCCGGGGCAAGGGCGGTGCCAAGACCCAGCAGGGCATTGAGCATCAGGATCGCTTCATCCACACGGTCCGGCTGGAAAGCGGCGATGAAGGTGTTGAGCACGGGCACAACACCCCCAAAGCCAAAACCCATCAGGGCGGTGGCCAGCATCAGCAGGGGCAGGGTGAGCTGAGGCTGATGCACGACAAAGGTGGTGGACAGCAGCACCGCCATCGAGAGAGCATTGGCCAGCAGCCCCAGCAGCAACACCCGCTTCGATCCCCAGGTTCGGGACAACTGCGCACCGAGGAACGATGCAGCGATGGCTGCCACCACCTGCGGCAAAAAGATCAGTCCGTAGGAACGACTGGAGAGGGCGTATCCAGATGGGGAGGTGAGAACCGTGCTGATGGCTGGGAAGGTGACCAGTGCCACACCCTGCATCACGCCCACCGTCTGCAGCAGCGCCTGCTCTGCACGATGGTTGGATGGGTTTGTCATCGCTGAACCCCTCAAACCCCGAAGCGTTGCTTCAGGTGATCGCCAACCCGAAGAGCATTGGCAATCGCAGTGAGAGATGGATTCACCGCGCCGATGGAAGGCATGAAGCTGGTGTCCACCACGTAGAGGTTGTCCACCTCGTGGGCTTTGCAGTTCACATCCAGCACGGAGGTGGCCGGATCGGAGCCGAAGCGGCAGGTGCCGGCCTGGTGCCCCACGGCGGC
>JAYKJF010000050.1:0-14641 GCA_035285785.1 Cyanobacteriota bacterium
AAGGCATGAAGCTGGTGTCCACCACGTAGAGGTTGTCCACCTCGTGGGCTTTGCAGTTCACATCCAGCACGGAGGTGGCCGGATCGGAGCCGAAGCGGCAGGTGCCGGCCTGGTGCCCCACGGCGGCAATGCCCATGCTGTTGGCGATGTAGATCTGCCGTTCCACCAGGTGTTTCTTCAGGTAGAGCTTGTCGAGCATCCCTTCCAGGCGGCTCACGAGCCGCTCGGATGCCGTGAGGTTGTTCACGGTGTAATCCAGCTGGATCTGCCCGGAGGGCGTCACGGTAACCCGGTTGTCGGGATCGGGCAGATCTTCGCTGGAAATCCAGAAATCAACGGCATGTTCAGCGATCTTGTCCATGCTCCAGCCCGGCATCATGAACGTTTCCAATGGGGCATAGCCCTTCATGATGGCGCCATCGGTCTTGCCGGTCATCTGGATGTTGCCCATCGGATAGTCGAACTCGGCGTCACCCAAATACCAATCGTTCACACAAACGGTCTTCTGGAAAATGGTGTGGTTCGGCTCATGGGCCAGGGCCACCATCGCCTTGCTGTTGTGGAACATGTAGTTGCGGCCCACCTGGTCGGAGCCGTTCGCCAATCCCCGGGGGTGGCTGTCGTTGGCAGACATCAGGAGCAACCGGGCGCTGTTGGCGGCCCCACAGCTCACCACCACCACATCGCCACTCACCCGCATCGGCTGCCCATCCCGCTCGATCTCCACCGCCGTCACGTTGCGACCGCTGGGGTCGGTGTGCAACCGTTTCACCTCAGCCCGGGTGAGCAGGGAGAGGGTGGAGGCCGCCAGGGCGGGACGGATCCCGAGCACCTCGGCATCCGATTTGGCATGCACCAGGCAGGGGAAGCCATCGCAGCGATTGCAGCGGCGACAGCGGCTGAAGGCCATCTGCTTCTCATCGAGCATCACCCCGCTCGGGGCATGGAAGGGATGGAGGCCCATGCTGCGCAGATCGTCCACCAGCTTCTGCATGCGGGGCTCATGGCTCACCGGCGGGTGCGGGTAGGGGCCGCTGCAGGGTGGCTCCGTGGGATCTTCCCCCCGCAACCCATGCACGTGATACATCTCCTCCGCCTTCTGATACCACGGTTCGAAGTCGGCGTAGCGCACGGGCCAGGCCGGTGAGAGGCCATCGAAATGATGGAGCTCCTCAAAATCCTGCTGGCGCAACCGGAAGTGGGCTGCCCCATACATCTTGGTGGCTCCGCCCACGAAGTAGTGGCTGCCGGGCTGGAAAGCCTTGCCATGCTTGTCGAGCCAGAGGTCCTTGGATAGGTAGCGGCCCTTCTGCATCACCTCCTCGGCGTCCCAGTTCTGGGGTTCCTGGGGCAGCCAATCGCCCCGCTCCAGCACCAGAACCTTCAGGGTGGTGTCACTCACCAGATGGCGGGCCAGAGTTCCGCCGCCGGCACCGCTGCCGATGATCACCACGTCGAAGTGGGCCCCATCACTCACCTCCAGTTGGTGGGGCTCCGGGAGGGGAGAACTTGCAAGGGTGGGGTCGCAGACCCTGGAGGTGGAGGAGGTCATGAAAGGGGTTCCGCTGAAGGATCAGCCGTTGGGGTAGCGGGAGAGTTGGTGGATCATCTTGCACACGAGGGCACTCCAGCCGGTCTGGTGAGACGCCCCCACACCGCTGCCGCAATCCCCGTGGAAGTATTCATTGAAAAGGATCAGATCCCGCCAGTGGGGATCCTGCTGAAAGAGTTCCACTTCCCCGTTGAAGGGGCGGCGGCCATCGCCGTTGCGACGGAAGAGGCCCACCAACCGGTTCTCCAGCTCCAGCGACACCTGCCAGAGATTGAGCCAGTTGCCGGAACGGGTGGGGAACTCCACTTTGAAGCTGTCGCCATAGAAATGAGCGAATTTCTGCAGGCTTTCGATGAGCAGAAAATTCATGGGCATCCAGATGGGCCCGCGCCAGTTGGAATTCCCTCCGAACATGCCAACGGGACTGTCAGCCGGGCTGTAGGCGAGGGTCTGGGTCTGGCTGCCTTCGGTGTAGGTGTAAGGGTGGGCTTGATACACCTTGGACAGGGAGCGGATGCCATGGGGCGAGAGAAATTCCTCCTCATCGAAGAGGCGCTCACAGATCCGACGTAACCGGTTCTCCGGCACCAGGGTGAAGAGGAGGCGATCGTTGTTCCAGTGGCCGAGATATTCCACCACCCAGGCCGGATCGCTGCGCTCATGCACAAACCAGGCCAGGGTGTTCTTCACATCCAACATGGGCAGGCGGCTGACCGTTTCCACATCGAAGCTCTGCACAGCGAGCAGGGGCACCAGCCCGGAGAGGGAGCGGGTGCGCAGGTAGTCGCAACTGCCATCCGGGCGGCGGATCACGTCGTAGTAGAAGCCATCCTCCTCATCCCAGTTGAGAAAACGCCGTTTCGTCGGGTTGTTGAGGGTCATGGAGAGCTGCACGAAATCCACCACGAAACGCTCGCAGAGGTCGGCATACTCCGGTTCCTCCCGACTCAGCTCGACGGCGATCACGAGAAGGCTGAGGCTGAGAGAGGCCATCCAGGCCGTGCCGTCGCACTGCTCGATCACACTGCCGTCGGCCAGGGGAAAGCGGCGATCGAAGACGGCAATGTTGTCGAGCCCGAGGAAGCCCCCCTCGAACACGTTGAACCCACTGCGGTCGTTGCGGTTGGCCCACCAGCCGTATTCCAGGATCAGCTTGCGCAGGGCCATGCGCAGAAACTCCAGATCAGGCGATTCGTTGGCCTTGCCATCAATCTGGTAGATCCGCATCGCGGCCCAGGCGCCAATGGGGGGGTTGGGATCGGAGAGGGCCCACTCGTAGGCCGGGGTCTGGGCGTTGGGGGCGGTGTAGTGGGGATTGCGCAGCAGCATGCACTGTTTTTTCGCCGTGGCCGGATCGATCAGGGCGAACGACACGGAGTGGAACATCAGGTCCCACTGGCAGAAATAGGGGTATTCCCAGCTGTCGGGCATGGAAATCACATCGTGGGCATGGAGCCGCTTCCAGTAGGCATTGGCGGTGTTCCAGCGCTCCTGGGGCGGAGGCATGCCGGTGGAATCCCCCTCCAGCCACCGCAGCACGCTCCAGCCGTAGTACTTCTTGCACCACAGCAGGCCCGCGGTGCCAGCCAGATGGATGCGGCGATCCTCCTCGCTGAGATTGGGAACCCGATGCTCGAAGTAGTCGAGCCATTCCTGTTCCCGATCCGCAAACGTGGCGGCGAACTCCGGCCCGAACGGATCCGCCGGAACGGCAACGGGCGCCGCTCCGCCCTCAGGAGTGCGGCGGAGCCGCAGGGCCACCACCCATTCCTCTCCGGACGCCAGGGTGTGCTGCAGCACACAGGCCGCCTTGCTGCCCTCCCCTGCCGGGTTGATGGCGCCCTGTTCGCCCTCCACCAGCCAGCGGTGGAAGCCATCCTTCTGATACGGCGTCCCGTTGGCCTCACCCCAGAGGCGGTGGCTGTTGGTTTCGTTATCGGTGAAGACCCAGTCTCCGGCCTCCCGGCAGGTGAGTTGGTAGGAGCCCAGGTGGGGGATGGGCTCGGTCTGCACGGTGGAGGTGCTCGCCGGATCCCGGCGGATGACCCGCTTCACCTCATCGGGATACCCCCAGCTCCAGGTGTTGCGCAGCCAGAGGGTGGGCAGGAGAGTGAGGGGGGCGGGGTCGGGGCCACGGTTGATCACCCGCACCTGGATCAGGATGTCTTCCGGTCCGTGTTTGGCGTAATCGACGAAGACATCGAAGTAACGGCTCTCATCGAAGATGCCCGTATCCACCAGCTCGTACTCGGGCTGATCCCTTCCCCTGCGCCGGTTCTCCTCCAACAGATGTTCGTAGGGGAAGGCCTGCTGGGGATATTTGTAGAGCCCCCGCATGAAGCTGTGGGTGGGGGTGTTGGCCAGGTAATAGAAATAATCCTTGATGTCTTCGCCGTGGTTGCCCTCGGGATTGCCCAGTCCGAATGCACGCTCCTTGAGGATGGGATCCTTGCCGTTCCAGAGCGCAACCGAGAAGCAGAGCCGGCATTGCTCGTCGCAGAGGCCCATCAATCCATCCTCTCCCCAGCGATACACCCGGGAGCGGGCATGGTCATGGGGGAACGACACCCAGGCATCGCCGTCGGCGGAATAGTCTTCCCGCACGGTTCCCCACTGGCGCTCGCTGAGGTAACTCCCCCAGAGGTGCCAGGGGGCCAGGCCATGGTCCCGCTCCGCCATGCGACGGGCTTCGGAGGGTTTGATGGCGTCGAGGTCGTCCGAGGTGGGCGGAGCGCTTGGGGAAGGGGCGTTCACGGAAACGCCCTCACAGGCCGGGACTGCTTTGCATGATGCCGCCGTCGGCGAAGATCGTGGTGGCCGTGATGTAGCCCGCCGCATCGCTGGCCAGGAATCCCACCACGCTCGCGATCTCCTCCGGCTGGGCCATGCGCCCCAGGGGGATGGCGGCATTGAGCTTGGCCAGGAGCTCGGGGTTGTTCATCGTGGAATCGTTGATCGGAGTGGCCACGGCGCCAGGGCCAACATTCACGATCGTGATGCCGTGGGGGGCCAGTTCCAGCGCCGCCGTACGGGTCATCATGCGCACCCCACCCTTGGCGCAGCAGTAGGGGGTGTTGTTGGGCATCGGCCAGTCTTCATGCACCGAGGAGATGTTGATGATGCGGCCACCGCCACCCTGGGCGATCATCTGCTTGGCCGCAAACTGGGTGGCGAAGAACACCCCCCGCAGGTTCACGTTCAACACCTTGTCGTAATCGTCGGGGGTGGTGTCGAGGATGGAGGTGCGGGTTTCAATCCCCGCGTTGTTCACCATCACATCCAGCCGGCCGTATTTGGAGACGGCCGCATCCACGAGCCGCTGCAGGTCGTCCAGCTTGCCCACATCGGCCTGCACCCCATAGCTGCTGCCCCCGTAGGCGCCGATCTCCCGCTCCAGCTCCTCGGTGGCCTCGGGATGGGAGCGGTAGTCGATCACCACCTTGGCGCCCAGCTCGGCGAGGTTTTCCACGATGGCCTTCCCGATGCCGCTGTTGCCACCGGTGACGATCGCCACCTTTCCGGCCAGAAGGGTGGAGAGGGCCTTCCCGGCCATGGGATTGGTGGTGGTCATTGAGAGAAGAGGCACAGTTGGAAGCTAGTCAGGTTCCGGGGCTCCGGCAACAGATCCGGGCAAGATCACACGCTTCCCACCGTTTGTGTCCCTAACAGCACAACCAATGAGCGGGGCTCCACGGTGATCGCCTGCTCTTGCACGGGAGGCGCTTCGCTCCAGGCTGTGATGTCCTGCGGGGAAGGGAGGGCGGTGTCGATCCAACGCTGCCAGGGCTCCTGGCTCCCATCGGCGGGGGGCAGCTGGAAGGTGAGCGGTTCCCACCAGGCGTTCACCATGGCGTGCCAGCGCAACGCGCCATCGAGGCTGAGGATCGTCACCGCGAAGGAGCGGGAGGAGGGGCTCCAGTCGGGCTGATTCAAGTGGATGCCATGCCACCTCACCTGATGGCGCTCCACCAGATCCTCCAGGGTGAGTCCCCTGGCTTGCGGCACCCAGCGGCCCCGTCGATAGGCAATCACTTCGCGTACGAAGCGGTGCAGGTCGGCGTTGCGCTCCAGCAGGGTCCAGTCGAGCCAGCTGATGGCGTTGTCCTGGGCATAGGCGTTGTTGTTTCCCTCCTGGCTGCGGCCCATCTCATCCCCCATCAGCAGCATGGGCATGCCGAAGGAGAGCAGCAGCAGAGCCAGCAGGTTGCGGCTTTGCTGCCCCCGCAGGCGGAGCACGGCCGGATCCTGACTGGGGCCCTCCTCACCGCAGTTCCAACTGGCGTTGTCGTCGCTGCCGTCCTGGTTGTTCTCGTTGTTGGCCGCGTTGTGCTTGTGGTCGTAGCTCACCAGATCCGCCAGGGTGAAGCCGTCGTGACAGGTGATGAAATTCACGCTGGCGGAAGCCTCCCGATGCTTGTGGCCATAGATGTCGGGGCTGCCGATCAACCGCTGGCTCACGGACGGCACCAGGCCGCCATCGCCTTTGATGAAGCGCCGAAGGTCGTCCCGGTAGCGGCCGTTCCACTCCCGCCAGTTGTCGCCCACAAAGGAGCCCACCTGGTAGAGGCCCGCCGCATCCCAGGCCTCGGCGATGAGCTTGGTGCCCGCCAGCACCGGATCGGTGTCGATGTCCAGCAGCACGGGTGAGAGGGGGGTGGGCTTGCCCGTCTGATCGCGATCGAGAACGGCGGCCAGATCGAAGCGGAAACCATCCACGTGCAGATGTTGCACCCAGTGGCGCAGGCTCTGGCGGATCATGCGGCGCACCACCGGATGGTTGCTGCGCAGGGTGTTGCCGCAACCGGTGTCGTCCACATAGGCGCCCGCCTCATCGTGAAGGTAGTAATCCCCATCCGCCAGCCCGCGGAAGCAGAAGCTGGGGCCATCGGCACCACCTTCTGCGGTGTGGTTGTACACCACGTCCAGGATCACTTCGATGCCGGCCCGGTGCAGGGCCTTCACCATGGCGCGGCATTCCTCCAGGGCGGCCAGGGGATCGGGGCGGCTGGCATAGCCCGGGTGGGGAGCGAAGAACGACACCGGCTGGTAGCCCCAGTAGTTGCGCTGGCCCGGGGGGGCCGCCAGGGGATCGAAGGCAAAGATGGGCAGCAGCTCCACGGCCGTGACGCCCAGATCCACCAGATAGGGGATGCGTTCGATCAGGCCCAGGTAGGTGCCCGCCCGTTCCGGCGCCACCCCGGAACTCGGATGGGCGGTGAACCCGCGCAGGTGCAGTTCGTAGATGATCGTCTCACCCGGTGGACGCTGCAGGGGCCGATCTCCCTCCCAGTCGTAGGCGAAAGGGTCCACTACAACGCTCTTCATGGCCGTGCTCCAGCCGTCCGCTGAGCTCCGGCCCGGAGCCCGCTTGTAGCCCGGGGGCATCACCAGGGCCATGCCGTAGGGATCGAGCAACAGATTGGCGGGATCGAATGGGGCAGCGGATTGGCCTTCGGCACGCCAGCCGTAGAGCTGACCGGCCCCGATGCCCTCCACCGCACAGTGCCAGTAGCCGCCCGTGCGATGGGTGGCCGGATCCAGACGCCAGCTCTGGGATGGGGATCCATCGGTGGGGGCCCCGAACAGGCAGAGCTCCACCGCCGTGGCGGCCGGAGCGTGGAGGCTGAAGTTCACCCCCCCCTCTCCCGGAGTGGCCCCGAGTGGAGAACTCCACCCGGGGCTGAGGCGGCAGGCGCTGGTTGTCATGGTGGGCGCACGGGGAGAAAGGGGTGGACCCCCGTCCCGATGATGGCCACACTTCCGGAAAGCACCCACAGGGCATGGCGCGAACTCCATGGCTGGCCTACCCCCCCGCGCGGGGCCTGCGGCAACTGCTCCAGCTCGTTCTGGTGGGTGTGGCGGTGGGGGTGGCCTGCTGGCCCCTGAATCTCCTCGACCGCGGCCAGGACGCCCTGCTCCACCATCTGCCGGCCTTCGGAGCCTCCTGGGATCGGAGGGCCCTGGCCCTGCTGCTGGCACCGCTGTGGGTGATGCCTGTGCTGCTCCTGCTTCAGGCCCGCCTCTGGCCGAAGGGGGTGGGCCCGGGCATCCCCCAGCTGATGGTGGCTCTCAAGGATCCGGAGCGCACGGAGGAGCTCATGGCTCCGGCCGCCACGGTGCAACGGTTGGTGCTCTGGTCGATCGCCACCCTGGCCCTGCTCCCCCTGGGGCGGGAGGGGCCCATCGTGCACGTGGGCGGCGCGGTGCTCGTGGCCCTGCGGCGTCGGTATCCCGGCCTGCTGAGCTGGCTTGGGGCCCCCGAGCGCCTGGCCATGGCCGGCGCGGCGGGTCTGGCTGCCGGCTTCAACACCCCTCTGGTGGCGGTGCTGTTCCTGGCGGAGGAACTGCTCGGACGGTTCACGCCGGGTTTGATCTGGCCTGCTCTGGTGCTGTCAGCCCTGGCGGCGCTGGTGAGCAGCTGGGGGGGGCAGCCCGAGTTTGCCTTCGGCCTGCTGCGCACCAACGCGATGGAGAGCCACCAGCTGCTCTGGGCCGTGCCCTTCGGGCTGGGGGCCGGCCTCCTCGGCGCCTTGATGGTGAAGGTGATCCTGGCGGTGAGCCACCGCTGCCTGCCCCTCGCCCGCCGCCATCCCCTGCCGTTGGGACTGGCGCTGGGATCGGCGCTCGCGGGGCTGGGGCTCTTGAGCGGTGGGGCGGGCTATGGCGATGGGGAAGCGTTGATGGCCTCCCTGGCTGGCGGCGAACAGGGCCCTTGGTCGGCCCCGCTGACCCTGCTGGCCCGTCTGCTGGGGCCGGCCCTGGCCCTGGGGGCCGGAGTTCCGGGGGGACTGATCGATCCGGCCCTGGCCCTGGGGGCCGTGCTGGGCCACGGCCTGGGCCAGGGGCTGGGGATCGGTTCGCTGGCCATGGCCCTCGGGATGGCCGCCGCCCTGGCGGGGGCCACCCAGCTGCCGGTGGTGAGCCTGATGTTTTCCCTGCGCCTGATGGGCGACCAGCAATGGCTGCCGGGGGTGCTGCTGGCTGCCGTGCTGGGGGCCGGCGTGGGGCGATTGCTGATGCGCACGCCGGTGTACCACACCCTGGCGGAGCAGTTGGAGGAGTCGCTGGAGGCCTGAAGCCAGGCTCAGGGAGGGGTGCGGCGGTGAAAACGGCCCAGGATCAGGGCGATCATCACCGCCAGATAGAGCTGCCCCGCCAAGGTGATCGCCAGACAGCCGGTGGAGGCCAACACATCCCCCGGCCGAACCGAAGCGGCCCCGGTTGCGGTGAGCGACTGGAACGATCCCACCACCATGGCCGGGAACACCCGCAGGGGGTGGAGTCTGAGATCGAAGCCCGGCGCCACCAGGGTGGGCTCGAAGGCCTGCGGCTGCCAGAGCAGAAGGGTATGGAGCAGGAAGGCCCCCAGATAGCCGATCAGCAGATAGCCGGCGGCCGAACCCATCACCACCGCCAGGGTGACGTAGGGCTCCATCATCAGAGCCTTCGCCTTGCGCAACAGGAAGGTGCCGATGAACAGGCCCCAGATCAGCAGGTGCAGGATCGCCAGATGGAAGGCCAGGGAAGCATCGGTGAGCAGGATGGCCAGCCAGGCCAGCTCGCAGGCAATCGTGGTGATGCCCAGGCCATAGAAGAGCCGTTTGCGGGCCCCCAGGGGCGAATAGCGGGTGAGGAAGAGCATCATCACCAGGGCCACCCCGATGGCCATCACGGGCGTGAGCCAGGGCCAGCGGCGGGCGAGGGGTTGCAGCAGCAGCACCGTGCTGATCGTGATCAGGAGCAGGCGGTAGCCCCGATGGCGCAAGCGGATGCGCCGCACGTCCTCCCAGCCGAGGCGGGGGCCCGCCGCGATCGGCTCCCAGGAGTCGGTGGATGGGAGGTCTGGAGGCGGGGGATCGGCCGTCATCGGGGCTGCGCCGAGGGTCAGGGCCTACAACTCCCAACAGGTTGATCGGCAGAGCGCCCCCCTGAGGGAGCCTTCACCACCCGTCACACTGCTGCAAAGGGATCGGCGATCGGATGTGCAGCCGGGCACGGCCACTGGCCAGCGTCAGCCGGCCTCCATACCCTGAGGTGAAAAACCCGCTTGCCTAGCCCCACTCCCCTGCCGCAGCTCAAGCTCCGCCAGCGCTGGCAGAGCCTCGATGAACACGACCAGGTGGGCCTGTGCCTGGGGGCCGTGGTGGCGGGTCTGGTGGGCTGGGCCCTGTTCTGTCCGATCCCCACGGAGGTGCGTGGGGAAGGGGTGCTGATTTATCCCGAGAACGCCGGGGTGCTCGATGCCCGCGCGGCGGGGCAGGTGCGGCGGTTGCTGGTGCGGGCCGGGGAGCCCGTGCGCCGCGGCCAGGTGCTCATGGAGATCGCCCTCCCCGTGCAGGAGAAACAGCTGATGCAGCAGAAGGGCAACCTGGCCCTCCTGGAGCGGCAGAACGCCCAGCTGGATGAGCGGGATACCCTGCGCCTGCGGGCCGAGCGGGCGGCCCTCGACACGGCCCTGGCCAAGCTGGAGCAGGACCGCCGCCGCTACGAAAGCCTGCAGGGCACCTACGCCGGCAAGCTGCGCAACCTCGAATGGCTGGCGAAACGGGAGGTGGTGGCCCCCCTCTCCTCCGAGGTGGTGGGGGCGGAGCAGGGCTACACCAGCACCGGCGCGAGCCTGGATCAGATCCGGATCGAGGAGAAGCGGGTGCTGAGCGACTACGAAAAGGTGAAGCTCGCGGTGGAAACCGAGGCCCTGCAGCGCCGCTACCGGATTGAGGATCTGCGCCGGGAGATCCGGGTCACGGAGGCCCGGCTCGGCTTCGATGGCCGGGTGCTGGCCGAGCGGGAGGGGCGGGTGCTGGATCTCCAGGTGATCGAGGGCCAAACCGTGGCGATGGGGCAACGGCTGGGCACCATCGGCCGGGGCGAGGCCGACGAGGCTTCCGCCGCGCCCCTGAAGGCCGTGGCCTACTTCTCCCCCGCCGACGCCCGTCGGCTGCCCATCGGCCTGCCCGTGGAGGTGGTGCCGCTCTGGAATCAGCGGGGCCGGTTCGGGGGCATCGAGGGGAAGGTGAAGCACGTTCTCACCCTGCCCGCCACGGAGGAGGACATTTCCACCACGATCGGCAACCCCCAGCTGGCCGCCTCCCTGGTGAAGAATGGGCCGGTGATGCGGGCGGAGATCGCACTGGTGCGGGATCCAGCCAGCCGGGATGGCTACCGCTGGACCCTCTCCCGGGGCAGCGGGGTGTTCCCCGTCCGGGAGGGTCTCACGGTGAGCACCTACGCCTACGTGGAGTGGCGCACGCCCCTCTCCTACATCGTGCCGGGGGTGCGCTCCCTCACCGGCGGCTACCGCAGCCGCACCATCGACCGGACCTGGGATCAACCCTCCCTGCGCCAGCCGGGATCCCTGCCCTGATGCCACCCAGACCCATGCCTGAGTCCGAACGCCCCCCTGCCCCCTCCGCAGGCCTGCTCCGCCAGGAGGTTCCCTGGCTGGTGGCCGAGGGGATCCTCCTGGTGGTGCTGTTCCATGCCAACCCGCCGGAGCTGTGGTTCTGGCTGGTGGTGCTGCTGGTGATCCTGGGCTACAGGATCGAGCGCTGGTGGGCCTCCCGCACGCCCTAGGGCGCGGGCCACTGGAGCTGGGGCCGTACCGGCTGGCCCGGATCCCGCGGGGTGGTGAGCAGCTCCCGCAGCAACCGGGCATAGGTGATGTTCACCGCCACAGTGGCGTTCAGCCGTTGCACCAGGCTGGCGATCAGGCGCTCCTGGGTGAGCGACATCTCCACCTCGTTGGAGAGGCCGGTTTTGTAGCGCAGGCGCACATCCCGGAATCCCTCCAGGGACGCAGCCACGCCCCGGCGGGCAGAGGCCAGCCGGGCCAGGCTGGCCTCGTGGTTGAAGAAGGCCGATTCCAGTCGCAGGCGGATCGTTTCCCGTTCATTGGCGTAACGCTGCGCGATCGCGGCCGCCCGATGCTCGAGGGCGCGACCCTGAGCCCGGGTGGTGCCCGCATCGAACAGGAGCCACTGCAGGGTGAGGGCCACCGACCAGTCGGCGGTTGTGGTGTTCTGCACGGGCACGATCGAGCTGCCGCAACAGCCCCCATTGCGGGCCTGAATGGCGAAGTTGTTCATGGTGCTGGCGTTGCCGCCGGCCTGGCTCACCAGCGCCAGCCGCGGCAGCAGGGCAGCCAGGGCCGCCTGCCGGTCCTGCAGGAGGGCTTCACGGGTGGCCAGGAGCGTATCCAGGGCGGGGTTGCCGCGGTAGGCCTGCATCAGGCTCGTTTCCAGATCCAGGGGCCAGCGCGCCAGCACGGCCACCGGATCGCTGGCGGTGGGGGTGAGCGTCGCCGGCAGGTTGAGCAACACGGCCAATTGCCGCCGGGCGATGGCCCGGTCCGCCAGGGCCTGGATCAGGCGTTCCTGGTTGTCGGCCTCGATCGCCTGCCGGCGCAGCACATCCAGTCGGGGCACCAGTCCGGCCTGCTTGAGGTCGAGGGCGTCCTGCAGGATCACCAGATCGTTCCGCACATTGGCGTCCTGGATCCGGACCGTCTGGTCGGCCTGCTGCAGCTGGAAATAGGCCTCGCTCACCTGCAACTGCAGTTGCCGCAGCTGGTTGGCATAGGCCTGGCGCTGGGCCTCCAGCCGCGCCCGGGAGGCCCGTACGTTGGGCGTTCGGGCGAAATCCAGCAGGTCGTAGCCCAGCTGCAACCCCCCGAACCCCCCTGTGCTGGTGGTGTTGAAGGAGATGGCACCGCCGCTGGGCACGAAAAAAGCGCCACCAGGCTCGAAGAGAGGGCCCAGGCCGAGGGTCTGGTTGCCCACCGGGGCATTGAGGTTGGTGTTGACCTGGCCCGTAAAGCCTCCGGCAAGCGCCACCAGCCGGGGCCAGTAGGTGCCCATGGCGGCCTGCAGGCTGGCCAGTGCCGCAGCCACCTCCTCCCGCTGGGCCTGGAGGCCGGGGTTGGCGGCGAAGGCCAGGGCCAGGGCCTGCTCCAGGGAGAGGGATTGCACCCCGCCCTGGCGGAGCTGCTCCTGGGTGGGCAGGCTCAGGGGTGGGAGGGGGATGGTGCGGGTGGGATCCACCGCTCCCCGGGCCGGATCATTGGCCCGCAGGAGGGTGGGGGGAAGCGGGGGTACGGGCGCCAGGAGATTGGGCCTGGTCTGGGGATCGTCCGGGAGCAGGGTGTCGAGCAGGCGCAGTTGCCGATCCAGCTCCCGCCAGCTCTGTTCCAGCCTCCGGGTGTCGGCCCCCACCAGGGGGGTGGATTGGGTGAAGGCGGGAAGGGGGCCGGCCAGGGGGGCCAGGGCCAGCGCAAGGGTGGGCACCAGGCGGGCCAGCCCCGCGGCGGGGAAGCGGCGCGTCATGGCCGGCTCCTCCCCGATGCGCCAACGGGCGGGGGGGCGGCGCCGGGGGCCAGGGATCGCCAGAGGAGTTCGGTGCGGGCCATCGTCCGTTCCGCCTGGCCGCAGAGCACCAGCCGGGTGGCATGGCGCCGCAGGCGAAGCAGGTCGGTATCGGCCACGGTGGCGTCCGTGAGCAGGGGTTGCAGCTGCCGCCAGCTCTCCGGGGGGGTCCAGGCGGAGGGGGGAGGAGGGGCCAGGGAGTCGGCCCCGGGCTGGGCGATCCGGGGAGCCCACTGGCGCAGCCGATCGGCCACGGCCCGCACCAGGTCGGCCTCCCCCTGCTGAAGGGCCACCAGGCTGCCCGTGGCGCCGGGGGGGGGAGCATGGCGCAACAGCCCCTCCACCACGGTGATCAGGGTGGAGCAGGCCTCCTGGAAGCCGAGCATCAGCCGGAGCTGGGGATGATGGCGACCCGGATCGCCCAGCTCGCTCTGCACGGCTTTCAAGCCCCCGCGCAAGGCCCCCAGCTGCTGACGGAGGGCCTGCACGGGGGAGGACCCATCGGGGTCCGGACCGCCTTTGGGCTGCTCCAGCTGGTCGGCCACCTGGTCGAGGCTGCTGGCGATGGTCCCCAGCATGGCCCCCAGTTGGCGCCAGGCCTGGGGCAGGGCCCGGGCCGGCCAGAGCAGGCGCATGCTCAGCACGCCCACCACGATGCCGGCCACGGTCCAGAACAACCGCAGGGGCACCCAGCTGGCGAGCTGTTGGTCGTGCACCAGCCAGCCCATCACCACGATGAAGCCCCCCACCTTGTAGCCCACCTCCAGGCCCAGCAGGCCCCCGAGCAGCCGCAAGGTGCCCAGGGTGAGGGCGATGGCGAGGGGGAAGGAGATCCCCGCCAGCCCCTTCATCCCCAGGAGGAGCAGGGCCATGCCGAGCAGGGAGCCGAGGATCCGCTGCTGGCCCAGCACCATCGATCCCCCCAGGGTGCCGCTGCACACCGCCAGCACGGCCAGGGGCATGTAGATGCCGAAGGACAGGGGGGAGAGGGTGGCGAAGGCATTGGCCAGCCCGGCCGTGAGGGCCAGGCGGAGATCGGCGCGGATCAACGGCATGGGGCCACCAGGCGCAGGGTGTTGAGGGAGGCGGCCAACGGCCGTTGCTCCTCCGCGAAGGCCAGCAGCATGAGGAGGGGAACCTGCCTGTGGCGGGCCAGGGCCTGCCAGCGGGAGGGGTCGGGGCCGGGCGGCTCGGCCGGGGTGCCCGCGAGCAGGCCGTTCACATCGGCAACGGCGTTGGCGAGGGGATCGGGGCCGCTCTGGGGCTCCAGGCCGGGCAGGTTGAGCAGCAGGGCTTCCCAGGCGCACCAGTGGTGCTGCACCCGGTCCCAGAGCCGTAGGCGCTGCCTCCAGCGCTGCTCTTGCAGCCGCTGGGCATGGGGGCCCCGCAGTTCCCGGGCCACCAGCTGCTCCATGGTTTGGAGCGTGGCGGCGAGGGGTTCCGGGCGGAGGGGTTCAGGCCTGTTGCCCAGGCCCTGCAGCCACCGGTGATGGGCCTGGCTCTGGGCCTGGAGGGTGGCGCGCAGTCCCCCCTCCAGGCGCAGGAGCTCCCGGATGCCGTTGCGGGGCCAGAGCACCAGGCCCACGCCGATGGCGATGGCGCAGCCCAGTGCCGTGTCGATGCTGCGTTGGAACACGTAGTCCCAGTTGAGTTCTTCGTGCTTGGGGATCATGAGGAACATCAGGCTCACCAGGGCCGCTGTGCTGATGGAGCTCTCCAACCCCAGCAG
>JAYKJF010000051.1:0-5280 GCA_035285785.1 Cyanobacteriota bacterium
CTTACTCTCCGCGATGACATCCTGACCCGCGGCCCCCATCCATGCGCCGTCTCTTCGCCGTTCTCCTCACCGCCTTCCTGATCTTTGGATGGGCGCCTACGGCCCAAGCCGATATCGGTGGCCTCACGCCCTGCACGGAAAATGTCCGTTTCCAGCAGCGGGCTGGAGCCGCCAAAACCGAACAGGCCAAAGCTCGCTTCAGGCTTTACAGCCAGGCCCTCTGTGGCACCGATGGTCTGCCCCACCTGATCGTGGATGGGCGCTGGAGCCATGCCGGTGATTTCATCATCCCCGGCATCGCCTTTCTCTACATCGCTGGCTGCATTGGCTGGGCCGGTCGCACCTATCTGATCGCCATTCGTGGCGCCAAGGACGCGACGATGAAGGAAATTCAGATCGACCTGCCCCTCGCCCTCAAGAGCACTCTGGCTGCGGCCAGCTGGCCCCTGGCTGCCCTGCGCGAGTACACCAGCGGCAAGTTGGTGGAAGCCGACAGCAAGGTCACCGTCTCCCCCCGCTAAACCTCGCCGTCCCATCCCCATCGGCCATCAGCAGCTCCACACCCATGAAAAAGTTCCTCACCACCGCCCCTGTTTTCGCCGCGATCTGGTTCACCATCACCGCCGGGATCATGATCGAATTCAACCGTTTCTATCCCGACCTGCTGTTCCATCCGCTCTGAGCGGCGGCTTCAATCGTTCTCCACGGCCCTCTCGGGCCGTTTTTTTTGGACGCATCCAGGCCCAACGCAAGGGCCCTACCCTCCCAGCCCCATGAGCGTTTCCAGCTCCTGGCCCGCCGTTTCCAGATCCCCGTTCACCAGCACCGCATCGAACTCTCCACTGGCCGCCAGTTCATCCCGGGCCCGGGCCAGTCTCCGCTGGATGGCCTCTTCCGTGTCCGTGCCCCGGCCGCGAATGCGCCGCTCCAGCTCTTCGAAGGAGGGGGGGGCCACGAAGATCTGTTGGCCGCTGGGAAAGGTGCGACGCACTTGCCTGGCCCCCTCCAATTCGATCTCCAGCAACACGGGTTGGCCCTCGGCCAACCGCTGTTCCACCGCTCCGCGAGGGGTTCCATACCGGTTGCCTGCGAAGGTGGCCCATTCCAGGAACCCGTCGGCTTGCACCCGTTGCTCGAAATCCTCCGCGCCCAGGAAGAAATAATGCACCCCATCCACCTCCCCGTCCCGGGGGGCACGGGTGGTGGCCGACACCGAGAGCCAGAGCTCCGGATGGCGCTGCAACAGGGCCCGCACCAAGGTGCCTTTCCCCACTCCGCTGGGGCCGGTGAGCACCGTGAGCCGGCCGGGTTCGCCTCCTGTGGGTTGGCTCATGGGGAGGGATCTCCGATCGACAACAGGGTCGGCAGCATGGGGGCGCACACCCTGGCCCGCAGACAATGGGCTGCAGAGGATGGCGCCTGCCGCGAATGGTAAAGGTCTTCCAGCCCATCGATGCCACCACCCTCCGCGCCTTGGTGGGGGAGCTGCGTGGCGCCCTGGTGCCGAGCCGCTTTGAGAAAGCCCAGCAGAGCGATGGCCAGACCCTGCAGCTGGCCCTGCGCCACCTCGGTGGGCTCCAATGGCTCGAGCTGAGCTGGATGGCGGAAGCCCCCCGGCTTCTGGCGATCCCCCCACCGCCCCGGCAGGGGGACGGCAGCACCCTGGCCCGCCAGGTGCAGCATGGTCTCCGCGGCCTGGCCTTGGTCGCCGTGGGTCAGCAGGGCTGGGAGCGGGTGGTGACCCTGGATTTCGCGCCCCGCCCCGGCGAACCGGTGCAGCGCCAATTGGTGCTGGAGCTGATGGGTCGCCACAGCAATCTCTTTCTCCTCCATGCCCAGGGGGAGGTGATCGCCCTGGGCCGTCAGGTGCGAGCGGAGCAGTCGCGCTGGCGGCCCATCGGCACCGGGGATCTCTACAGCCCTCCTCCCCCCCTGCGGGGGGAGCCGCCCCGCACGGAGGAGTCGTTCGAACGGTGGCAGCGGCGCCTGACCGCCCTGCCCCAGACCCTCGCTGAGGCCCTGATGGAGGCCTATCAGGGGGTGAGCCCCGCTCTGGTGCGCCAGCTCCTGGAGGCGCCTTCTCCAGGGGACGCCCCTCTCCAGCCGCCGCAACCGGTGCGGGAGCTCACGGCGGAGCAGTGGAACCAGTTGTGGCAGCGCTGGCAGCAGTGGCTGCAGGCCGTGGAAGCGAACCGCTTTGTCCTGAGCCGCACCGCCCTGGGGGAGGTGCGCTGCTGGCCCGAGCCCGCTGTCGCCGACCATCCCTCCGCTCCCTTGGCGATCCATGGAGCCCTCGCTGGTCTGAGCCAGAGCTGGTTGGCGGCACGCCAGCTGAACCAGCGCCGCCAGACCCTGCTGCACCGGCTTGGGGCGCTGCGCCAGCGGGAGGCCCGTCTGCTGGACGATCAGCAGGCCCTCCTGGAGGCCGCCGCCGGCAGTGAAGCGCTGCAGCGGCAGGCGGATGGGCTCCTCAGCCAGTACCCCCCGGACAAAGAGCACATCCAGCAGGCCCAGGCGCTCTACAAGCGCGCCCGCAAACTGCGCCGTTCCGTGGCTGCCATCACCCCCCGGCTGGAGGCCCACCAGCAAAGGCTGGCCTGGCTGGAGGAGGCCCTGGTGTATGCGGATCAGGCCGATCAGGCGGATCAGCTCGCGTCGTTGGAGGACGACCTCCATCCGATGGAGCCCAAGGCCCGGGGCGGCTCCGCCAGGGGAGCCCAGCCACGGCGCCGGTCGGATGGGGAACGGGGCGCCCCCCAACCACTGGAGCTGCTGTCTCCATCGGGCTTGTGCCTCCAGGTGGGACGCAACCATCGCCAGAACGATTGGATCAGCCTGCGCCAGGCCCGACGGGGCGATCTGTGGTTTCACGCCCAGGAGATGCCGGGCAGCCATGTGGTGCTCAAGGCCTCCGCAGGCCAGGCCGCTGAAGCGGATCTCAAGGCGGCGGCCGATCTGGCAGCCCATTTCAGCCGGGGCCGGGGGAATGCCAAGGTGCCGGTGGTGATGGTGCCCACGGAAGGTCTGCAGCGCCTTCCTGGCAGTGCCCCCGGCACCGTGCGCCATCGGGGGGGGGAGATTCTCTGGGGGCAACCGGAGCAGGCCCGGCTGCTGCTGGGGGCTTCCTAAGCTCAGAACCATTCATGACAGACCGTCCCCCCCTGTCCCCCTCCCCCGATTCCCCCGCTCCGGGCCCGTCCCTGGCCCCAGCCTCTGTCGCTGGGGAGATCCCTTTTGAGGATGAGTTGCCAGGCGAAGTGGAGATGAGCCTGGTGGAGCATCTGGAGGAGCTTCGGCGGCGCATCCTGCGGGGGCTTTTGGTGCTGGTGGTGGCCGCTGCCGGAGCCCTGCTGGTGGTGCGTCCCCTGGTGCGGCTCCTGGAGCAACCGGCCCAAGGCATCCGTTTCCTGCAGCTGGCCCCGGGCGAATTCCTTCTGGTGTCGCTCAAGGTGGCTGGGTACGCGGGTTTGGTGCTGGCCCTGCCTTGGTGGTTGTTCGAGGGGTTGGCCTTTGTGCTGCCGGGGCTCACCCGGCGCGAACGGCGTCTGCTGGCCCCTGCGGTGGGGGCCTCCAGCGTGCTGTTCTTCGCCGGTCTGGCCTTCGCCTGGTGGGCCCTGGTGCCTGCGGCCCTGCGGTTCCTGGTGAGCTATGGCGCGGATGTGGTGGAGCCCCTCTGGTCGATCGAGCGCTACCTGGATTTCGTGCTCCTGCTGATGGTGGCCACGGCCCTGGCGTTCCAGCTGCCCGTGTTGCAGCTCGTGCTGGGAGCCCTGGGCCTGCTGGATGCCCCCACCATGGTGCGCGCCTGGCGCTGGGTGGTGCTCATCAGCGCCCTTGCGGGGGCCGTGCTCACCCCTTCCACTGATCCGATCACCATGTTGCTGCTGTCCGGGGCGATCACGGCCCTCTATGGCCTCGGTGTGCTCCTGGTGGCTCTGAGCCAGTCGGGGGGATGGCTCACCAAAGCCCCCGATCCCCGATGAAACACCCACCAACCCAAGCCTGAGTCAGAGCAGGAACTCCACGGCCCGGGGGTCTGATACGAGGAGCGAGAGCGAGAGCGCCTTGCCCATCCGGGGGCGATCCCGTCCGTCCGCCAACCAGGTGCGCACCTGATTGGCCGCTCCCAGGGCATTCAGGGTGGCGGCCACCTGGGCCACCCGCTCGCGGTAAGCCTGCGGGGTCATGGGGAACGATTGCTGCTCCAGATGGCCCCACATCACCTGGAAATAGAGACGTCCCTGCCGCTGCACCAAGCGCAGGTCGTAGGAGGCCTGCCAACGGCGCTGCAGCAGGCCGATCAATTCTTCTGCACTGAGGGCATCCTCGGGATCGGCCATGGGCTGTCGATCGCAGCTGGATCATTGTGGGGCTTCTGCCTGCGCCCCGACCCGCATCGAACCGTGAAGCCTTCCATCGGAGCTGGCCTTTCGCTCCCGGCATCGACCAGGTGCAGTTCATAATGGCCAGGCGATTGCCCGCCGCTTCTCCGGTCCTGCCATATGACCCAAGTTCCTGCAGCGTCTTCCTCCGCTGACGTGCCCGGAATGGGTCGCCGGCAGTTCATGAATCTGCTCACCTTCGGCACGATCACGGGCGTGACGCTCGGGGCCCTCTACCCGGTGGTCAGCTACTTCATTCCGCCCAAGGCTGCAGGCTCCGGCGGTGGTACCACCGCCAAGGATGAGCTGGGCAACACGGTCACCGCCACCGGTTGGCTCTCCAGCCACAAGGAAGGGGATCGCAGCCTCGTGCAAGGCCTCAAGGGCGACCCCACCTATCTGATCGTTGAGGGTCCTGAGGCCATTGGCAATTACGGCATCAACGCGATCTGCACCCACCTTGGTTGCGTGGTGCCCTGGAACAGCGGTGCCAACAAATTCATGTGCCCGTGTCATGGCAGTCAATACGACGCCACTGGAAAAGTGGTGCGTGGCCCTGCTCCCCTGTCCCTGGCCCTGGCCCATGTCGCTGTCGAAAACGACACGGTGTTCGTGAGCCAGTGGACGGAAACCGACTTCCGCACTGGAGACTCCCCTTGGTGGGCTTGATCTCCCAGCCTCCGCTCTCTTCGCTCTCCCGTTTGCCTGCTCTCGCCGTTTCACCCATGCGTCGCCCCCTTCAGGCCCTCCTCGGCAGCCTCGTCTCCTTCACCCTTGCCCTCACGGCCCTGATCGGCGGGGCCAGCCCCAGCTGGGCCTATCCCTTCTGGGCCCAGCAGAATTACGCCACCCCCCGGGAGGCCACGGGCAAACTCGTCTGCGCCAACTGCCATCTGGC
>JAYKJF010000052.1:0-11438 GCA_035285785.1 Cyanobacteriota bacterium
GTTGGTGGCGCGTCGCCTCTCAGCGACTTCATCACCTTACAACACCGTCGGCTCACGCCTCTCAGGTTGTCAGGGCTGCCTCCCTCAAGACTTCCGTCCCTCAGGCGCAGTCCAATAACCTAACACAGGGTCCTGCGATTTACAAGCCATCAACCCCGGGCGCCTTCCCTCGCCAGGTGGGCCTGATCCCGGCCCCTTAAGCCCCCACCAGGGACGGATGGAGCATCAGCATCAGGCTGCGGCTCTCCAGGGGAGCCCCCCTTGGGGTCCAGCGTTCCGGCGCGTCCGGCAGGTCTTCGTCCGGGGGGAGCGCCGTATCGATCACCCGCATCCATCCCTCGGCGGATGGGGGCAGATCGAAATGCATGGCTTTGTAATAGGCATTGAATCCGCACCAGAGCAGGGGCCCCTGTCGACTGTCGTGGAGGCTCCAGGCCAGGCTGTGCGACCAGTTGGCCCAATCGGGCTTGTGCAGCTCCACCCCATGCCATTCCCGCCAGAGGGCCTGCCCTTCTCCCGGGCGCCGCGGTGTTTCCCCGATCGGCACGTCCGGATTCAGTAGGTGGGCCAGCCGTTGACGCAGCTGGATCAGCCGGGAGAGGAACCGCCGCAGGGCCCGGTCGCTCTCATCGGGTTGCCAGTGCATCCAGCCCAACAGATTGTTCTGGCACCAACTGTTGTTATTGCCTCCCTGGCTCCGCCGCACCTCATCCCCCATCAGCACCATGGGCACCCCTGGGGCCAGCATCAAGCTGGTGAGCAGGTTGCGCATCTGTCGATCCCGCAGGGCCATCACAGCCCTATCGGTGCTGGGCCCCTCCACGCCGTGATTCCAGCTGTTGTTGTGGTTATCGCCGTCCCGGTCGTTTTCGCCATTGGCCAGGTTGTGCTTGCGGTTGTAGCTCACCAGATCCGCCAGGGTGAAGCCGTCATGGGCGGTGAGGAACGTGATGGTGCGCCCCAGGGCGGCCGGCTGGCCCCCATAGAGATCGGGGTTGCCGGCCAGGCGCTGGCTCACGGGCCAGCAGCATTTCTCGTCCCCTTTCCAGAAGCGGCGCATGTCGTCACGGAAACGCCCGTTCCAGGTGGCCACCCGCCGGGCGGGAAAGTCGGCCATGCGGTAGAGCCCTCCGCAATCCCACGGTTCGCTCACCAGCTTGAGATCGCTCAGCTCAGGGTGGGCCTCCATGGCCTCGAAGAGGGGCGGATGGTCGAGGGGGGTCAGCTCATGCCCCCGGCTGAGGGCAATGCCCAGGTCAAACCGGAAGCCGTCGATGCCGAGTTCATTGGCCCAGCAGGCGAGAGATTCCAGAATCAGGTGGCGGGTGAGGGCCTGGTTGGCCGCAATGCTGTTGCCGCAACCGCTCACATCCAGATAGTCGCCCCGGCTGTTCTGGTGGTAGTAGGTGGAATCGGCAAAACCGCGCCAGCTCAGGGTGGGCCCCGCCTGATTGCCCTCCGTGGTGTGGTTGTAAACCACATCCACCAGCACCTCCAATCCCGCCCGGTGGCAGGCGGACACCAGCTCTCGCACCTCCTGACGGGCCTGGAGGGGATCCGGGTTCACCAGGTAGTCCGGATGGGGAGCCATCCAGCTGAGGGGGCTGTAGCCCCAGTGGTTGTAACGGCCTGCGGGGGCATCCTCCGGGTCGAAGGCCATCACCGGCAGCAGCTCGATGGCCGTGATGCCCATCTCCTGGAGATAGGGCAGGGTGTCGATCAATCCGAGCAGGGTGCCCTGCCGCTCCAGCGGCACGGGGCAGCCGGCCCCCTGGGTGAACCCTCCCACATGGAGCTCATAGATCACACTTTTCTGCCAGCTGTGGCGTGGTCGGGGAGCCGCTGTGAAATCAAACCGATCCCGCTCCGTCACCACCCCTTTCAGACAGGAGGAGGTGTTGGGAATCGCACCAACCGCCGCCCCCCGCTGGTAGCCATCCCATCCGCCGATGGCCCGGGCACAGGGATCGAGCAGCACCTTGGAAGGGTTGAAGCCGTGGTTGCCCGGCTCCAACGGGCCAAACACCCGGTAGCCGTAACAGCAGCCGATGCCCACCCCCTCCACTTCCACATGCCAGTGGTCCCCTGAACGGTGGGGCGTATCCAGGGCAATCACGTCGCTGGGTTCGTCCGCCTCCGCATGGGCAAAGAGCAGCAGCTCCACCCGGCTGGCCAGGGGGGCCACCACGGAGAAATTCACCCCCCGTGGGGTTGCCGTTGCCCCCAACGGCCAGGGTTGACCAATCCTGATCACCGGGAAGGGGGAGCGGTTGGAGACAAATTAGGGTCCCTGCTGTCCCCTGTCTGTGTGGGCCATGGCCGGATCGGCCTTCTCTCCGGGGTCGGAACGCTCGGGTCGGCCGCCGCGAGCGGTTGGGCCAGGGTTGTGGTTGTTCCCCCCCAATCCCAGGACCCATGGCGGCAGCTCCTGGTTTCTGGAGACCCGTGGCGGAGGGGTGCTGGTGGATGCCCCTCCCGACAGTGAGGCCACCTTTGCTTTTCTGGAAGCCAGGGCCCAGGCCACCTCCGGGTGGATCGTCTTGCTCGGCCGTGATGGACACGGATCCTGTCGCCGGGTGCAGGAGCGGATGGGGTGGCCCGTGGTGGTGCAGGAGCAGGAGGCCTATCTGCTGCCGGGGGTCAAAGATCTCCAGGCCTTCGGGGCTGACCATCAGCTGGCGGAGGGATTGGCTCTGCTCTGGACCCCTGGACCCAGTCCCGGGGCGGCCGTGCTCCATGCCTGTGGCGATGGGGTGGGTGGCGAGGATGGCCTCTTCTGTGGGCGCCTTCTTGTGCCGGTGGCCCCCCAGACCCTGGCGCCCTTGCTCTCTCCGCGGGGCTTTCACGGCCCGCGTCAGCAGCGCAGCGTGGCCCGACTGCTGCACTGGCTGCCACCTGGGTCGCCCGCCTGGATTGCCAGCGGGGCAGCCCTGGGGGGGCTGGGGGGAGAGGCCCTCGTGCGAGACGGGGCCTCCCTTCTGGAGAGGCTCAAGGGGGCGCTAGAGGGGATTGATCCAACGACCTGCTGAATGTTTCGCCGATTTGCTCATCGGCCAAAAAGCCTGTTGTTCCTCTCTTTTGTTGTTGCAGCACCGGGAGAATCCCCATACCATTAGGCGGCGCAATGCCAGTGGCGGTCGGCCTTCCGATTCGCCTCCTCTTCCATTCCCCCCTCAGACCGCTCACCGGAGGCCCAACTTCAAGCCATGAACAAAGCAGATCTCGTCAATCTCGTTGCTGCCCGCACCGAGCTCACCAAGACCGATGTCTCCCTGGTTGTGGATGCCGCCATCGACACCATCATCGATTCGGTGGTGGAAGGCAAAAAGGTGTCCATCCTGGGTTTCGGGTCCTTTGAGCCCCGCGAGCGCTCGGAGCGCCAGGGTCTGAACCCCAAGACCGGCGAAAAGATCAAGATTCCCGCCAAGCGTGTGCCCGCGTTCACCGCCGGCAAACTCTTCAAAGATCGCGTCCAGGGCTGATCGCCTTGGTTTTCTCTTGTCTGCGAGCGGTCCTGCGGGGCCGCTTTTTTCATCCGTGATCTCGGTGTCCCTGCCCGCGGGTTTGCGGGACTGCTTTGAACGGGGCCTGGCCCTGCGCCAGCAGGGAGTCAGGGGGCGATTCGCTCCTTCGCCCAGCGGTGCCCTTCATCTGGGCAACCTCCGCACGGCCTTGCTCAGTTGGCTGGAGGCCCGCCGCGCTGATGGCCTCTGGTTGTTGCGCCTGGATGATCTCGACCGTCCCCGGGTGAAGCCCGGGGCTGAGGAGTCGATCCTGTCCGACCTCCAGTGGCTGGGTTTGCACTGGGACGGCCCTCTGATTCGCCAGAGCGAGCGCAGGGGGCTGTATGCCTCCGTGCTCTCAGCCCTGCGCCGCTCAGATGTGCTCTATCCCTGTCATTGCAGCCGCCGGCTCCTGGCCGACATCTCCGCCCCCCACGGACGTCTGGTGGTTTATCCAGGGCATTGCAGAACCCAGCCTCCCCTCTGGGGGGAGCACCAGGGGCGATGGCCCAGTTGGCGCCTGAAGCTGGACGGGGGCCCGATCCGCTGGCAGGAGTGCTGGGGCCCCGCCGGCCAGCTGGATGGGGCCAGGGAGGTGGGGGATGTGGTGCTCCGACGGGCCGATGGGGTGGTGGCCTATCACCTGGCCACGGCGGTGGATGAGCTCACCCTCGGGATCACGGACGTGGTGCGGGGAGCGGATCTTTGGTGCGCCACAGGGGCCCAGGTGGCGGTGTGCGAGGCCCTGGGGTACGCCCCTCCCCGCTATGGCCATGTGCCGGTCCTCTGCGACCAGAAGGGCCATCGCCTGAGCAAGCGGGTGGCCTCGGAAGGTCTGGAAGCTCTGCGGGCCAAGGGGATGGATCCCCCAGCCGTGATTGGCACACTGGCGGCCAGCGCGGGCCTGGTGGCGGAGGGAACGCGGCTCAGTGCTCAAGAATTGCTGGCGGAAGCGAGGCGGAAGTCTTCACAAAGCTTCCGGATTCCCCCCCCGTGCGAACGGGGCCAGGCGCGGCAAAGTGTGTAAACCGACACCATTGGCAGCAGGCCATGTCCCTTTTCCCCGCTCCGGCTCCCGCAGCCAGGGTGACCGCCATCGCCACCTGTCCGCGCTGCGGAGGGAGCGGGATTCTTCGGCTGGCTGATGGACGGTTCAGGACCTGTTTGGACTGCCTGGGGCAGGGGTTCCTACCGCACGCCCGATCGTTTCGAGCGCCAGATGAAGAAGGCTGTTGTGCCCACGACGGCGGCCAGGGGAGCAGCGGTCAGCAACAGGAGAATGACAGCAGTCCAGTCTGTGTACATCCCGGCAGTTGAAACGCCTCCCCATCATCTCAGGCGGGGGGGGCGGGCAAGGAGGACCCTCGACCTGCAACGAGTCGTTTCACGGTTTTCTGTTCCTCTTCCATGGGGGGCCGCTGGGGGAGTAGTCCGGTAAGGCGCTGCTCCACCCCCGTGGACGACACCATCACCACTCCGGCGGGGTTCACCATCACCCCTGAAGCCGATGGCTCCTATCGCATCTGCGATCCCCGGAGCCACTGCCTGACAACCCACAGTCTCTGGGAGGCCCAGCAACTGGTGCAGTGGGCGGAAGTTCATCACCAAGGGCTTTCGGACTCGGGGCCAACAATGGCGAACCATTGAGGCGGCTGGACCTTCAGGAAGCCCGCCCGACCCCGCGCCAATTAAAATCACATCAGTTCCGTCGTTCTGGCGCTTGCAAGAGTCCATGCCGTTCTGGACCCCCGGAATCGATTCGGCCAACCCTCTGGCCTGCAGTCAGCCCGAGCGGTATGTGCTCAAGCGCATGGGCATGGAGGCCTTCCTGGGCATCGACCGACGGGATCAGAGCATCATGGATGTGCGGCTGATCGAGCAGGCCCATCACTTCCGCACCCATGAAGCAGCGTTGCGGGCGGCCAGTGAGCTGGAACGCATGGGGCGCGGTCCTGTGGATGTGATCAAGGTCGAGAGGGCCTGAGCGCAGCTTTGTGACGGCTGCAGCCGACCCGGCTCGGCGTCGATAGGTTCGCTTCAGCGGCTCACCCGTTTGATGAAACGCCAACACCAGCGCACCCTGGAGGCCCTCTTCAGCCACCCGTTGGCCCATGGTCTACGCGCGTCCAAAGTGGAAGCTCTGCTCCATGCTCTCGGGGCCGACGTCACCCCCCTGAACGGACGTCGGCTGAGGATTCGCTTTCCCGGGGGACAGGACACCTGGCTGGAGGTGGGGGAGGGGGTGCACCACCCCGACCTGGATCCGGAGGCGGTTCTGCGGGTGCGTCATCTGCTCCAGGAGGCAGGGGTCACGCCCGGTCGTCCAGAAGCGGAGGGCCCCACGCCCCGGGGAGATCAGAGCCGCCGGCTGGTGATTCACCTGGATCACCACCGCACGGATGCCTTTCTGCTGGAGGGCGATGCGGTGGAGCATGCCGTGCTCACTCCCCATGGAGTCTGGGGAAGCGGGGAGAACCTCAGCCATCGTCACGACCGTGACATCGCCGGCCAGAAGGCACCCCGGGATCACGACTATCTGAACCGGATTCTCCAGGCCATGGAGGGGGCCGATGCGGTGTTGCTCCTCGGCCATGGCACGGGCGAGAGCGACATGCGCCAACTGCTCCTGGCCCATGTGCGTCGCCATCGCCCCGACCTCATGGAGCGACTGGTGGGGGTGGAAACCCTCGCCAGTGCCGACCCCAGTGAAGGGCAGTTGCTGGCCGTGGCCAGAGAGCACTTCGGCAACCTGCCCCACCGCCATCCCCTGGTGATTCCCGGTCAGGAGGTGGTGAAGGGGTAGAGAGACGGCACGGTTGCCAAGCTCCTCGTGGGTGGGAGGGGAGATTGTTCCTGGCAGTCTGGAACGCACGCCTCGCTGGAGATCTGAGGGTGGCTGTCGTCCCTGTGCTGCGTCTGGGAGATCCCCGGTTGAGGCAACCTTCTTCCCCGGTGCCCGAGGAGTGGTTCGGCAGCGATCCGCTGGTGGCGTTGCTGACCGATCTGCGGGACACCATGGCCGCCCGGCACGGTGCGGGCCTGTCGGCACCCCAGATCGGTCGGCCCTGGCGGGTGGTGATTTATGGCATCAATGGCAATCCCCGCTATCCCGAGGCCCCGCCGATCCCTGAAACCGTGTTGATCAACCCCCTGCTCACTCCCGTGGGCACGGCGACCCAGGTGGGCTGGGAGGGGTGTCTGAGCGTGCCTGGGTTGCGGGGGCAGGTGGCGCGCTGGCAAACACTGCACCTGGCCTGGCGCGATCCCCTCGGGCAGGCCCACGAGGCCCGGGTGGAGGGCTTTCATGCCCGGGTCGTTCAGCACGAATGCGACCACCTGGATGGGGTGCTCTTCCCCGATCGCCTGGTGGATCCCGCGGCCTTCGGATTTGAGGAGGAGCTGCTCGCGGCCGGTTGGCTCCAAAGGGGGCCTGTGGAACCTGAGACGTGATCCCGCAAAAGATGGACAGATAAGCCGGTGACTGGATTTGAACCTGCGACCTACTGATTACGAATCAGTTGCTCTACCGCTGAGCTACACCGGCGGCGGCCCGAAACTAGCATTCCCCCAGTGCCTGGATCACCGTGGGATCAAAACTCGATCCAGAACTGAGGGAACGGCTTCTCCAGGAGGCCCGCACCCCCTGGAGGGGCCTCAGACGGGGCCTGTGGTTCGCCCTCCTCGCTTCGGCGGCGGTCGGTTTGGCGACCATGGCGATGCGAGGGGCATCGGGCGAAGTGGTGCCTTCAAGCGATTGGCTCATCCAGGTGAGCGCCTTCGTCATCTGCAGCGGGTTGCTCTGGTTCGACCGGCAGCGCCGACCCGTCGACAGCTGAGGGGGGCTCGGCCGCTGGCGGGCTGGGTGCAGCTGGAAACAGCAGGGGGGAGGGAAGAAGGAGGGGCACCCCCAGGCTGAGCCTGTCGTGTCTCTGCTCCTCAGGACCCATGGGAGGCGTGGCCGCCACTGCCGAAAGGGGGCGGCTGAGGAGCCAGAGCGCCTGGACGATTTGCTGCCACTGCCAGAGCATCAGGGCCAGCAACAGGGCTGCCAGCAGCAGGGCCACGGGCCGGGGAAGGTGGCCTGGGCGCCAGAGGGGAGCGGCGAGGGCGGCCTGCTGATCCAGGCGGATCAGCAGGGGGAGAAGGGCAACGGCCCCCAGGGCGGGGCCAAGAAGTTTGAGGGGCAACCCCTCCTGCAACCGGCTCAGCCGTTGCTGCAGATCCCGCCGGCCCCGGATGGGAATCTGGGCCAACAGCACGGACCACACATCCGCTGGCATCCGCCAGAGCAGCAGGGCCGGTGCGACCGCCCCCAGGCTCCAGCAGAGCAGCTCTTCCACCAGGGGGATGGGGCCAGGATCGCTCCCGCCCAGCACCAACAGAAGCAGGAGGGCTTCCAGAGGAAGAACCGCCAGACCCAGGAGCTGGATCCACAGGAGGGGTTCCGTGCGTGGGTTCACCGGTGTCAGGTGCTCAGGGTGCGGCGCTGGGTGACCAGCTTGTAGGCCTCGATGCGATCGCCCTCCTGCCAGGAGGAGAAGCGATCACAGCCGATGCCGCACTCGAAGCCGGTGGCCACCTCCTTGACATCGTCCTTGTTGCGTCGGAGGGAGTCCAGGTCGCCTTCGTACACCACTTCCTTGCCGCGATGCACCCGCACCTTGCAGTTGCGCTGCACCTTGCCGTTGGTGATGTAGCAGCCAGCCACCGCGGCCTTGCCGATGGTGAACACGGCCCGCACCTCCGCTTCGCCCAGGGCTTCCTCCGCCAGTTCGGGTTCCAGCAGACCTTCCATCGCCAGCTGGATATCTTCCAGCAGCTTGTAGATCACCTCGTAGTCGCGCACGTCCACCCCGGTGGCGTCAGCCGCCCGCTTGGCCCCTGGGGCCATGGAGGTGTTGAAGCCCACGATCACGGCGCCGGAGGCGGCGGCCAGATCCACGTCGGTTTCGGTGATCTCGCCCGGGGCCGAAAGCAGCACCCGCACCTGAACTTCCTCCTGGGGCAGCTGTTCGAGGGAGCCGAGGATCGCCTCCACACTGCCCTGCACGTCGGCTTTGAGGATGATGTTCAACTCCTTGAGTTCGCCTTCGCTGGCCTGACCCGACATCGAGGCCAGGGACACCCGACGGGAGGCCATCTGTTGGGCCAGGCGGCTGGCCCGGGCCTCGGTGGCGCGATCGCCCACCACCGCCCGAGCACTCTTCTCGTCGGCATACACCTCAAACTCATCACCGGCGGTGGGCACCTCGCTGAAGCCAAGGGCCTCGACGGGGGTGGAGGGGCCAGCCACCTTCACCCGCTTGCCGGTGTCATCCACCATGGCGCGCACTTTGCCGAGCACGGGGCCCGCGGCGAGCACATCCCCGTTGCGCAGGGTGCCGTTCTGAATCAGCAGGGTGGCCACCGGGCCCTTGGCCTTGTCGAGGTGGGCCTCGATCACGGTGCCCCGGGCCATGCGGTCGGGGTTGGCCTGAAGATCCTCCACCTCGGAGACGAGGAGGATCATCTCCAGCAACTGGTCGATCTGGTCGCCCTTGATGGCGCTCACCGGCACCATCACCGTGTTGCCGCCCCAGTCTTCCGCCAGCAGGTCGTGGCCGGAGAGTTCCTGCTTCACCCGATCCGGTGAGGCCCCCTCCTTGTCGATCTTGTTGATCGCCACCACGATCGGCACTTCCGCAGCGCGGGCGTGGCTGATGGCCTCCAGGGTCTGGGGACGCACGCCGTCATCGGCTGCCACCACGAGCACGGCCACGTCGGTGACCTTGGTGCCCCGGGCGCGCATGGCGGTGAAGGCCTCGTGCCCCGGGGTGTCGAGGAAGGTGATTTTGCGCATCTCGCCCGCATGGGGCACATCCACTTGGTAGGCGCCGATGTGCTGGGTGATGCCACCGGCTTCCCCTGCCGCCACCCGGGTTTTCCGGATCGCGTCGAGAAGGCTGGTCTTGCCGTGGTCGACGTGGCCCATGACCGTCACCACGGGGGGGCGACGGATCAGGTGGGCCAGATCGCTCTCCTCAATCATCTCAACGGTCTTGGCGGCCGCCGCCTGCACGTCGTCCTCCAGAACGGGGACGCCGAATTCATCGGACACCGTCTCGATGGTGGGGAGATCGAGGGTCTGGGTGACTGTGGCAATGATCCCCTTGAAGAAGAGGCTCTTGATGATCTCCGAGCTCTCCACTCCCAGCTTGTCGGCCAGCTCCTGCACGGTCAGGTTCCCATCGGGCACCACGAGCATTTCGGGCCTCTGGGCCTTGGCCTCCCGGGCTGCGCGCAGCTCCATGGCCCGGCGCCGCTGCCGCTGGCGGGTGGTTTCCTTCTTGCGCTTGCGTACGGCCACGCTGGGCTTGGGCGCGGCCGGGGTGCCTCGCGGCTTGGCCGGGCGGGCCAGGCTGGCCTGCAGCACCATGGCCTCCTGTTCACCGGCGTAGCCACCCGTTTCGGCGGTGAGGGCATCATCGTTTTCCCCGATGATGTGCACCTTCTGGCGTTGCTTCTGGGGGGTGCGGCTGCGCAGCGCTTCCAGTTTGGCGCTGTCATCCCAGTCGGGACGGCGGGCGCGGGCGGGACCCGCCGGTTGGGGAGGCTTGAAGCCGGGCCGCCGCGGGGGTGCGGGCGGGGTGGCTGTGGGGGGAACCAGGGGCTGATCGCCCTCCGCTTTGCCCGCTTCGCCGCTGCGATCCGGGCGCCTCGGCGGGGCTGCGGTGGGTCGGCCACTCGGTTTCTGCAGTTGCATGAGCTCCCCGGGAGCCATGGGCTTCCGCATGCCTGCGGGTCGCCCCGGGCGGATGGGAGCGCCGGCCCGCGGTGGTTCACCCGCCGTTGGGGTGCCCCCGGATCCATCGCGGCGGATCGGCTTGCCAAACAGCTCCAGCGGGGTGCTGCCCCGGGTGGGCCCTGCGGGGCCGCGCCCTGGAGCCCCGGGCGGACGGGTGCCCTGGCGGATGGGGGCGGGGGCGCCGGGACGCTGGGGCCGTGGCGAGGGGGGAGCTGGTCGGGTGCCGGTGCCCTGGGGGGGCTGTCCTCCCGGTTGGGGACGGCCCACCAGCTGGGGCCTGCCGGCGCCGCTGGGAGGGCTGCCGGGTTTGACCGGACGTGGGCTGGTGGATGGCAGGGGCGGACGACCGCCCGGGGCCTGGCGCTGGGGGGGCGGGGACTGGGGTGAACGGTTCACCGGAGCGGCCGCCGGCCTGGCGGGAGGCGCCGCGGGGCGTTCAGGTGCCCCGGCCAGGGGCCTGGCGGGGGGCGGTGAAGGGGGACGGTTGCTCTGGGTTGGGGCGCCGCCGCCCTCCGGGGTGGGGCGCACCACCTGGGGGGGACTGGCGGGGCGCTGGGGAGGGGCCGTCGGCCGCGGGGGTGGGGCTGCTGCCTGGGGCGCCTGGGGTTTGGGGGCGTTGGTCGGCGGGGGTGGCGCCGCGGCAGGTCGGGCCGGAGGCGGGGCGGCTGCGGCAGGCCGCGGCTGGGGCCTGGGACTGGGGGCGGCGGCCGGTTTGTCGTCGCGCACGGGGCTCGGTGGAGTGGGCTGGGCGGTCCGGGGGGGCGGAGCAACCACAGGCCGTGCCGGGTTGACGGGGGGGACCGGTGGGGTCGGACCGCCGCTGGCCGCCGGGGGTGCCGGTGCCTTGGCGGGCGGGGGACTGGTCGGAGCGGAGGGCTGACCGGGGGCTTTCTTGACCGAAAGAATGGTTTTGCCTGGGCCCCCCTGGGGCGCCGAAGCGCCGCCGGCCTGGTCCTGGCCACGGATCAGGGCGCGAATCCGCGTGGCTTCCTCATCACTGATGGAGCTGCTGTGGCTGCGTGCGGGGATCGCGAGCTTCTCGGCAGCGTCGAGCACGTCCTTGTTGTCCAGGCCCAGGTCCCGTGACAGCTCATAAATTCTCATCTTGCCGCTGCTGGTCATTCAGGTCTCCGATCGGGCGGGGCAACAGT
>JAYKJF010000053.1:0-13984 GCA_035285785.1 Cyanobacteriota bacterium
AACACCCTAATTCAACAGGGATCTCCACCCTCCCAGCCATCGCTCACGGAGCCGCCAGCCCAGTGTCATAAGCCGAGAAGCCACAGCGGCTGGCCGCGGCCTTCCAGGCCTGGTCGAACAGCTCCCAGCGGAAGCTGCGGGGGTCATATCGGCTGCGACTCCGATCCACGGCCGCATGGGTGGTGAGCCGGTTGAGGGGGATGCCCCAGCGGGCCTGCCAGAGCAGCACCTGGGCGGCGGCCGCCTGGTATTGGGCCGGGGTGTAGCCGCTGTGCGCAGGGCTGTCGCCGCGGCCATCGGGGGGGCTCACCAGGCCGAGGTGGAGGGCCACGTTGTTGATCGAGCCCACGGAGGTGGGACGGATGCGCACGCTCATGTCGCCCCAGGCCGACATGCCAGCCCCATAGGCCCGCTTGCCATCGTCCACCAGCCGCAGGCGCTCGCCCCGGGGGGTGACAAGCAGGTGGTAACTGACCTGGTCCGCATCCCGGGGATGGGGGGTGCGGAACAGCCGCAGGGTGTCGGCCTCACCCACCACGGTTTCGTGCAGCACGATCAACTGGGGGGTATGGGGCACCCGGCGTCCATACACGTCCCGGGGCTGGCGCTCGCCGAAGTTGGTGGGATCGGCCGGTGCGGCCTGCTCCGGCTGCAGACCCACGCGGGCCCGGAGGGTCTGGGCACAGCGCTCCATGGCCGCCTCCGACTGGGGCGGCACGGGACTCGGCGCCAGCTCCCGCACCGGCCAGGGAGGTCTGGGGCCACAGGCCGACAGCAGCAGGGCCACACTCCCCAGCGGCCAACCGATCCTGCCCCAGGGGGGCAGGGAAATCCGGCGGAGGCGTGATTTACCTTGAGACACCCAGAGAAGTCCTGATGCGCTCATGTTGGCGCTGCCCCCCGTCCTGGTCCATGGGGCGGAGGCCATGAGCACCCCCAGCCACCTTCTCCGGCAACTGGGCCTCTGGCTGGCCACCACCGATCTCGGCCTGGGTCTGCTGCTGGTGGTGGGAGCGTCGATGGCCCTCTCCCATGTGTTCGCCCTGCTGGCCAACCGGCTCAGCGGGCGGCAGATCCTGGTGCATCTCCTGCTGGATGGCCTGATCTTCTCGGTGGCCCTGCTGCTGGCCCTGGCCATCGACATGGTGCTGTTGCGCTGGTTCGCCTCCCAGCCCGTGGATGCCGGTACCCTGCTGGGCGGCGTCGCCCCCTGCCTGCTGCCCGCCACCCTCTACGTGCTGGCGGCGGCGCCCTATGTGGGCGCCCTGATCGCCGGCACCCTCTGGGTGCTGGTGCATCTGAACGTGGTGGCCTTTGTGCACACCCAGTTCGCCCTGCCCCCCCTGGAAGCCCTGGTGCTCTGCAGCCCGGGCTATGGGCTGGCGGCGGTGCTGGTGTGGCTGCGGTTTCGCCAGAGCTGGCAGGCCAGCTACACCACCCTCGCCACCCATCTGGGGGAGCTGTAGCCATGGGCACCCCCTCCCCCAGCCCGGCGATCCGCGCCGCCATCCGCACCCAGGCCCGCCACCAGCGCAATGGGAGCCTGGGGGTGTTCGGGGTGATCGGCCTCGGACTGGTGCTGCTGGTGTTCGGCCATCTGCTGGGCCCCCTGGCGGCGTTGCTGAACGACGTCGAGCAGGACCCCTTCCTGCGGGTGATCGGCGTGCTCCTGCTGGTGCTCATTCCCACCGCCGGCATCTATTCGCTGGTGGGGCAGTTCGCCTTCTGGGAGGGCTGGATCGGCGGCCTGCAGGAGCCCGCCCAGCTCTTTGCCGCTGAGAAGGAATGGGCCCGGAGCCGGGTGGGGCCAGAACCCCACTACGTGGTGTATCTCGATGGCATCCATCAGCACGCCAACGAGCACCCCCCGCGCATCACCGCTTTTCTCTCCCTTCTGGAGCAGGCCCTCGGCCCCCACACCCGGCTCCTCAAGGGCATCGAGGCCTACACCGTCCTGCCCGTGGGTCTGGCGGAGGATCCAGGCACCGCCTGGTTCTGGCGCCGACTGTTCACCCTCCAGGAGCAGAACCCCAGCGCCCTGGTGCAGGTGCTGGCGGGGATGCTCGTGCAGGCCAACAACGTGATCAAGGTGGGAATCTCCTCGGATCGGCGCTATGGGCCCATCGTGAATGTGGAGCAGGCGCTGAAGGTGGCCGAGCGGCTCGCCGAGCAGGGCTTCCATCCCTCCTCCGGTTCGGCGATCACCCTGCTGGGCTACAGCGGCGGTGGCGAAATGGCCATGGGGATGGCCGACTACCTGCGCCGCATCTGCCGCTGCCCGGTGCACATCATCACCTTCTGCGGCGTGTTCAGCGGCAACCAGCCACTCACCAAGGTGGCGGGAATCACCACGGTGGTGGGCACCCGGGATCCCCTGCAGGTGCTGGGCCGCATCGCCTTTCCCGGCCGCTCGCCCCTCCTTCCCTTCACGCCCTGGAACAAGGCCGTGCGCGCTGGCGCCGTGCGTCGCACCCTGATCGCCGGCATGACCCACAACGGCAACCAGGGGCCCTTCTCCGAGCGCCACCGGGAGGCGGTGATCCAGGCGATTCTGGCGGCGATGCCCCCGCAGCCCTGAGGCTCAGGGCCGCGCCAGCGCAGCCACCACCACAAAGGGGCTGCTCTTGGGCTGGGACCTCCGCAACCGGGCCAGGGCCCGATCCGCCGTCTCCCCCTGCAGAAAGCCATCAAAGGGCAGGGCCGCCAGAGCCCCCTGGTAGCGCTCCAGAGCCGCGCGGTGTTCCGCCGCCATGGGGGCGCTGGCCAGAAGCGTCTGGCACCGCCGCTGCAGCCGTTCCCGCCAGAGGCCTCCCAGCAGCACGGGAAACACATCACAACGCCCCTCCAGACCCTGCTGAAGCAGGGCCGCACTGTCGATGCAGAGGCCCAGGGGGCCATAGCCCCCATGGAACAGGTGGCGCTCCGTGGCCTCCAGGTTGTGCACCCACGCCAGCACATCGCAGAGGTCGAGGGCGGCAGAGAGCCGTTCCCCTTGGTATGTCTCGCCGAAATAGTGAACCGTGCCGTTCTGGCGATCGTTCTGCCAGGGGCGCTGCAGATCATTGAGCCCCTCCCAGCCGCAGAGCCCCTCCATGCCCTGATAGTGCTGCAGGCGGATGGTGTCATCGCCCCGGCGCCACTCCATCTCCAGGCAGCAATGGGGCAGGAGCGACACCCGCTCCCGGCCCTCCCCATCCAGCAGGCCCGTGCGGATCGGCACAGCCAGGGGCACCTGGCTCCAGCCATCCCCTTCGGCCAGGGGCAAAGAGGCCCCCAGCCCGAAGCTGGTGATGCCACAGCGCAGCTGGGCGGTCAGCTGCCAGCCCTGGCGTTCCAGCTCCCGCACCAGGGCCGCGGGGCGGGTGCAGCCCTCCAGTGACCAGGGGTCGCCGCCCTCGCCGCCCAGCAGGTTGGCCCCCAGGCGGTTGAGGGCTCGGGCGCAACGGCTGTTGCGCGCCAGCTCCGGAGGCGATTGCCCGGGGCTGAGGCCCCGGTTGCCCCACACCAGGCCGCCGGTGAGGGCGGTGAAGCCCGCGGGGCGGGAGGGGTCTGGCTTGCCGGGGGGAAGGGGCGGCGGGTCGTCCTCCCTGGGGCCCAGGGCCAGGAGATCCGCCAAGGCCCCCGGCAGCGGCGGGCCCTCCCGATCGGCCCAGAGCGCCAGGGCCGAGGGCTTGTGATCCGCCGACGCCGGCAGCAGATGGGGCAGGTCATCCGCCAGGGCCGCCAGCAGAGTGGGGGTGAGCAGACCCCGCTCAAGCACGCCGCCCAGGGCCTGCAGCCGGGGGGGCAGGTGGGCCGGCGCCAGCCGCCAGCCCCGCGGCAGCAGCCAGAGCAGGGGCAGCAGGGCCGGCTTGTCGAGAGCGCGGGCCAGCCGCTGCAGCCACTCCTGCCGGCTAAGGCCACTGCGAAACACGCTCTGCTCCAGCGCCTCCGCCAATGGGATCAGGGAAACGGAGCAGGGCCAGCCGGGGTCGAGGGCGAGGGGGTCGTCGGTGTCGCTGGCGGGGGGGGCGCCCGCGGATGGTGGAATGGCCATCGCCCCATCCTGATTCGCGATGGCCGCACCATGACTCACCCCCCCACCGCCTTCCTGGGCCTCGGTGCGCTCGGCGCGCCGATGGCGGCCAATCTGCTGGCGGCCGGCGTGCCCCTCACCGTGCACAACCGCACCCGGGAGCGGGAGGCGCCCCTGGTGGCCGCCGGGGCCCGGGCCGCCGCCAGCCCGGCCGAGGCCGCTGCCGGAGCCGAGGTACTGATGGTGTGTGTGAGCGATGGGATGGCGGTGGAGGAGGTGCTCTTCGGAAGCGGGGGCGCTGCCCAGGCCCTGGCGTCGGGGGCCCTGGTGATCGACTGTTCCACGATCGAGCCGAACCGCACCACCCGCCTGGCGGCGCGGCTGGCGGAGCGGGGCATCGCCTGGCTGGATGCCCCCGTCACCGGCGGCACGGAGGGCGCCCGGGCCGGCACCCTCTCGGTGCTCGTGGGCGGCGAAGCGGCCGTGCTCGAGCGGGCCCGGCCCCTGCTGGAGGTGGTGGGGGGAAGCATCACCCATTTCGGTCCGGCGGGGGCAGGCCAGCAGGCCAAGGCCATCAACCAGATCCTGGTGGCGGGCAGCTATGCGGCCGTGGCGGAAGCCATGGCCCTGGGGCAGCGGCTGGGCCTGCCGATGGAGGCCCTGCGGGAGGCCCTCAGCGGAGGCGCCGCCGGCTCCTGGGCCCTGCAGCACCGATCCGCAGGCATGGTGGCTGGCACCTTTCCCCTCGGGTTCCGCCTGGCCCTGCACCGCAAGGATCTGGCTATCGCCCTCGCTGCCGCTGAAGCCACGGGGCTGGAGCTGCCGGTGTGCCGCACGGTGGCGGCCATGGAAGATGCCCTGATGGCCGCGGGCCATGGGGAGGAGGACGTGTCGGCCCTGGCCCGCTGGTTCGGCCTCAGCCCCACACCTCCCCTCAGCCCAGCTCCCCCAGCCACCGACGAAGCAGGGGCAGGCTGAGGCCGATCACGCTGGAAAAGCAGCCCTCGATTCGCTCCACCACCAGGCCGCCCCGGCCCTCCAAAGCAAAGCCCCCCGCACACTGCAGCGGCTCGCCGCTGGCCACATAGGCCTGGATGTCTTCCTCGCTGAGGGGGGCGAACTGCACCCGGGTGGTCACCGTGGTGCACCACTCCTGGGGCTCGCCCGGCCAGCGCAGCAGGCAATGGCCCGTGTGCAGCGCTCCCCAGCCCCCCGCCATGCGCCGCCAACGGCTGATCGCCTCAGCCGGATCGCCGGGCTTGCCGAACACCTCGCCATCCAACACCAGCAGGGAATCGCACCCCAGCACCGCGTTCACGTCCCCGTCGGCCGCACCCAGGGTGCGGCGCACGGCCAGGGCCTTGGCCTGGGCCAGGCGTTGCACCAACCGCACCGGATCGGGATCCTGGATCCCGTCCTCATCCACCCCGCTCACCTTCACCCGATGGGGCACCCCGGCCTGCTCCAGCAGGCGGCGGCGGGCGGGAGAGGCCGAAGCGAGCAGCAGCATGGCGGGCGGCAGGAGCGGATTCACCCTGGCATGGGCCGCTCCCCCCCGGCATCCAGCCGCCAAAAGGAGCCATCGGGCCGCTGGATCGCGAGCCGCTGGGCCCGCAGCCGGTAGCCCCCATCCCCCGGCAGGGCGTCTGCCCGGGCCTGCCCCCCGGACGCATACAGAGGATCCCCCAGCAGGGGAGCGCCGAGGGCGGCGCAGTGGATGCGGATCTGGTGGGGGCGGCCACTGGCGATGGTGATCTCCACCCGATCGCCCGCGGTGGTGCGCTCCAGAAGCCGGAGGGTGCTGCGGGCCGCCAGATCCCCGGGCTGGGCCTCCAGAGCCGCACACCAGATCCGCCCCAGCCGGGGATGGGGCCGGCGGCCGATGGGGGTGTCGAGGGTGAGGGGCTCCCCAGGCGCCAGGGCCGGCGGCAGGCCGCCTGGCACCAACAGGGCCTGGTACACCTTCCTGCACCCCACCCCCCCCTCCTGGTGCGCCGTGCTCTCCCGCAGCCTGGCGCTCAGCCAGCGGCGGCTCTCCGGGCGGCGGGCGCACACCAGCAGGCCGCTGGTGAACCGCCCCAGGCGATGCACGGGCCGGGGCACGCCGGCGGGATCGGAGGCGTGGCGCCGTTCGAGCAGGCGCAGGGCCGTGTGCTCCAACCAGCCCCCCGCCGGCAGCACCGGCAGGCCGGAGGGTTTGTCGATCACCAGCAGGTCGCCGTCGTCGTGCACCACCGCCCAGGTGGCGGGCACGGCTCCCTCTCGCCAGGGGGGCCGATGCCACACCAGACGGTCGCCGGCCACCAGGGCCCCATCGGCTCCCAGGGGGTGACCATTGCGGTGGATTTCACCGCCCGCCAACCGCTCCTGCCAGTCCTCCAGGGAGCTGTGGGGATAGCGGGCGGCATAGAACGCGGCCGCACTGGCCCAGGGGGCATCCACCCGATCGGCGTAGGCCCAGCCCTGGTTGAAAGTGGCGGGACGCCAGCCGACCTCAGTCGACGAGGCCATGCTCGAGGGCGTAGCGCACCAGCTCCGTGCGGCTGGAGGTGCCCGTCTTGATGAAGAGCCGGCTCACATATTTCTCGACGTTGCGGATGGAGGTGTCGAGCTGGCGGGCGATCTCCTTGTTCATCATCCCCTCCGCCACCAGCTGGAGCACGCTCGCTTCCCGGGGGGTGAAGTCGAACGCGAGGGCCGGCGCCTGCTTCTTCACGCCACCGGTGCCCAGCATGGAGCGGATCTCCGTGATCTGCTTGGCCATCTGGCCGATGTCCGCATCGGCGAAGCGGGCCGCCTCCGCCAGCAGCCGCTCCTGCCGACGCACCACATTGCGCAGGCGGGCCACCAGCTCCTCCGGATCGAAGGGTTTGGGGATGTAGTCGTCCGCGCCGGCGGTGAAGCCCGCAATGCGGTCCGCCGTCATGCCCTTAGCGGTAAGGAAAATCACGGGGGTGCCCCCCAGCCGCTCATCCGCCCGCAGCCGCTTGAGCAGCCCGAAGCCGTCACAGCGGGGCATCATCACGTCGGTGATCACCACATCGGGCATCAGCTGCTGGGCCTGGGTCCAGCCGTCCTCGCCGTCGTTGGCGGTGCTCACCTCAAAGCCCTCGTCCTCAAGGAAGGCCTTCACGGCCGTGCGCAGGCCGGGTTCATCGTCCACCAGCAACACCCGCACCGGGGCCTGCTCCGCCTCCGGAGGAGCGGTTTCAGGAACGGCCTCGGGCCCGGTGGGAGAGCCGGTGGGGCCAGCGGGAGTGGTGGGGGCCATGACAGAGCGCGACACCCCAGCCTAGGGGCTGTCGCCAGAGCCATCCAGGCCCCAGCCACAATGGCGCCATGACAGGTGCTGCCACAGCCAGCGGCGCCCCTAGCGCCCGCGGAAGCCAGGCATCACCTGCTCCCGTTCCACCAGGGTGCCGCTGTAGCCCAACCGACGGGCCTCTGAGGCCAGGGTGGCGGGGTCCTTGCCGGCCTGGGCGGGGAAACAGGCGGCCCACCAGATCTGGTGATCCAGCCGATTGGAGGGGGTGATCGGACCGCCGGGATTGAGCTCCCGGAGAATCAGGCGCCTGGGGCCATCGGCACTGCCCCCGGTGATGCGCATCGGCTGCCGGGGGCTGCAATCGAGCACGTCGGTGGAAATGAAGAGGCGATCCAGGGTTTGCTCCCAGAGCTTGAGGCGCCACACCTGGGGCTGGGTGGGATCGGCCTCCCGATCAAACACCCCCAACCGGTAACGCCCCTTGATGCCCACCTTGTCGATCAGCACCACCAGATCGGGGGGCGGGGGGGGCATGTCGGTGGGGGAGTCCGGCTCTGGCTGTGGCTCCGGCTTGGTGGCGGGGACGGCGGTGGGCGTCGGCGTCGGGGGGACGGCCAGCGCCAACGGAGCCAACCCGAGGGGGAGGCCAACACCCAGCAGGGCAGCCACCAGAGCCCAGCTCCGGCGCCCTCCTGCCCTGATTCCGGAAGGTTTTGACAGCATGGAGCCATGCTGACCTACCTGGACCACCACGCCACCACCCCCTGTGCCACCGCCGTGGTGGACGCCATGGCGCCCTGGTGGCAGGAGCAGTTCGCCAATCCCTCCAGCCGCCTCTACCGGCCGGCCCTGGAGGCCGCCGCCGCGGTGGAGCACGCCCGCAGCCAGGTGGGGCAGGCCCTGGGGATGGCGGAGGAGGCGGTGGTGTTCACCAGCGGCGCCACGGAGGCCAACAACCTGGCCCTGCGCGGAGCCGTGGAAGCGGCCCGCACCAGCGGCCAGAAGCGCCGGGCCCTGCTGACGCTGGCCACGGAGCACCGGGCCGTGCTCGACCCCCTTGCCGCCCTCGCCCGGCAGGGGTCTCCCCTCACCGTGCTGCCGGTGGAGCCCGATGGACTGGTGGCTCTGGAGCGGCTGGAGGCGGCCCTGGGGGACGACACCCTGCTGCTCTCGGTCATGGCCGCCAACAACGAGATCGGGGTGCTCCAACCCCTGGGGGCCATCGCCGCCCTCTGCCGCCGCAAGGGGGTGCTGCTGCACTGCGATGCCGCCCAGGCGGTGGGCCACATCCCCCTCAACATGGCCGAGCTGGGGGTGGATCTGCTCACGCTCAGCGCCCACAAGTTCTACGGACCCAAGGGCATCGGCGCCCTGCTCATCCGCCCGGGGGTGGCCGTCGCGCCCCAGCAGCTGGGAGGAGGGCAGGAGCGGGGGCTGCGGGCCGGCACCCTGCCGGTGCCCTTGATCATCGGCCTGGCTGCCGCCCTGCAGCTGGCCCTCGCCGACCGGGAGGAGCGGGCCGGCAGGCTGGGAGCCCTGCGGGACCAGCTGTGGAGCCAGCTGGACGCGCTGGGGGGGATCAGCCGCAATGGAACGGCCCGGCACGTGCTGCCCCACAACCTCAATGTGACCGTGGCGGGCGTGGACGGCACCCAGCTCCATCGGGACCTGCGGCGCCAGCTGGCGGTGAGCAGCGGCTCGGCCTGCAGCCAGGGCAGCCCCTCCCATGTGCTGGCGGCCCTGGGGCGCAGCCGGCAGGAGGCCGCTGCCACGATCCGCTTCGGGCTGGGCCGGGGCACGGAGGAGCGGGACGTAGCAGCAGCGGCCAACGCCGTGGGGGAGGCGGTACGCAAATGGCGAAAACCTGCCTAATTTCAGGAGGTTCTGTGCAGGTGCACGCGGATGAATCCTGCCCAGCCGAGCCCACGCCTGGATGTGCGATTGGCCCTGCGGGATGGCTGGAAGGCCTTTGCCCGGGCGCCCTGGTGGTTTCTGGGCTTCACCCTGCTGCTCACTGCCCTGCAGTTGCTGCTGGCGGCCCTCCAACCCTCCTTCTCACCCGACAATCTCCCGGAACCCATCGATCCAGCGCTGACCGCGGACCGCTGGGAGGCCCTGTTGCCCTGGCTGCGCTACGGCACGGTGAGCTTCTGCCTCCTGGTGCTGAATGTGCTGGCGGGCATCGTGCTCAACCTCTGGGGCAGCAGCGGGTTGGTGCGGGGGGCCTGGATCGCGCTCAAGGGTGGACGACCCACCCTGTCCACCTTCGCCCACTGGGATGGGAAGGCCCTGCTGCGGCTATATCTGCCGGGCTTCCTGCTGGGATGCGGCATCGTTGCCGCCGTCACGATGCTGCTGCTGCTGGCGGTGGTGTTGAGCCTGGCCAACCCGCTGCTGGCCCTGATTCCGGCCCTCCTGGTGCTGGCGGGGGCCTGCTATCTCACCGTGAGCCAGGCCTTCCTTCCCCAGGTGGCCCTGCTCCATGACGACCACCCCTTTGCGGCCCTGGCCAGGGGTT
This sequence comes from Cyanobacteriota bacterium, assembly GCA_035285785.1. GTDB lineage: Bacteria > Cyanobacteriota > Cyanobacteriia > PCC-6307 > Cyanobiaceae > Cyanobium. Next base: position 9,799 of record JAYKJF010000053.1, read on the forward strand.
GGCAGGTGGTGGACCGGTGCTGGCCCCAGGTGGTGCAACTGATGCTGCTGACCCTGGGGCTCCTGGTTCTGGGTTTGTTGGCCGCCGGGGTGGGTCTGTTCGTGGCCTGGCCCCTGGCGGTGTGCGTGGTCACCGCCGCCTACCGGCAACTGTTTGGCACCACCGACCACACCGGTTTCACCCGCGACCTGCCGTAAGCAGCACGAAGCCCAGCACGCCCAACACGGCCAGGAGGCATTGGGCCAGACGGCTCACCAGCATCCCCGCCACCACCGCCAGCCCCACCAGGAGCGAGCGTTTCAGGCGCAGCAGGCCAAAGGGTCCAAGCGTGGTGGGGGCCGTGAGCAGCTCGCCGATGGCCGCTCCCAACAGCGGACCCACCAGGGCGCCGATCAAGGGGCCACCCACCGGCAAGGCCGGCAGGAAGCCGAACAAGCCGGCCGCCAGCCCCAGGCCGGAGCCGATGTAGGCCCAGCGGGTGGCCTGCATGCGCGCCGCCCCCAGCACCAGGCCGAGGGCGTCGGCCCCCCAACCCAGCAGCAGGATCACACCCGCCAGCAGCAGGGCCGGCCAGCCCGCACTCCAGCCCACGGCCCAGACCCATAGCAAGGCCCCCAGGGGCAACAGGGCCAGGCCGGGGAGTACGGGCAGGAGGGTGCCGGGGATCGCCATCAGTTGCACCGCCAGGGCGGCCCACCAGAGCCCATCGCTGCGGGTGAGCTGGGGAAGCGGGAGCTCAGGCAGCGAGAGCTGGGGCACCGAGAGCTGGAGGAGGAGCTGCGGGAGAGCCAACGCGGTGCCAACCAAACGATGAGTGGAGGGGCCGTTCAGCCCAAAAATCATGGTAAGGGGGTTGTCGTTGCCGTCAGGGGCTGGCGCGCTCGCAGGAGAAGTCCTGAATGTCGCCGAAGGGGCGCCGCAGGCGGAAGCGGGGGTGGGCCGGATCCTCCAGGCTCCACCACCACTTGCCATCACTGAAGCTGGCGGGCCCGGCGTTGTTGGTGCGCGGCAACTGCAGGCTCATCCCCCGCCAGGCCAGCACCACATTTCCCCCGATCGGCACGGGGCCGGTGCTGGGATCCGGAATGGCGGGCTCATCCATGGGCCCCTTCACCAGAAGGGCGGTGAGGGGTTCGCCATCGCAGCGATAGGCCTCCGGGCTCGGAAGCCCATCGGCCCAGGCCGGATGGGGGCTGAGAACCAGCCAAAGGCCACAGAAAACGGCGGCCAGGGCCCTGACCGCCCGTGTCCAGCCTTTCGCCCAAACCATGTCGCTTGCTTCATTGGTTTTCATTCTCCCTTCGATGCGTTGCTGAAATGGGAGGCGAACCGATCACACCCATGGTGGATGTCCTGGCCGTCCTGTCGGTGATGGCCCTCAGCGGCTGTCCCCCGCCCCCGGAGGCCAGCGGTCGGCCCGCGATCGATCCGGGTAGCCAGCAACAGCTGGATCGGTGTCTGAAAGCCCTGCCCCAGACCCGTGATCAACATCGCCTGGGGCAGCAATACACCTGGGCGCGACACCAGCTCCACAGGCGCATGCTGGCAAAGGCCAGCGCCGGGGCGCGCTGTGTTCAGGGGCAGCAACCGATCGCCCTGTTCACGGCCGGCCCCCCCGGTTCCGGGAAAACCACCTGGTTGCGCCAGAACGCGCCCATGTTGCTCCACACAGTCAGCCTTCGCATCGATGCCGATGCGCTGCGGTTGGACCTGCCCGAATATCAGGGGTGGAACGCCTACGCCACCCAGGCGGAAACAGGGGATGTGGTGAATGCCCTGCTGCGGGGAATTGGCCAACCCTGCAGGGTGAGTTTTCTTTACGACGGCACGATGACCAAGCCGGATCGCTACCTGCCACTGTTCCCCCGGCTACACCAATTGGGATACAGGATTTATATCGTTGAAGTTTCCGTGCCGATCCAGGTGAGCCGGCAGCGGGCTCTTGAGCGCTATCAAACCACGGGCCGCTATGTGCCGGTTGCCATCATTGAAGAGGCCTACAAACGCGGACCCAAAACCATCCAGCTCTTGCGCCCGTTGGTGGATGGCTACGTGCGGGTGGATGGGGAAACAGGAAAAATTTTAGAAAGCAGCGGAGCGCCCTTGCCCCGATGATTGATCTCAACAGCATCGGCCTGGTGGGCTATGTGGTGGTAACCGGGCTGCGCAGCACCGTCCTGAAGGGGCTGCAGATCCAGGGCAGCGCCAACCCGATCGGGGGTGAAAATCCGATCAGCTTCTGCAATGTGTTTTTGGTGAGCCAGCTGATGATCGGCCTGGCCCTCATCCTCTCGGAACCGCGCCGCACCTGGGCCCAGATGGGGCTGTTGTCGCGAACGCAGCGGATTCAACTGGCCACCGATGCCTTCTTTGGTTGCTTCCTGGCTCCGATGGCCTTCTTTCTGGCGCTCGACAAGCTCACAGTGATCAGCCAGACCTTGCTGTTTGCCCTCACGTTGCCGGCATCGGCACTCCTGGCCCGAACCTGGCTCAAGGAGCGGTTGCCCGAACGGTTCTGGTGGTCGCTGGGACTGATCACAACCGGTCTGCTGGTGGGACGCCTGTTCCGGCCGATGGCCTTGGGCCACCCGGAGATGATGGATCAACTGACCGGCGTGTTGTGGGCCCTCGTGTCGGTCGGCGCCACAGCCCTGCGCAACTGCATCCGCCGCACCATGGCCGGCCACACCCTGTGCCGAGGCCTTTCGGTAGGAATCCCCAACCTGGCCGGTGCGCTGGTGTTTGCCGTGATTGCCCTGCAGCAATACGGGCCCCAACACTTCTTCTACCTACGGCTCTGGTGGGTGATGGGTGTGATCGTGATCTACGGGCTCACCCTGTGCCTGGGCGCAGAAGTGCTGCGGCAATTTTCACAGCGCCATTACACGGTGGGCCAGCTTGGTCTGGCGAGCTCCACAAGCCTCGTGGTAACGGTGCTGACAGCGGCGCTGCTGTTGCGCGAGCCCTTCCAGCCAGCCACCCTGGCCAGCATGGTGTTGATTCTGCTGGGGGTCAGCTTGCGGTATCTGTGGCCAAAACCTCAGGTGGCCTGAGCGAGGCATCTGCTGGCAAAAATCCTGATCGAGGCTGATCAGGGGAGGCACCCACCATGGCAGCAGGCTTCTGCGGAGCGAAGGCCATGGGTTTGGTGCGTTTTAGGGTTGTCAACCTCAAGGTCCGGCGCAATCTCATTCACAGCCACGGTGGAGGAGCCCAAAGTCGTCGTTTGTCACTGCATGACGGCCAACAATTCTCCGGCGCACCATTTCGCGCCGTTCTGCCCCTATCGGCGGGGTTAGTGTCCCTGCGGGGAGAAGCAAAACCATATGTCAAAACTGCAGAAAGCGGCACCAGAAGGGCCCAGGCCTTTTGCCCAGAGTGCCTTGGCGGCCCTGTTGGACCGGCTCCAGGAGGCGAACAGAGAGGATTTGCACCTGGCTGTGGCCTTGGTTGGCTTGTTTGGCCTACGCCCGGCTGAATTGGAGGTTCTGCGCGTGGAAGAAGAACGGCTGTATGTAGGGAATGTGAAGCGCAATGCACGCACGCTGAAAGTGGCGCAACCAGATCGGCGGGTGCTTTCCCTTGATCTGCCGGGTCGCGGAGGCGAGGGCGCACGGGCCGTGGCGCTGCTGGAATCCGGCCTCGTCAAACTGCCAACGGCCATTCGCACGCAGGCCGAGGCAGGCTCACACAAGGGTGTTGACGATGCGTTCCGTCAGCTTCTGGATCGCTTCCCCTTTTGGCAATCCTTGGTGGCGGCCACTCCGGGCCTCACGCCATACAGCCTTCGGCATGGCTACGCCTGGCGGGGCAGAAGGCCTATGAGCGATCCATCCCTGTGCGCGATCTGGCGGCCTTGATGGGCCACAACCCAGCCACCCATCACCGGCACTACGGGAAATGGACAGATGAAGGAGGGGCATGAAAGTCCACATCGGGGTCGATGCCGAGAGCGGTTTGATCCACTCGGTGCAGACCACAGCGGCCAACGTGCACCAAAGCCCACATCCGAGCCAAAGGGGAGCATCCCTTCCGAGTCGTGAAGCAGCAATTCAGCTTTCAGAAGACAAGGCTGAGGGGAATGGCGAAAAATCGCTGCAAAGTGCATGTGCTGGCTGCGTTGGCAAACCTTTTCATGGCTCGCCATCTGCTACTAGAGCCGATCTGAAAAGGGGATTGGTGTGCC
>JAYKJF010000054.1:0-3257 GCA_035285785.1 Cyanobacteriota bacterium
AATCAGGGTGGCCCGCTCGGGGGGGCGGGATTCCCGCCGCATGAAACTGCCGGGGATGCGCCCGGCGGCGTAGAGCCTTTCCTCGTAATCGCAGATCAGGGGGAGGAAATCAATGCCTTCGCGGGGATTGGAGCGGGTGGCCGTCACCAGGATGGCCGTATCTCCGCACTCCACCATCACGGCGCCGCCGGCCTGGGGGGCATAGCGGCCACTGGTCAGCCGGATCTCCCGGCCATCAAAGGAGATCGACTGCGTTTGTCCTTGCACTGGGCGTTATTGCTTCTGAGTCATTTTTGATTCTTACACCCGACCCCTCACCCCCGTCGGCTTTCCGTATTTCTCTGGAATCTCTTTGGAGCGTGTTTGGAACGAGGCACACTCTTCTTCGCTGGCGATGGTGCCTCCCGCCTGCTCAGGGGTGCCCTGCACCCACGCTTGCCTGGATCAGGCCCACCGCTGGGCGGGCCCGGAGTTCACCAGCTCGACTTCACCACGCCGGGCAGCTCACCCTTGTGGGCCCGCTCCCGCAGCTGGTTGCGGCACAGGCCGAAATCGCGATACACACCCCGGGGCTTGCCGGTGGCCCAGCAGCGGTTGCGCTGGCGGCTGGGGGCGCTGTTGCGGGGCAGGGACTGGAACTTGCGGTGGATCTCCAGACGCTCCATCGGATCGCTGGCGGCCTCCATGGCGGCCTTGAGGGCCGCGCGCTTGGCGGCGAAGCGCTCCACCATTTTCTTGCGCTTCACATCGCGCGCGATCATCGACTTCTTCGCCATGCGGCCAGCGGGTGCAGTACGGAACTTCGTTTGAGCTTACCCCTTGAGCCGACTCGGGCAGAGATCCCCGATCCCACAGCCGTCACAGGCGGGATGGCGGGCGGTGCACACGCTGCGGCCATGGTGGATCAGGCGGATCGAGAGGAGTTCCCAATCGCTCTGGGGCACAAGTGTGATCAGATCGGCCTCGATGCGGCGGGGATCGCTCTGGCGGCTGAGGCCCAGCCGTTGGGCGAGGCGCCGCACGTGGGTGTCCACCGTGACGCCGGCATGGATGCCGAAGGCCACGGCCAGCACCACATTGGCGGTTTTGCGCCCCACCCCCGGCAGCTGCACCAGCTCTTCCATGGCGGCGGGAACCTCACCGCCGTGGCGCTCCACCAGCAGGCGGGAGGCGCCCACGATGGCTTTGGCCTTGTTGCGGTAGAAGCCGGTGGCGTGCACGTAGGGCTCCACGTCCTGCGGGTTGACCCGGGCGGCGGCGGCCGCATCGGGAAAGCGGGCGAAGAGGGCGGGCGTCACCTGGTTGACCCGGGCATCGGTGCACTGGGCCGCGAGGATGGTGGCCACCAGCAGCTCGTAGGGGGTGCGCCAATGGAGGGCGCAGGCGGCCTCCGGATAGAGGGCCCCGAGACGCTCCAGCAGCAGGGGGGCGCGGCTGCGGGCGCTCGGGAGGGGGGGCATGGCCTAGCGGCCGAAGAGCTGCTGCACCATGGGCAGCTGGGAGGTGTCCTTCACGATCAGCACCAGGGAGAGGCCCACCAGCAGCACGAAGCCCGATTGCATGAAGGCGGTTTGGAAGCGCTCCGGCAGGGGCCGCCCCCGCAGGCCCTCGATCAGCAGCAGGGCGAACTGGCCCCCATCCAGCAGGGGGAGGGGCAGGGCGTTGAGCACGGCCAGGTTGATGGAGATGAGGGCGGCGAAGAGAAAGAGGCTGCTGCCGCCCTGGTTGGCGAGGGAGGCGCCCATCTCCACGATCTTCACCGGGCCCGACACCTGGGAGGCCGTTTCGCCGAAATGGGTGAAGAGGGTGAGGAAGCCCTCCACGGTGCGCTTGGTGAGGGTGAAGAAATCGTGGTTGGCCCGGCGGAACGGCTCCAGGGGGGATTTGGGCGCGCGGAAGGCTTCCGTGCCGAAGGGTTGGAGCTGGGCGCCGATGCGGCCCGTGCCGCCCTGGTCGGCGGGGGTGAGGGTGATGGCCACCGTGCGTCCGCCCCGCTCGGCCTGGAGGCGCAGGGGAATCTGGGGCGACGCTTTGATCTGCTGCACGAAGCCGGCCACGGCCTCCTGGCCGCCGGCCACGGGCGCGTTGTTGAGGGAGAGGATGCGATCGCCCTCCCTCAGGCCCGCGAGGGCGGCGGGCTGGCCCGGCTGCACCCCGGCCACGAGCACCCCGGGGGAGGTGCTGAAGCCGGCGGGGATGCCGAGGGCATAGCCCTGGGCCAGGAGCACCAGGTAGGCCAGGAGCAGGTTGGCGAGCACGCCGGCGGCGATCACCAGGGCCCGTTGCGGCAGGGGCCGGTTGCGCAGCAGATCGGGATCATCGGGCGGCAGGGCGCTGTCGGGATCGTCGTCGGGGAACGACACGTAGCCCCCCAGGGGGATGGCCCGCAGGGCGAACTGCACGCCCCGGCGCTGGCGCTGCAGCAGGGCGGGACCAAAGCCCACGGAGAAGCCGCTCACCCGGATGCCCTGCCACACCGCCGCAAAGAAATGCCCCGCTTCATGAACCACGATCAGGCCGGCCAGGATGGCCAGGGCTGTGAGAACTCCCATCAGGCGGGGGTGAGGCGAATGGGGTTCATTCTGGGGGGTGGGCCGGGCTAGGGGGCGGCGGAGAGCCGCTCGGCGCCGAAATAGGGCACCAGCGCCGCGGGCAGGGTCACGCTGCCGTCGCTCTGCTGGCCCGCCTCCAGCAGGGCTGCCATGGTGCGCCCCACGGCCAGGCCGCTGCCGTTGAGGGTGTGCACCAGGCGGGTGCCCTTGCCCTCGTCCTTGCAGCGGATGGCGCTGCGGCGGGCCTGAAAATCGCCGCAGGTGCTGCAGCTGGAAATCTCCCTGTAGGCGCCGGCGCCCGCCAGCCACACCTCCAGGTCGTAGGTGCGGGCGGCGGAGAAGCCCAGATCACCGGTGCAGAGCTCGATGCGGCGATAGGGGAGCTCGAGGGCCTCGAGCACGGCCTCCGCATCGTGGGTGAGCTGCTCGTGGGCCGCTTCGGAGGCATCCGGGTGGCAGAACCAGTAGAGCTCCACCTTGTTGAACTGGTGCAGGCGGATCAGGCCCCGGGTGTCGCGGCCGTAGGAGCCGGCCTCCCGGCGGAAGCAGGGGGTGTAGGCCACGTAGCGCAGGGGCAGCTGGCTGGCTTCGAGCACCTCCTCCCGGTGGAGGGAGGTGATGGGCACCTCGGCGGTGGGGGTGAGCCAGAGGTCGTCGTCGGCGCAGCGGAAGCTTTCCTCGGCGAATTTCGGCAGCTGGCCCGAG
>JAYKJF010000055.1:0-40672 GCA_035285785.1 Cyanobacteriota bacterium
AGCTCCAGGCCCACCTTCACCCAGCGCAGCTCAGGAATCGCCGCCGTGAAGGCCAGCGCCTGGGATGCCTCCATCCCATCGAGGGCCACGATGATCCGATCGGCGGGGGCAGAAGGCACGCGCAAGCGCCGGGCAGACACATCAGGCTAAGGCCAGCAGCCGTTGCTTCATGTCGGCCATCACCGCTTCTGCCCCCGCCTCCCCCAGCTGCTGCTCGATGTGGAGGCAGGACAGGCTCAACCGGTCGTGGAAGCCCAGGGCCCCGAGAACCACCAAAGGCTGTTCAGGCAGGGCGATCGGTTCGATGTTGGCCACAAAGAACAGGCGCTCCAGCTGGAGATCTCCATGCTGGGCCGCCACGGGTACCCGGCCCAGGTTGGTGATCAGCCCTCCCTGCCGCCAGCTTCGCTGCCAGAAGGTTCGGGGGGAGGGGGCATCGCGAAGGGCTTCACCGATGGTGTGGAGGGCCTGTTGGGGGGCTCCCTCCCGAAGCTGCTCCTGAAGCACCCGATGAAGATGGATGGCCAGGGGCTCCAGGGGTTCGGCCGGATCCACGGCAACAGGGCTCTCCACGCACACCCGCAACAGGCGCATCAGGTCCCAGGGCAGGGCGGGGTGCAGCCGATGGCGCAGGTTCACCACCGTGCATGCGGTGGTGCGGGGCGGCAGCATCCCAGCGGCAACCAGGGCCTGCAGGAAGGCGGCATGGAGGGTGGCGTTCAGTCGCAGGCCCCTGCGGCGGGTCCAGGCCTGCACCACCTGGGTGGATGGTGCGGATAGCTCGCTGAGGGCATAGCTGGTGGTGAGCCCCCCATCCTGTCGATCCTTCAGGGTGGTGATCGCGATGGCGTCCTGGGGCTGCCAGGGGAAGGCCCGCTCCAGATCAGGGGTGAGGGCTTCCCAATCGGGTGAGGGCCGGGGACCGGACGTGTCCCCCCGGGCGGCGAGCAGGACGAACAGCCGCTCCACCAGGGCCATGGAGGACAGCCCATCGGCAATCGCGTGATGGAACGTGAGCAACAGTTCCCCTCCCCCGTTGCCCTTCAGCCAGGTGATCCCCCACAGCGGCTCGCCACCGCCCGAGAAACGCTGCCGCAGCGCCGCCTTCGCCGCCGGCTTCCAGGCCTGGGCCGCCCCCAGGGGGTCGCGATCCCCTGGCCATGGCCTGGTCTGCACGGGAACGGGGGCCGCCGTGGGGGCAAAACGGCAGGACGCCCCATCCCAGTGCAGCGTGCTCCGCAACAACAGATGCTCCCCCTGCAGGGTGGCCAGGGCTTTCTCCAGGGCCGGCTCCCCAACCACCCCTCGGTAGCGCACCACCACGGTGAAGTTCATGTTGCCGGAGCTGCCCGCGTCCAACAGGCATTCGGCCCGCTCCAGCACATTCATGGCCCTTCGCTCTCGCTCACCAGGCGCCGGAAGGTTTTCTTGCCCAGCTGCAGCACCTTGCCCGCCAACGCCGCCGCATCCGCAAACTCCTGGTTGGGATCCACCAGCTTCTCCCCATCGAGGCGCACGCCGCCGCCCTGAATCTGGCGCCGCGCCTCGCTGCTGCTGGCGCAGAGGCCCACCGCGCTGAGGAGGTAGAAGGCCTTCGCGGGGAAGTTCACCGCCGCCAGCGAGGCCTCGGGCACCTCCGCATCAGCCGCCCCGGTGCCGCTGGCTCCCGCCACCAGCCGGGCCGCATCGACCTGGGCCTGGGCGGCGGCATCGGCGCCGTGGCGCTGCCGGGTGATCTCCAGGGCCATGGCCTTCTGGCGCTCCCGCGGGTTGGCGGGCAGGGCCGCCAGATCCAGCTCGGTGAGCAGGGTGAGGTAGTCGTCCACCACCCCATCGGGCACCTTTTCCAGCTTGGAATACATCGAGAGGGGATCCTCCTGGAGCCCCACCGTGTTGCCCAGGCTCTTGCTCATCTTCTGCACCCCATCGGTGCCGGGCAGGATCGGCAGCAGCAGGCCGAACTGGGGCGACTGGCCGAAATGGCGCTGCAGGTCGCGGCCCATGGCCACGTTGAACTTCTGATCCGTGCCCCCCAGTTCCACATCGGCCTGCACCTGCACCGAGTCGTAGCCCTGCAGCAGGGGGTAGAGAAATTCGTGCAGGGAGATCGGCGTGCCGTTGCCGTAGCGGTTGGCGAAATCCTCCTTGGCGAGCATCTGGCCCACGGTGCTCGTCCCCAGCAGCTCGATCACCTGGGGCAGGTCCAGCGCCGCCAGCCACTCACTGTTGCGCCGCACCTCCAGCCGTCCGGGGGTGCTGAAATCCAGCAGCGCCCGCTCCGGAGGTTGGCCCAGGCCCAGTTGCACCAGATAGGTGTCGGCGTTGGCCTCCACCTCGGCCGCCCCGAGCTGCACCCGGGTGGCGCTCTTTCCGGTGGGATCGCCGATGCGGGCGGTGAAATCGCCGATGATCAGCACAGCCGTGTGGCCCGCGTCCTGAAAGGCCCGCAGCTTGCGGAACAGGATGCTGTGGCCCAGGTGGATGTCGGATCCGGTGGGATCGATGCCGAGCTTCACCCGCAGGGGCCGGCCCTCGGCCTCGGCCGTCGCCAGCCGGGCCGCCAGGTTGTGCTGGGGATCGTCCGCCAGCTCGCCACGGCCTTCGGGAAACAGATCGGCCAGGCCCCTCTGCAGCCAGCCTGGCAGTCCACCTCCTCCTTCTCTGCCTGTGCTCACCTCGACGCGGTGCGAACTGCGGCCGGATCGTAGGCAGGCGCTGTCCCCCCTCCGCCATGATGGGGCCGACAGCTGGACTCCGAAGGCGATGCGGGTGCTGCTGATCCACCAGAATTTTCCGGGGCAATACCGCCACCTGGCCCCGGCCCTGGCGGCCCGGGGCGACCAGCTCCTCGCCCTGGGAGCCCCGACGGCTCCGGGACTGGACGGGGTGCCCCTGCGCCGCTACCCCCTCCCCTCGGAGGCCCCCCCCTGCCACCCCTGGGCCGCTGATTTCCAGACCAAGTGCCTGCGGGCCGAGGCCGTCGCCCAACTGGCGGCCCAGTGTCGCGACGGGGGCTTCCACCCCGATGTGGTGATCGGCCATCCGGGGTGGGGAGAGCTGCTGGCCATCAAGGATGTGTTCCCCCACGTGCCCGTGCTGCACCAGCTCGAGTGGGTGTATGCCATGGAGGGGGGCGACTGCGACTTTGATCCGGAATTTCCCCTCGCCAACTGGCCCTCCCGCAGCCGGGTGCGGTTGCGCCGGGCCCATCAGCTCCTGGCCTTTCACGATCTGGATTGGGCCTGGGCCCCCACCCAGTGGCAGGCGGCGAGCGCCCCGGAGCCGTTTCGGGAGCGGATCAGCGTGATCCACGAAGGGATCGACACGGCAGCCATCAGCCCCGAGGGTGTGGCTGAGGTGCATCTGCAACGGGCAGGCCTCACCCTGCGGGCGGGGGATGAGGTGCTCACCTTCGCCGTGCGCAATCTGGAGCCCTACCGGGGATTTCACACCTTCATGCGGCTGCTGCCCGAGCTGCAGCGGCGCCGGCCCCAGCTGCAGGTGGTGATCGTCGGGGGTGATGGGGTGAGCTACGGCCAGCCCCCGGACGCTGGGGGCACCTGGCGCCAGTGGCTCCTCAAGGAGCTGGCCGGCCAGCTGGAGCTCCAACGGCTCCATTTCGTCGGCACCGTGAATCACCCGGTGTTGCATCGGCTGTTTCGGATCAGCCGTGCCCACGCCTACTTCTCCTATCCCTTCGTGCTCAGTTGGAGCCTGCTGGAGGCCATGGCCTGTGGGGCGGTGGTGGTGGGATCGGCCACCCCACCGGTGGCGGAGGTGATCCGTGATGGCGACAACGGCCATCTGGTGGATTTCTTCGACCGCGACGCCTGGCTCGACCGGTTGGAGCAGGTGCTGGCGGATCCGGAGCGCCAGCGGCCGATCGCCGCCCGCGCCCGCCAGACCGCGGTGGAGCGCTACGACCTGCGGTCGGTCTGCCTGCCGCAGCAGCTGGCCCTGGTGGATCGGGTGGCGGCCCTCAGCTGCTGACCTCCAGCTGGCCTTTCATCCGATCGAGGGTGAGCTGCATCTGCTCGAACATCTTCTCCGGTGTGAGGCCAAACTGGCTCAGCTGGGTGCGCAGCTGCTCCACGGTCACCTTGGCCTGGAAGTCTTCGGAGAGCTCGAAGCGCTTCATGAACACCCGGTAGCGATCCATGATGTCTTCCATCTGGTCGATGTAGAGCTTTTTGCCCTCCCGATCAAACTTGCCGTAGCCACTGCCCAGTTGCATCAGTTGCTGGTAATCGGCAAACAGGCGCTTGGCCTCGTCTTGGATGATTTCGGAATCGAAGAAGGCCATGGCGAGGACTGGGCATCGCTGAACAAGTTGTCCAATTCTGCGGAGCCTTGTCGAGGGGCGGGAGTGCGGATCTACGCATCCATGCGGCGCCTGCCTTTTGTAGCGGTTTTGATGGCAGCCATTCCCAGCCATCGACAACCTGGTTGGTCGCCCGCGGCACACCATGGATCTCACCCCCCAATTGCCCCAGATGCGCCGCAACCATCAGCAGGTGCTGGATCTGTTCGCGGGGGATCGGATCGTTCTCGCGCTGGGAAGCAGGGCGTTGGTTTCCACCCTCGCCAGCCAGCTTCACCCGGAGCAGCTGGTTGGGGCGGCCACCACGGAGCGCTCCATCCTGCAGGTGGTGGAGCGGGAAGCGCCCAACTTGGTGATCCTCAGTGACGCTCTGGAGGAGGGCTCGGGCGTGGCGTTGGTGGCGACGCTGAAGGAGCGCTGGCCCCAGCTGCGGATTCTTCTGCTGGTGATGGGAGATCCGCGGGCCGAACGCCTGCATCGCTGTGTCAAAGCCCTTCGCGCGGGGGTGGCCGTGGTGTCCGACCGGTTCATCGGCAGCGGCACCGTGATGGCCGCCGTCCAATCCCTCAGCGTGGGTGCCCGCTTCTTCGATTCCGCCCTCTCCACCGAGGCCCGCACCCAGCCCCCCCTCAGCGAGCGGGAGAAGGATGTGATGCGCTGGCAGCTGGCGGGCCTGACCAACGGGGAGATCGGGGCCCAGCTGCAGATCTCTCCGGAAACGGTGAAGTCGCACCTGTCCAACGTGTTCCAGAAGCTGGGCGTGCGCAACCGCCAGCAGGCCGCCCTGATGGTGTTGCAGCTGGGGCTGCTGGACCTCTGAAGGCCTGCGACCCCTGGCCGCCGCAGGGATCCTGCCGCTACCTTCAGATCCGTTCTGCGCGCGGCACGGCCACCATGGCCCGAAGGCACTGGTTGGACCCCCTGGCCCGTCGGTTGCTGATCGCCACCGGCCACATTCCCAGCCCGCAGAAACAGGCCGCCCGTCTGGCCTCCCAGCAGGCTGCCGACCAGGCGGCGGCGCTGGAGCGCGACTTCCAGGCCCTCAAGCGGGCCCAGAGCACGGGATTGGTGGATGTGAACCGGGCGACCGCCAGCGACTGGCGCCAGCTGCCTGGCTGCACGGATGAGCAGGCCGATCTGCTGGTGCGGCTCCAGGCCGGTGGGGTACAGCTCAGCGGCCCGGACGATCTGCAGCGCCTGCTGCTGCTGGATGGCCCCACCCTGGAGGCCTGGCTGCCCCGGCTGCAGTTTCATTGGTATGGCCAACCCGCCCCGATCCCCCTGGGACCGGTGGCGATCAACCGGGCCGGGGCCGCCGAGCTCAAGGGCCGACTCGAGCTCACCCCGCAGCGCTTGAAACGGTTGCAACTGGAGCGGGCCCGGGCCCCCTTCCGCGACCTCGCGGATCTGCAGCAGCGCCTCCAGCTCCCCCCCACCCTGGTGGAAAGCTGGATCGGCCGGGTGACCTTTGAACGGCCCGCCCCGGAAGCTCCAACCACCCCCACCTCCGCCCCAGAGGCCCCAGCGTCTGAAACCGCCGTCCCCAAGGGCGGCCCCTCCCTCCCCCCCACCCGCTCCCGCTCGTCGCCCCGGGCCAAGGGGGGCAGCCGGCCATGAGCCCCCGGCCCGAGGCTCGCCAGGGCGATCTCTTCGCCAGCCTGCCCTTGGCGGCTGATCTCCTCCCGGAGGCGCTCCCCCTGGAGCGGCAACAGCTGCTGGAGTGGCAGGAGCGGCTGGGGGCGTTTCAACACCCCCTCTGGAGTGATGGTGGCGGTGGTGGGGCGGAGCAGGCCAGCCTGTTCAGCGACTCCGGCGCGGGCCGGAGCGGGTCGGGCCCCGACCCCCAGGCGCTGGCCTGCTCCCTCCAGCCCCTCGCCCTGCCAGCGGAGACGCTCTCCTTCTGGCGCTGGCCCCAGGCGCCCCATGCGGGGCCCGCCCTCTACCTGGTGCTGGATCGCCCCGCCCATCTCCCCCATCCCCTGCTGCTGTATGTGGGGGAAACGGCCCGGGCCGATCGGCGCTGGAAGGGGGCCCACGATTGCAAGAGCTACCTGGCGGCCTATCGGGAAGCCCTGGCCAAGGCCGACCTCACCTCTCTGTTGACCATCCGCTTCTGGTGCGAGGCCCCCCAGGGCACCGCCGAGCGCCGGGCCCTGGAACAGGCCCTGATTCAGCGGTGGAAACCGCCGTTCAACAAGGAAACCCGGGGGCGCTGGAGCACACCCTTCACGGTGGAGTTCGACTGACCCGTTGGGCGACGGCCGTTTGAGCGGTTCTGGCTACGATCTGGAGCCACCGCCCAGGGTCATGGACTTCCGCTGCCTGCCGCTCCCTCCCGCGATCGAGGGGGGTGGCCCCGCCCACCCGCTGGAGGGCTGGACGGGGGATGGGTTGGTGATGGGGCTCTTCCAGGGTGAGGAGCATCCGGCCCGCACCCTGCTGCAGAACCTGCTTGGGGAGGGCTGGGACGAGGCCCTGGAGCGCCGTCGGTTTCGTGGCAAACCGGGCGAATGCGTGAGTTTTGATCGGCCAGGATCCCAGCCCGGCACCGTTGTGCTGGTGGGTCTGGGCGAGCCGGCACGGCTGGATGGGGGCGCCCTGCGCAGCGCCACGGCCGGTGGGGTGCGGGCGGCGGCCCGCCAGGGCTGCAAGCATCTGGGCCTGCTCCTGCCGGTGGAGGGGTTGGCCCCCCAGGCGGCCGCAGAAGCCATGGCCGAGGCCGCACGGTTGGGTTTGTACACCGACAACCGCTTTCGCAGTGAGTCGGAGCCCGACACCCGCCCCGAGCACTGCACCCTGCTCGGGCTCCCTTCCGGAGCGGAGGAGGGTTTGCAGGAGGTGGATGCGGTGTGTGCCGGCGTGGAGCTCGCCCGCCAGCTCGTGGCCTCCCCTCCCAACCACGCCACACCGCAGGCCCTGGCGGACACCGCCGCCCAGATCGCCAGGGATCACGGCCTCTCCCTCACCGTGCTGGAGCGCGCCGACTGTGAAGCCCTGGGGATGGGTGCCTACCTGGGGGTGGCCCAGGGATCCGACCTGCCGCCCAAGTTCATCCATCTCACCTACACCCCCCCGGGGGAGGTGAAGCGCCGGGTGGTGCTGGTGGGCAAGGGGCTCACCTTTGACTCCGGCGGCTACAACCTCAAGGGGGTGGGCTCCCAGATCGAGATGATGAAATACGACATGGGCGGCAGCGCGGCGGTGCTTGGGGCTGCCCGGGCGATCGGCCAGCTCCGCCCGGCGGGGGTGGAGGTGCATGTGGTGGTGGCCAGCTGTGAAAACATGATCAGTGGTGGTGCCGTGCATCCGGGCGATGTGCTCACCGCCTCCAACGGCAAAACCATCGAGATCAACAACACCGATGCGGAAGGGCGGCTCACCCTGGCGGACGCTCTGGTGTATGCCAACAAGCTCGAGCCCGATGCGGTGGTGGATCTGGCCACCCTCACCGGGGCCTGTGTGATCGCGCTCGGGGAGGAGATCGCCGGGCTGTGGTCCAACAACGATGGCCTGGCCGAGGCCCTGACGAGCGCTTCCAAGGAGGCGGGGGAAGGGCTCTGGCGGATGCCCCTGCGCGCGTCCTACAAGGAAGGCCTGAAAAGCCACATCGCCGATCTGAAAAACACCGGCCCCCGGCCGGGGGGATCGATCACGGCGGCTCTCTTCCTCCAGGACTTCATCACCGAGAAACGGCCCTGGGCTCACCTGGACATCGCCGGCACCGTGTGGAGTGACAAGGGGCGGGGGGATGATCCTCCAGGAGCCACGGGATTCGGGGTGCGCACCCTCGTGCGCTGGGTCTGCGCAGGGGCGCCGGCCTGATCTCTCAGGCGGCCGCCACCCGCTCCCGTGTGGGCGTTTCCGCACCCGCCAGGAGCTCGCCTGGGGGATCCAGCTCGTGGATCTGCCAGTGCACCCGATCGCCATGAACAGCCACAACCCTGTCCACGTCTTGTGCCGCTTGCTGGGGGCTTTCGTAGGGGCCGACGTGACGGGTTTGCAGGCCCTCACGAATGGTCAGCACATACATACAGACGTGGAACTTTGGACTCAATCAGGCTAGGGGCGTTTTCCAGGGCTGACCAGGCTAGAAAGCGTTTGAATCGCTACGGATTCCCCGCCCATCCGCCGCGAGTTCTTTAGGTTTTCTCCAGGTTTTCCGCCGCTGCCGCCAGCTGGGGCTCCTTGCTGGCTGCCGGCTCCTTGCTTGCAGCCTCCGCCTGGCCGCGGGCGAGCCAGCGCTCGCCGGATCGGGCCCGCTTCCCCCACACCTGATCAAGCCGGCGATCCCGCCCGCAGGACCAGCGGTAGTACTTGTATTGGAGCCCATTGCGACGGGCGTAGTTCTGGTGATAGTCCTCCGCGGGCCAGAAGCGCGCCAGGGGGCGGATGGTCACCTTCAGGGCAGAGGTGGGTCGGCCGAGCTCCCGGGCTGCGGCCACCAGGCTGTTGCGAGCCTCCACCGCCTGGTTGGCATTGGTGGTGAAGATCACCGGCTTGTACGACTCCCCGCGATCACAGAACTGGCCGCCCCCATCAAAGGGGTCGACATTGCGCCAATACGCGCGCAACAGGGCTTCGTAGCGCAGTTTGCTGGAATCAAACCGCACCCGCACCACCTCCTGGTGGCCCGTGCCCCCTGCGGACACCTGCCGATAGGTGGGCTTGGCCAGCTTGCCGCCGCTGTAGCCACTCTCCACCTCCAGTACGCCGGGCAGACCTTCGAGATCGTGCTCCAGGCACCAGAAGCAGCCCCCCGCCAGCACCGCTTCCTCCGTGGCCGCCAGGGCCGGTGCGGCTGGAGCGAGAACCAGCAGCCATGCACTCAACACAAGGGCGATCCAGCGCATCAACCCAACCCGGCAACCTGATCCAGAATGGCGGCCGCCGCCCGGCCGGTCACCCCTTCCTCCCCGAGGGATTTCCGTAACCGCCCGTAGCCCTCCAGCTGGCGGGCCCGGGCCGGACTGTCGGCCCGGAGCAGTTCCCCAACGGCCTTGGCCACGCCCTCCGCCGTGAAGTCGTCCTGGAGAAGTTCCGGCACGAGCCGCTCCTGCAACAGCAGGTTGATGGGAGAGATGTGGGGCACGTTGAAGCGCAGCAGGTGGCGGGCCACGAATGCCGTGGGGCGGCTCACCCGATAGCCGGTCACCTGGGGCACGCCCCGGAGGGCCAGCTCCAGGTTGGCCGTGCCCGATTTGGTGAGGGCCGCATCGGCCGCCGCGCAGAGCTCGGGTTTGAGGCGATCCGCATCGACGGCCGGCACCACCCGGGCCCGGGCGCCTGCCTCCGCCATGGCCTGCTCCAGGGTGGGTTCAAATCCGGGGAGTCCCGCGGGCAGGAGCACCTCCAGCTCGGGCATCCGTTGCTGGAGCAGGGCCACCCCTGCGGCCATGGGTGGCAGCAGATAGCGCAGCTCCTGGGGGCGGGAGGCGGGCAACAGCAGGAGCACGGGGCCCTCCTGGCTCAGCCCCAGGTTGCGGCGGGCCTCCTCTCGGGAGGGAAGGTGCCCCACCGTATCGATCAGGGGGTGGCCCACCCAGGTGACCTTGGCCCCGCGGGAGGCATAGAAGCTGGCTTCCTGGGGGAAGATGGCGAGAATCCTGTCGCTGAAGCCGATCAGGCGGGTGGTGCCGCCCTCCCCGAGGCGGAAGGCCCACTCCTGGGGGGCGATGTAGTAGCTGATGGGAACCGAGGGATAGAGGCGTTTGAGGCGCAGCCCCAGATTGATGTTCGCCCCCATGTAGTCGATCAGCACCACCCCATCCGGGGGGTTGGTCTGGAGCCATCGGCGCAGCCGCCTCTGCAGGGTGAGGGTGGGCAGCACCATGGGCAGGGCCTCCCAGAGGCCGATGGCACCGAGCCGGGTGGTGTCGGCCAGAAGCTCGGCGCCGGCTGTCCGCATCCGTTCTCCCCCGAGGGCCACCACGTCCAGCGGCAGCTGCCGCCGTTCGGCTTCCGCGTGGAGGGCGCGGATCAACAGGGAGCCCTGCAGATCCCCCGACACCTCACCGGTGCTGACCAGCAGACGCACCATCAGCGCTGTGCCGGCAAGGGGCCTCGGCGGCCAGGACCGGTGGAGGCTTCCAGAAAGCGGCAGAGATCTTCCGCCGGAGGGAGCAGGGGCAGGGCCAGGGCTTCGCGGAGCGCCTCCGACAGCACCCGCCGCCGGCGGTAGAGGAGGGTCCAGACCTCCTGCAGTTGGCGCATCTGGGCACCGTTGTCGCTGTGGGCGATGCCGCTGCGGCGCAGCCCGATCTTGTTGAGGCCCCGAATGCGGCCGGGATGGCCCTCGATCATCATGAAGGGAGGCACATCCCGGTCGATGCGGCTCATGCCGCCCACCATGGCGAGCTTGCCGATGTGCACGAACTGGTGAATGCCGAGCACGCCACCGATCACGGCCCGCTCACCGATCACCACATGGCCCGCCACGGCCACCCCGTTGGCGATCACAATGCGGTCCGCCAGGTGACAGTTGTGGCCGATGTGGCTGTAGGCCATCAGCAGGTTGCCACTGCCCAGAATGGTCTGTTCCCCTTCATGGGTGGCCCGGTTGATGGTGACACACTCCCGGATGGTGTTGTCATCCCCCAGCACCACCTCAGTGGCGGCGCCGTCGTACTTCAGATCCTGGGGCTCCAGGCCGATGCAGGCCCCGGGAAAGATGCGGTTGCGCTCTCCCATCCGCACCCGGCCATCAATCACCACATGGGGCCCGATGCGGCTCCCCCGGCCGATCACCACATCGGGGCCGATCACGGCATAGGGACCGATCTCCACCCCTTCCGCCAGCTGGGCCTTGGCATCAACCACGGCCGTGGGATGCACTTGGGTTGCCATGGCTGCGCTCGACATGGGCTCAATCCACAAGGGAGAACATGAGTTCACCGGAACACACCAGATCCCCATCCACCCGGGCTTCGGCCTTCACCTTGCCGAAGCGCTGGCGCTTGAGGCTGAGGAGTTCGCAGCTGATCCGCAATTGATCCCCCGGCACCACGGGTTTGCGGAAGCGCACCCCATCGATGCCGGCGAACACGAACAATCCCTTGGCGAGATTGGGCATCTGGGTGACGATCAATCCCCCCACCTGGGCCATGGCCTCCACGATCAACACCCCCGGCATCAAGGGGCGGCCAGGGAAATGGCCCTGGAACTGGGGCTCATTGAGGGTGACGTTCTTGATCGCCACGGCCCGCTGGCCCGGCACGTGCTCAATCACCCGATCCACCAGGGCAAAGGGATAGCGGTGGGGCAGGAGCCCCATGATCTGCTCGCTGGTGAGCACGGGCACCGCAGGGGTGCCCTCAGCAGATGGGGGGGCGATCACCGGAGTGGAGGAGGGGAGAGGGGGAGAAACGGTCACGGGCACACCAGGGGAAGGGGACTGACCTCGTCAGGCGTGGCCTCCAGGGCGGTGGCCAGGGCTGTATGGAGCCCATGGGATCCCCGGTAGGCAAACACCTGGGCCAGGGGGAGGCCAACGAGAGCCAGATCCCCCAGCAGGTCCAAGAGCTTATGGCGCACCGGTTCATCGGCATAGCGCAGCGGCGGGTTCAGCCAGCGATCGCCATCGCACACCAGGGCGTTGTCCAGGGCTCCGCCCTGGATCAGGCCCAGTTGCCGGAGTTGCTCCACCTGCTCCAGGAACCCGAAGGTGCGTGCCGGGGCCACCTCCGCCACAAAGGCCTCTGGGGTGAGGGCGAGGCTGAAGAGCTGGCGGCCGATGGCGGCCTGGGGATACTCCACAGCGGCAGAGAGATGGAGGTGCTGGGACGGCAGGGCCACGGCGAAGCTCTGCCCCTGTTGGCGGGTGATGGGGCCGGCGAGGGGCCTCAGCTGGCGGGGGCCCAGGGGCACCAGACCCCCTTCCCCGATGGCGTCCACCCAGGGCAGGGCGGATCCATCCAGCAGGGGAATCTCCTCCCCGTCCACCCAGAGTTCGGCATGGCTCACCCCGGTGCCCGCCAGGGCCGCCAGCAGGTGTTCCACCGTGGCGAGTTGGCGCTGCCCCAGACGGAGGGCCGTGCACAATCGGGTGTCGGCCACCTGCCTGGGGGAGAGGCGCTGCAGGCCCTCGGACGGGGCGTTCAACCAACCCACCCAGTAGCCCTCCCGGCTCCCGGGCTGGAGACGCACCCGACAGGTGGCCCCACTGTGCAGACCCACCCCTCGGCGCTCCACCGGAGCGCCGAGGGTGTGAGCGGTGCTGTAGTCCGAGGGCCAGATGCTCACTAGAACTTCCAGCCCACACCGAGGTTGAAGCGCCAATCCCCGGTGAAGTCCTGGCTCGCCACCTCCAGCCGGAGCGGTCCCACGGGGGTGGTGACGATCAGACCGGTGCCCACCGAGAAGCCCTGGCCGGGCTTGTCGAGCAGTTCTCCCGGTTGGCCTGGTACATCCTTCTGGGTGCCGAAGGCCGTGCCCCCATCCACAAACAAGTCCCCCCTCCCGCTCTTGAACAGGGGGAAGCGGTATTCGATGGTGGCCTCTCCGTAGCTCCGACCCACACCCAGGTCGCAGTCGTAGTAGCCCCGCACGGAGTTGCCGCCGCCCAGGCAGAACGCCTCGTAGGGAGGAAGGCTGCCGATGTTGGTGCCTCCGGTGAGCTGGAAGGCGAGGGCTTGCTTGCAATCGGGGGTTTCACCCGCTTTGGGCCGACACCCCTTGTAGAACTTCAGCCAGTTCACCGGGATGTAGTGGGTGAAGCCGGCCCGCACCCGGTTGAACGTGGGGGAATCGGGACCCACGGAAATGAATTGTTCCGTGCCGATGCTGAGGAAATTCCCCTGGGTGGGATTACGGGGGTCGTTGAGGGTGTTCATGGTGGCGGCCAGGCGCACCCCGAACAGCTGGTTGTTATTGGCGCAGTTGTACGCAATGCAGATGATGGCGTCCTCATCCACCTTGCCGGCGTAATCATCCTGGAAGGCGTTGGTGGACACCCCATAGGGCATGTTGTCCCCGGAGTAGTTGATCGGCGTGACCTGCTGGGCACTGAGGCCCAGGATCATGTTCCATTTGGCTCGCTTGAAGGGGTTGCCGCCGTTGAGGGGACGCACCACCTGAACGTTGCCGCCCACCCGCTGGATCACCACCGAGTTGCCGTCAAAGTCGTACCAGCTGACATCAGAATCCGCATCCTGCGCCTCCTCAACAGAGCCGAACACCTTCCCTTTGGGATTGTTCTTGTTGTTGATGTTGTAGGCCACAGAGGTGCCCGGTGCCTCGTAGAAATCGGAGGCGGTGTAGATGCTTCCGTTCTCCTGGCTCTGGAAGATCTGGGGCACATCCCGGCTGATGAAGCCCCGGATCCGCAGGGCCGTGCGGAAGGGATCGCCCTTGATCCAGGGATCGGTGAAGCTCACATCCGCCAGGCCACCGAATTGGCCATAGGTGAAGCTGGTGGCCACGTCCCAGGCCCGCCCCAGCAGGTTGCTGTCCTGCACCTGAACCTGGCCGAACACCCCCTGGCTCTGGCTGTAGCCCAGGCCGCCGGACAGGGAGCCGGTGGACTGCTCCACGATGCCCAGCACGATGGTGATGCGGCCCGGATCGGAGGCCTCGGGGCGCAGGGTCACCTTCACATCACTGAAGAGTCCTGTGCCGTAGAGACGCTTGATGTCGTCCTCCAGGTTGCGGCGGTTGAAGATCTCCCCAGGTTTCATGGAGATCTCCCGGGTGATCACCCAGGACTTCGTCTTGCCCCGGATCGGCTGTCCCTTGTCATTGGTGGCGGATCCCTCCTTGTTGAGGAACTGCACCTCCACCCCGTTCACCAAGCCCTGGCGCACGCCCAGCACCAGCTCCCCTTCCGGGCTCACCCGGCTGGGGCCCGTGACCCGGGCGAGGGAATAGCCCTGATCGGCGTACCACTTCTGCAGTTCCTGAATCCGGCCCTGGAGGGTGTTCAGGTTGATGGTCTTGCCGAAATCCGCAGCGAAGGTGTCCTGAACCACGGTGCTGGGCAACTTGGCATCCTGGGGGTCCAGGGTCACCTTGGTGAGCACGGGGTTGGGCACCACCTTCACCAACAGCCGTACCCCCAGGGCCGAATCAACGGGCTCCAGGCGCACATCGGAAAACCATCCGGTGGCGTAGATGGCGGAGAGGTCCTTGCGGAGATCGCTGCGGGTGACCTCGGTGCCGGGGGTGACGGCCATGGCGGCATAGGTGGCCCGTTCGATCCGATCCTTCTCGGGATGGCCATCCAGACCCTGGATCACCACCTCGCTCAACAACACCTTGGGTTCGTTGCTGGCAGCCGGGTCGGGCTTGGCCACCGGGCTGGCTTCGGTGGGCACACTGGCGCCGCCGGGCATGGCTGCCGGGCCGGTGCCGGGAGCGGCCGGTGCCGCTTCCGGAGTTTCGCTCGGGGTTGGGGCCGCCGGCTGACCAAAGGGCGTGCCCTCGAAACCATCGAAGCGGGTGCCCCCTTCCGGCGTGGTTCCCGTGCCGCTTGGGGAAGCGTCGAACGGGGTGGGTTCAGACGTGCCACCGGCTGGAGCGTCTCCAGGGGTGGCCTGGGCAATCAGGGTCGTCGGCTCGGGCAGCGGGGGCGGTGCCACGACGGCAAGGGGACGGTCCTCCGCAAGAGCAGCCCCCTGGCCGAGGAGCACCAGGGAGAGAACGGGGAGCGCTGCTGCCAACCCGGGCGAGCGGGACGGCTTAAGGGGCGTCGTTCGGGGGCGATCGCCAGGCATGACTCCTCTGCTGCGCGGCAAGGCCGCAATTCCGGCAGACCTTACCGATAAACCCCCGGTTCAGGACAGACCCCTTCGACCCGTTTGAGGACCTCCCCGTAGGCCTCCACCACGCCGCCGAGATCCTGGCGGAATCGGTCCTTGTCGAGAATCCTGTCCTGGGCATCGTTGATGGCCCTGTCCCAGAGCCGGCAGGTGTCGGGGCTGATCTCATCCGCCAGAAGCAACTGGCCCCCCGGGCCATGGCCCAGCTCGATCTTGAAATCCACAAGCTCCAGCCCCACCCCAGCCAGCAGGCTCTGGAGCTCCCCATTGATCCGACGGGCCAGGGCCTCGATCTCAACCCGTTCTTCCGGTGTCACCAGGGCGAGCCGCTCCAGCCGGGCTTCCGTGAGCAGGGGATCCCCCAGGCCATCATCCTTGTAGTACAGGTCGAGCAGGGGCGGCTCCAGGGGGGTGCCGGGGGCCACCGGAAGCTGCTTGCAGAGGGAACCGGCCGCCACATTGCGGATCACCACCTCCAACGGCAGGATCTTCACTGCCTGCACGGCCATCCAGCAGGGCTGGAGCATGCCCAGGAAGTGGCTGGCCACGCCGCGGGAGGCGAGATGTTCAAAGATCAGGGCGGAGATCCGGCAATTCATCTCCCCTTTGCCCGCCAGGGACGCTTTTTTCGCGGCGTTGAAGGCCGTGGCGTCGTCCTTGAACTCCACCGCCAGCACATCGGGCCGATCGGTGGCGTACACCCGCTTGGCCTTGCCCTCATAGAGCAGGGCACCCAGTGCAAAGGGAAAGCTCATGGGGTGGGGGGCAAGGGTGAGGGGGGGGCAGGTGGGGGAGGGGCGGAGGGAGCCGGGTGGGCATGGCCTCCGGGAGCCTGGGGGGAGCGGAGCTGTTGCTCCAGCTGGCGCACCCGCTGCTGGGCCGTGGGATCGTCCCGGCGCAGCAGCCATTCCCCATAAGCATCATCCAACCGGGGGCTCAACCGCAGGCGCCGCGCCCGCGCCCGCGCGCTGGGCAGGGCGGCCTGGGCATCGAGAAGGTCGGTCACCAGGCTCCAGGCCCCGGCCGCAGCAGCCTGTTCGAGGGCGGTTTCCAGGATCGCCTCCCGCTCCTCCAGCGGCAGCTCCTGAAGCAGGGCCGCGGCCCTGGCCAGCTGCTGGGCTCCCAGGGCCCCAGGGGCCCCCTGGCGGAGCAGCAATCGCCCGGCCGCCTCCCCATACCCCCTCGCTTCCAGATGGCCCGCCAGCACCTCCACGGCGGAACGGCTCACCACCGTGCCATCGTCCCGCCGTCGGATCGGCAGGGTGAGCTGGCCCAGGCGTCCCTCCGATCCCCGGGTCAGCCGGTCGAGAGCCAGGGCCGCCCGGCGATGGTCCAGGGCGGCCGTGGCCGCCCGCCATTGGAGCAGGAGCCACTGCACCCGCGCCGCCCCGGCCCCAGGGCCGTAGCGATCCAGCACGGCCAGGGCCCCATGGGGGGCCCGGCAGGTGAGAAGCACCTCCGCATTGGCCAGCACCACAGGCAGGGGCTGGGGAGCCGGCTTCACCTCCAGCAGCCGTTCCCGCAACAGGCGCAGTCGCAGCAGGTTGTCCTCCTGGAGGATCTGCACGCAGGCCAGATTGAGTTGGTCGAGGTCGTCCAGTTTCAGCAGCGCGGCGAAGGCCTCCTCGCTCAGCGGAGGGGGCGGGCCCGGGGGGGGCGTTGCCCCGGCGGCCGTCGGGGGGGGGACCACCTGGGGGGGCACCGCCAGGCCGGGCCCACTGACGCGCTGGGAGCGGGGGAGTGGGGCGGGCGCGGCCGGGGTGGGGAGCGTGGGCTGTTGGCTCCAGCCCGGGGGGGGAAGAAGGGGCATGGCGGCCAGCACAGCCCCCATGCTGGCTCTCACAAGCGCGGTCGCGGGGACAGAGAATGGCAGGGTGGCCACGAGCGAGGCTGCGCTCCGCCCAACCTATCGGCTGCCCCCATCCCGGCGGCCCTGCCCCTTACCCCTGTGTTCCGTACCCATGGTGTCCCCGGTTCCCGCCCAGGCCTCTGAGGCTTTGCCACCGGCCCCGGCCCGGATTCTGGTGGTGGGTGCCGGCGCGCGGGAGAATGCGCTCGCCTGGGCCCTGGCCCGCTGCCATGGGGTGGAGGGCGTGTGGGTGGCGCCAGGCAACGGGGGCACGGCGGAGGTGGACGGCTGCCAGCAGCTGGCGATCGCGGAAACCGATGGGGAGGGGCTGCGGCAGGCCGCCCTCGCCCACCGGATCGAGCTGGTGGTGGTGGGGCCGGAGGCGCCGCTGGCGGCGGGCCTGGCGGACGATCTGCGCCACGCGGGCCTGGCTGTGTTCGGCCCTGGGGCCGAGGGGGCCCGGCTGGAGGCCAGCAAGCAATGGGCCAAGGCCCTCATGGCAGAAGCCGGGGTGCCCACCGCAGGCCACTGGTGCGCCAGCAGCGAAGCGGAGGCCCTCGCCCTGCTGGATCAGCAGGGCACTCCCTTGGTGGTGAAGGCCGATGGGCTGGCGGCCGGTAAGGGCGTCACCGTGCCCACCACCCTGGAGGCGTGCCGTCAGGCCATCCGGGAGGTGTTTGACGGGCGTTTCGGCGCGGCGGGCGCCACGGTGGTGCTGGAGGAGCGGATCGAGGGACCTGAGGTGTCGGTGTTTGCCCTCACGGACGGCGAGCGGATGGTTCTCCTGCCCCCGGCCCAGGACCACAAGCGCATCGGCGAGGGCGACACGGGCCCCAACACCGGCGGCATGGGGGCCTATGCGCCTGCCCCCCTGCTGGATCCGGCGGGGCTGGAGGAGGTCCGCCAGCGGGTGATTGAACCCACCCTGGCGGCCCTGCGGGCCCGGGGCATCGTCTATCGGGGCGTGATCTATGCGGGTCTGATGCTCACCGCCAGCGGCCTGCAGGTGATCGAGTTCAACTGCCGCTTCGGTGATCCGGAGTGCGAAACCCTGATGCCCCTGCTGGGGCCGGAGCTGGCGGCGGTCCTGCTGGCCTGCGCCACGGGCCGCCTCGCCGACGCTCCGCCGCTCACGATTCACCCGGGTTGCAGCGCCTGCGTGATCGCCGCGGCGGCGGGCTATCCGGGAACGGTGCGCAGTGGCGATCTGGTGGAGGGGCGGCCGGAGCCCCACCCCCAGCGGCAGCTGTTTCATGCGGGCACCCGCCGGCGGCCGGATGGACGCTGTGAAACCAGTGGCGGCCGGGTGCTGGCGGTGGTGGCCCAGGCGGAGGATTTTGACGGGGCCTTCGCCCGGGCCTACGAGGGGCTGGCCCAGGTGCGGTTCGATGGCATGCAGGTGCGCCGCGACATCGGTCACCAGGTGCGGAGGCCCGGGCGATGACGACACAGCGCACCTGGCAGGAGCGGCTGGCCCGCTGGTGGGCGGAATTCAGCCTGCAGACCAAGCTGCTCGCGGTGGCCACCCTGGTGGTGAGCCTGCTCATGACGGGCATCACCTTCTTTGCCCTCAACGGCATCCAGAAGGATGCCCGCATGAGCGATACGCGCTATGCGCGGGATCTGGGCCTGCTGCTGGCGGCCAATGTGAAACCGTTGGTGAGCCAGGGCACGAAGGGGGAGCTGGCGAATGTGGCGGAGCGCTTCTGGCAGACCAGTCGCAGCCTCCGCTACATCGTGTTTGCCGATGCGGAAGGGGCGATCTACCTCGGCATCCCCATGGGCGCCGGGGGAGATGGTTCGGCGCCGGCCAATGAGCTGCTGAGTCGGCGCCTGGAACTGCCGGCCGATCTTCCCCAACGGCCGGACAACCCCCTGATCCGCCAGCACCTCACCCCCGATGGCCAGGTGACGGATGTGTTCGTGCCCCTGCTGGATGGCGATCGCTTCCTCGGGGTGGTGGCCCTGGGCATCAATCCCAATGAAACGCTTCTGGCCAGTGCGGCCCTCACCCGGGAGGTGACCGTGGCGGTGTTCATCTCGATCTGGGTGCTGGTGATCCTCGGATCGGTGTTCAACGCCCTCACGATCACCCAGCCGGTGAAGGAGCTGCTGCGGGGGGTGCGCTCGATTGCGGGTGGCAACTTCCAGACCCGCCTGGCCCTGCCCGTGGGCGGAGAGCTGGGAGAGCTGCTGGAGGGCTTCAACACCATGGCCTCCCAGCTGGAGGCCTACAACGAAGCCAACATCGAGGAGCTCACCGCCGCCCAGGTAAAGCAGCAGTCGCTGATCGCCACCATGGCCGATGGGGCCGTGCTGCTGGATGAGGAGGGGCGGATCGTGCTGGCCAATCCCACCTCCCGTCGGCTGTTTCGCTGGGAGGGGCGCAATCTGGAGGGGAATCATCTGGAAAGTGAATTGCCGGAGCGCCTGGCCATGGAGCTCCATGGCCCCCTCACCTCCCTGATCATCGGCGAGAAGGAATCATCGGATCTGCGTTGCAGCGTGGGGGATCCTGCCCGCACCCTGCGGATTGTGCTGCAGGCCGTGCGCGATGCCAGTGGCGAAAGCCTCAAGGGCATCGCCATGACCGTGCAGGATCTCACCCGGGAGGTGGAGCTCAATGCCGCCCAGAGCCGGTTCATCAGCAACGTGTCCCACGAGCTGCGCACCCCCCTGTTCAACATCAAGAGCTATGTGGAAACCCTCTACGACCTGGGCGACCAGCTGAGCGAGGAGCAGAAGAAGGAGTTTCTGGGCATCGCCAATGCCGAAACCGATCGTCTCACCCGCCTCGTCAATGATGTGCTGGATCTCTCCCGGCTGGAATCCGATCGGGAGTGGCAGCTGGAGCCGGTGGAGGTGGAGGTGGCGATGGAACAAACCCTGCGCACCTATCGGCTCAATGCCCAGGAGAAGGGGGTGGCCCTGGAGCTGGTGAGCGAAGCCCAGCTGCCGCGGGTGCGGGGCAACTGGGATCTGCTGCTGCAGGTGTTCGACAACCTGGTGGGCAATGGCCTCAAGTTCACCCCACCGGGTGGGCAGCTCACCCTGCGGGCCTACCCCTGGCCTGATCACTGCGCCATTGATCCCAGTTCAGGCCCGGTGGAGGCCCCCAGCTGTCCCCTGAGCTCTCCCCTGCCGAAGGTGCGGATTGAGATCGCCGACACGGGATCGGGCATCAGCGAGGCGGATCAGGAGCGGATCTTCGAGCGGTTCTATCGGGTGGAGAATGCGGTGCACACGGAGGTGGGCACGGGACTGGGCCTGTCCATCGTGCGCGGCATTCTTGAGAAGCACGGCTGCTCGGTGCAGATGGTGAGCGAGCTTGGGGTGGGAACCACCTTCTGGTTTGATCTCGCCCTGGAGGAGGCCGACAGCGATGAGCTGGCCGTGCAGGCCGAGCGGCGCCGCTACCAGGGGGAGCGGGTGCTGGCGGCCTGAAGGGAGCCCCTGACGGCCCGAAGGTCGGCTTCAGGGCTGGCGATTGAAGAGGCGGTTGGGCTGGCTGGCCTGGCCCCGCTTGCTCCACCAGCCCAGAAGAAACACCACCGCCATCGCCAGGTAACCCTGGGCCCAGGCCGCTCCCGTGCCCCAGCCCAGGTGGAACACGGTGTCGGCAGCGGTGAAACGCCAGGCGTGCAGCAGCCCCAGCCAGGAGGCGACGGCGGCCACCAGGGCGCAAAGGGCCGCGGCCAGGAAGCGCTGGTCGATCACGTAAACGAGCATGGCGGCCAGGAGCATGGCGGCCACGATCTGGCCCTGCTCCAGGGCGAAGGCGCCGCCGGCCCACACGTCGGCCTGCTGGAGTTTGGTGAGCAGATCCAGGGAGAAGGGGGCCGAGGGGGTGCCGACGCCCCCGGCCCGCAGGCCTGCCTTCAGCAGCAGGGCGCCCCAGCCGGCCAGGCCGGGCATCAGGCCCAGGGCCACGGCGGGGGCGTGGCGGGCGGGAGTGACCTGGAAGGCCTGGGCGCCGATCACCAGGGCGATGTAGAGCACGATGGCCATGCCCGCTTCGATGGGCACCAGCTGGCCCACCAGGCCGAACACCCCCAGCAGGCAGCCCAGACCCATCACCAGGCCATTGAGCCAGGAGTAGCCCAGGCGCGCTCCCATGGCCTTCCAGCCAGGATGGCCGATGTAGATGGTGGTGGGAAAGCAGGAGCCCAGCAGGGCTGCCACGGCTGTGCCGATGCCGTTGATGAGCAGGGAGGGCTTCTCGGGATAGCGATCCCCCGCCGCTTCGGCGCTTTCCAGGTTTTGCAGGGAACCGAGCACGTTGAAGAGGCCCATGGGGATGGTGACACCCAGCCAGGGCAGCAGCTGGGAGCGGGCCTCCCAGAGGGCACCGATCTGGGGCACGGGCAGGTGGAGGCCCACGGAGGCCAGGTTGGTCTGCCAGGTGGCGGCATCCACCTGGAGCATCCCCGTGCTCCAGGCCAGCACCGTGCCCACGATCACCGCCAGCAGGCCGCCGGGGATGGGGAGGCGGATCTTGCCGTAGTAGGCCACCAGAATCACCGCCAGCACCGCCAGGCCCACCACGGGCTGGGCGTAGGTGCGCAGGAAGAATCCCAGGGCGATGTAGCCGAGGGCGATGCCCGCCAGGGTGGACAGCAGGGCGGCGCGGGGCAGCCAGCGGCGCAGGGCGGCGGCACAGAACGCGCCGGCGGATTCGATCAGGCCCGATCCGAGGCAGGCCATCAGGCCCGCCTGCCAGGAGAGGCGCACGGCCGCTTCGGGGCTGGCACCGGCGCCCAGAGCACTGAGTTTCACCGGCAGCATCACCAGAAACACATAGGCGAACAGGCTCACCGTGTTGATGCCGTAGGGCAGGGCCGTGCGGCGGGAGCCCCCTTCGGCTTTGTCCAGCCGATGGGCCTGGAGCGCATAGGCCACGTTGCCCACCACCAGGCTCAGGCCGGTGGCGGGGAGAATCACGCCGAAGATCAGGGCATCGGGATAGCCGAGCACGCTCCGGCAGAGGGCGATGATCAGCAGGATCTGGATCAGGTTGTCGAGCCCCAGGCCCAGGAAGCCATCGAGATCGCCCCGCACCCACCAGCGGGGAGAGGAGGCCGGCCCAGGGGCGGGGGGGCCGCCGGGGGAGAGGGAGGAGAGCGTCATGGCAACAAAGCCTGCCAGTCCCAAGGATGGCAGGGATGGCTCGCCCTTCAACCCGGGGGGCGGCCGTTGCTGTTGCCGCACCGGCTCAGCGGCCTGGCGAGCGGATGGAGCGGCTTCACTGGTTCCGAGGAGGAGCGACCGGGGCTGACGGACCTGGGGGAGGGGTCAACGCTCCTTTCAGATCGTTCCAGGCCTGTTCCAAGGGCTTCCGATGGTTCAAGACGCTGGATCCGCCGCCACCGCTGGTTGGCGCACTCTCGAGTTGCACGGCCAGGCACTCGTATCGGAGATCGCTGAGTCCTGCCATGCGCCGCAGGTGACGCCTCCAGCCCGGCTCTGCCAGGCGTTCCAGCTTGTGGCTTTCAGGCACCAGGATGGTGGCGTCCAGACCGGCCAACCCGGTTGGACTGAGACAGGTTTGCAGACGGGTGATGCTGCCGGGGGGATCGTCCGGTGACCGTCCCAGGGCAATCTGATCCCCCTTGGGTTTGAGGCCCAAGGGCTGGGGCGGTCCCATGGAGAGAATGCGCCTGTCCTTCAAGGCAAAGGTTGGCACCAGGGCAGCCACCGCTCCCATGTTCAACCCCTGGTTCGGATCGGTTTGCTCGCTGATTTCCGAACCCCTCCGGCTGCGCACCGGCATCAGGCGCAGCGTCAAAGGGGGTTCCCCTGATCGGGGCTCCAGGCGGAACACCCGTTGGGTGCCGTGGCTCAGCTCCCGGCCCCGCCGGGGCTGGGCTCCAGCCTCCAATCCACGAATGGTGCCCCCCGGCCATTGCAGGACTGTGGGGGCCTCGGTGATGGGCATGGGGGCAGAAAGGCCCACCACCTTTGCCACCAGGGCCACCCCGGTGAGCAGGCCCATGGCCTGGAGCAGAGGGCGCAGACGCAGGCTCATCGCGTTCCCAGCGCGGCCACTTGGCGGGCCAACCAATAGACGTACAGCCAGACAAACACTTGCATGGCGATTCCAGAAAACACCAATCCCCCCCACTGTTCATGAAAGAAATCAAACCACCATTTCCGATTGGCCCATGAGCTGTCGTTGATCAGGGCCAAGGCCATGATGCGCCCCGCATTGGTGAGCAGGGCAATGAGGGGCGCGATCACCAGCATCACGCCGTTCTGCCAGCGGTGGCGCATGGGAAAGGCCATCGCGAAGATCACGGCCACCACAAAGAGCTGCAGCAGCATGTTGAGCCCGGCGCAGGCGTCTGAAACCTTCACGCCAGAGGAGGGCAAATAAATGAAGATGCCGGACAGCTGGGAGGGGAAGCCCGAAAACCAGAGGTATTGATGGGTGATCCAGGCGGTCACCGTCGACAGCGGATGCAAGGGCGTCACCCAGGCCACCAGGCGCATCACGGGCAGAAATCCCAACACCAGCAGGGGGCGCAGGAACAGCGTCCATTGGTTTGAGGGCACGGCCAGCAACACAAGGCCGACGCCAGCCAACAGGGGAAGGAGGCTGGAGGAAAAGTCGAACGCCAGCATGCGCTGCCCCCGTGCCAGAGCGAGCACCAGCAGAGCCACCCCCACCCAGCGGCCCACCCTTCCGGGCTGGGGTTGCCATCCCTCCGGGAATCCCTGGAACACCACCAGCGCTCCCCCGATCACCAGAGCCACATTGATGGCTTCATCCGGCAATTGGGTCAGAAGGTTGAGCAGAAACAGATAAACCGCGAGCAGACCGGCCAGCCCAAGCCAAAAGGCCTTGTCGTCGAGCATCCTCCAGCGGTTCAGGAGGCTGGACGGAGCAAGGGAAGGCAGGCGATTCGTCATGGCTTCACACCTTGGCCTCCAGGCACGAAACTGTAGAGCGTGCAAGCGGGGGTTTGCTCAAACGTTGTTGAGGTTTGGGCTCCACTCCATGCCATCGGATCCCAGGGCCGTGCCCCGCAGCACTTCGGAGGGACGGCAGCCAAAGGCCCGTTGAAAGTCGACATAGAAGCGGCCCAGGGAGTTGTAGCCGCATGCGCCGGCGATGGCACGCACCGTCGTGCTGCCGGGCTGGGCCTGTTGCAGCCGTTGCAAGGCCAGGGTCATGCGCTGCTGACGGATCCACTGCATCGGGCTGCAGTGGAAGCGCTCCTGGAAGGCGTAGTGGAGGCTGCGCCGGGAATAGTTGCTCTTCTCCACCAGCACCGCCAGGCAAAGCGGCTGATCGAGATGCAGTCCGATGAAATCGAGAACCCGCTCCAGCCGACGGTCGGTGCTCGCGGACTCCGCCCCGGGGAGGGGGGGCGGCTGGGACTCGCGCAGACTGGGGAAGGCCAGGGCGGCGATCAGCCGGTAGAGCTGCTGTTCGAGAAGAAAGGCATCCAGAAAGGTTGCCCCCAGGGTGCCCACCTGACCGAACGCCGGCAAAATCAGGTTGAGGGCGCTCACCAAGGCTGAGCACTGATGGTCGCCGTCGCTGGGCACGCTCAACCCATTATTCAGGGGGGAATCGAAGGCTGGAGGGGGATCCCAGCCGCCCGGCGCCATGGTCCGGGCCGTGGTCACCAGCCGCAGAGGATCAAAGGCGATGAGCGTCACACTGCACCCTTGCTCAGACACAAGGGTCCAGCAGTGGCCAGGGAGGATGACAGCCGTGCCCGGATGCAGCGCAAACACCTTGGATCCCAGGCTCAACGTGGCGTGGCCTGCGTGTCCGAGACAGATCAGGGGCTGGGAGTGGCCATTGCTCTCCAACAGATAGGGAGATCCAACGGTGGCCACCAGCTCCAGCGAGCCGGCTGGGAGATGGCCGTCCGCATGGGACCAGGTGCCTGGGGAGGAGAGGGATTCCAGGCGTCGAAGGGGAATGCCCTGGGAGAGCTGACGCTGGCTTTCGGCTGGGGTGGAGGAGCGCTTCAGCAGCGACTCAAGGGGGTGGGACAGGTGCTCGGCTTGACGAGCCCGCGTTAACAACACCACAACAAATCATCCATAGAGAATGGGGGGATAAAAAGAAAATCAATCGGCTGAAAAACAGGCCATTGACTGATGCTTCTATGCTGACCTGACCTGACCTGACCTGACCTGACCTGACCTGACCTGACCTGACCTGACCTGACCTGACCTGACCTGACGCGTAGCGTAAGTAACATTGCGATTGATATCTTTCTTTCTTCCTGAACGTATCACTTCCCCCGGGCTGTTTGCTTTCGAATTTGTGCAGGGTAGGGTGCTGATTCGCGCAATCTGGCTAGAGCGTTGAATGCGTTATCTGCATAATTAAAGTATGAAGACCTTTCGGTTCCCCTTTAGGGCGGGATTTTGCCCCGATCTGGGGAGGGTTGGTTCTGGGAGGGGAGGGAGCCCTGCCGAAGCACGGTCGAAGGCCTGGCCCCATAGGCCCGCTTGTAGTCCACGTTGAAGCGGCTCAGGGAGCGGTATCCGCAGGCCGTGGAGATGGCGGTGACGGTGTCGCCAGGCTGGGGATGGAGCAGGCGCTGGTGGGCCCGGGCCAGACGCTGCTGACGGATCCACTGCATCGGGGAGCAACCGCAGTGGTCATGGAAGGCGTACTGCAGGGTGCGGCGCGAATAGTTGCTCACCCGCTCCAGGGTTGACAGGGAGAGGGGCTCCTGCAGGTGGCCCAGGATGAAGATGAGCAGTGGATCCAGCGGATGGTCGCTCCGCAGAGCAGTGCCCGCACCGGTGGAGCTGTCGAGGGGCGCGCCGTGGCCCGAGCGCAGGTCGGGGAACACCAGCGCCGCCAACAGGCGCAGCAGCGTTTGGCTGGGCAGAAGCGCCTGCAGCAGTGGCAGCTGGAGCGGGGCGAGTTGCACCATGCTGGGCATGAGGTGATGGATGGCCTCCAGCAGGGCCAGGGCCTGGCCGTCGTCCCTGCTGGCGAGGGTGCGGGGTTGCTTCAGGGGCAGGGCATGGGGTGGAGCGAACCAGCCCGGAGGGGCCATGGCGTTGGCTTCGTGCAGCAGGCGCCCGGGATCGATGGGAAGGGCCGTGGCGCTGCAGTGTTCGGTGGTGAGGCGAAAGCACTCTCCCGGCAGAAGCACCGCATCGCCAGGCGACAGGCGCATCCCCTGGGCGTTCTGGGCCAGATCGGCGTGACCGTCGTGGTGCAGCAGCAGCCAGTGGTGCGGGTGGGGATCAATGTCGAGGAGAAAGGGGGAGCCCAGCCAGGCGGCAATGGGAAAGGAGGGCAGGGAAAAATGACCGTCTTGATGCCACCAGCCGTCCGGCTCCGTCAGGGCTTGGAGATCACGCAGAGGCAGAACGTTGCGGAGGGTCTCTGCGCTCTGTTCAGGGGAGGCGCTCAACTGCAGATGCTCTCCCAGGGGGTGGCTCAGAGGGGAGGACAGGGAGGTTGCGCTTGGACTGGCAGTCATTAATTCGGGTATTGATTATGAGATCAGCCGTGATACTTGCAGAAAAGATTGCCATTGCAGATGTCTGCTCTGTGCCTTTGCGCCTTGGTATGAATCCTGCCTAAAGATGTCTGAAAACAGAGGGGCAATTCTGTTGGAATTGCTGAATGGATCAAATGGCGTCGTTGGCCCTCATGGCTCTGCGGCCGCCCCCGTGCCTGCCCTGGGCAGCGACGCCAGCAAGGCCTCGAACGCCTCTCCCTGCCCCAGCCACAGCGCCTCCTCCCGGGCACTGGGGAGCAGGGTTTGCAGCTCGGCCGGGGGGGGCTCACCCGTGGAGAGCGTGTGGTACGCCAGTTCCCGGAAGCGCCGCAGGGCTGAGATGGGTTGCACCAGTGCACAAACGAGCAGGGCCAGGCTGCAACCCAGCAGATAATCGATCCAGCGGGTGGGGATGTACCAGTCGGCAAGGGCCTGGTAGCCCGCAAAGGTCACCCCGCTCGAGATCAGGGCCGTGCGCAGATGGGCCCCCAGCCCCAGGGCCGGCAAAAGCGCTGCCGTGCCCCCCATCACCAGGGCCAGCGACACGCTGCTGATCCCAAAGAGATTGAACACCAGCCAGGGCATCAACACCCCGAGGCTGACGCCCACCATCCGATCGCGCACCCGGGCCAGGGTGGCCCCCAGGCTCTCATTCAGCAGAAGCACCACACCGAAGTAGACGTATTTGGGATTGACGGCTCCCAGTCCCTGACCCACGGCCAGCGCCAGGGTGGACGCGATGGCCTTGCGCCAGAAGTAGCCATCCCGCAGACGGGCGGCTACTGAACGGCCCTCGGCAGGCTGTGCCTCCGCCCCTTTCGGTGCACCCTCACCGGTGGGGCCAGCGTCGCCCGGAAGCCGAAAGGCGGCGGAGAGGGCCACAGCCACAGCGAGGCCCAGCAGGATGGCCAGCAGCTCCTTCCAGGCCCCCAGCCAGGTGCTGTTGCTCCCCAGCAGGGGCAGGATCGCCATGATCGTCAACACGCTGCGCAGCATCGCCAGCCGATCGGGCAGGAGCTGGCCCAGCAGCTGGGCCAGCAGGCTGACGATGGCGAAGCTCCACACCACCGGGGCCTCCAGCAGGGGTTTGAGCAGGGTGCCCATCCCCAGTCCCACCGCCACCAGCAGGGGCAGCACCAGGAAGAGGGGGGCCGGATAGCGGCCGAGATCCGGCCGCACCACGAGGGCGGCGATCACCACGCCGTAGGCAGCGGCCCCCCCAACCCCGAGGACGTGGGCCACGCTCCAGGTGAGGGCCGCCGCCAGGGCCACCACCAGGGGGTAGCGCAGGGAGAGAGGAGCGATCAACGCTCCCGTGCGACCGCCCGCAGCAGGCCCACCAGCAGGCTGATCAACAACAGCGCCAGCCAGAACCACAGCCGGGGGGGCTCGGTGCGGGTGCACAGCAGCAGGAGCCCCAGACTCACCCAGGGCCAGGGCGCCAACCAGGGCTTCAGCCAGGGACCGAGGCCGCGGCTCAGGGGGCCGTTCCCCCTCATGACCGGGCCCCCGCCAACCAGCGCCCGAAGGGCTGCAGGTAGCTGAAGAGGGATCGGCGCTCCACCTCAGCGGACACCTCCAGGGGTGTGCGGGGGGGCAGGGCTTGCGGGGGGCCCTTCCCCCGGCTCCAGGCCAGGCCGGTGGGGGTGGGGGCCTCCTCCAGACGCACCACCCCCAGCACCACGGGGGCGCCCGATCGATCGGGCAGCTGGGCGGTGAGATCACCACCATCGCCGAAGGATCGCTGGCGGGCGCTGGCCATCAGGTTGGCGGCCTCCTCCTTGCCTCCCACCTGGGTGGCCACATCCTCCAGATCGAGGCTGGCCGGGGAGAGCCGCAGCAGGGTGCCCCGCAGCACCCCCCAGCGTTGCTCCGCACCGCCGTAGCTGTCGCGGCTGAGCACCCGGGGATCCAGCTCCAGCTCGGCGCCGGGCGCGAGGCGGGTGGCATCGGCCACGGTGAACAGCACCACCGCCAGTCGCTTGTCGTCGTCGCCAGCCAGAGCCAGGCTGCCCAGCCGCTGGCCTGGCAGCACGGCCTGGCCCGGCTCCACCGCCAGATCAAGAACACGCCCGGCCGCAGGGCTGAACACCTCCTGGGAGAGTTCCTGGGCTGCCAGGGCTGCCCGCTGCGCCTCCAGTTCCGCTTCGCGGGCCCCGATCTCGGCCATCTGGGCCCGCAGCTGGGCCCGCTGACCATCGATCGTGGCGATATCGGCCCGATTGCGCAGATACAGGTCCTGGGCCCCCACCCAGAGCGGGCTGTAGCGGGCGATCACGTCGTCCTTGCGAAGGTCGTTCAGGGCCTGCAATTGCTTTTTCACGGGCCGGTTGGTGGTGGTCAACTCCTCCCGGCGGCTCACCAGGGCCTGGTCCTGCACGCGGAAGGCACGGCGCTGGGCTGCCAGTCCCTCCATCTGCCCATCGATCGAGCGGAGCTGGGCCCGGGTCACCTGGGGGTCGGGCACCACCGCGCCACCGCCGGGAGCGGCCTGCCCCACCCGATTGAGGGTGAGCAGGAGCTGGCCCGCATCCACCTGGCTGCCCACCGCCACCCGGATCTCCTGCACCTGGCCTGGCCCCCGGGAAAAGAAGGCCCGCCGGCTTTCCGGGGCCGTCAGCAGGCCGCTCCCCCGCACCTTCACCGGGATCCCCGGGGTGGCTGCCCACAGAGCTGTGAGCAGGCCCACGACCGCCACGGGCAGGATCCGGGGGAGGCGATGCAGGAGCCCTTCCTCCTCAGGGGTGGGGTGGGGAGCAGGACGCGGTTCAGCGGGAACCAATTACGGGAGACAATCTGGACAGGAACGTAGCGCGATTGCGGCGCTCTTCCTTAAGGTCCAGGCCACCTCTGGCTCATCCCATCGTGCGTTTCCCCCACCGGGGCCCGGCTCCGGGATCCGCCCTGACACCCGGCCACCGTCGCGTGGGCCTGTTGGTGGCTGCTTGCGGGGTGGCCCTTCTCCCCTGGCTGGCCCAGCCCCCCCTCCAGGCGGCACCCCTCACGTTGCAAGAGGTGTTGGAGCGGGGAATGGCCGGCTCCCTCGATCTGGAGCGCTCCCGGCGGGTGGTGGCCCAGAGCGAGGCCGCCGAGGCCTTCAGCCGCAGCCTGCGGTGGCCCCGCCTTGATCTGGTGGGGGCCGCCAGCGGCACCCAGGTGGGCACCTCGATCGGGGTGATCACCAACCTGCCCACCTTCGGCGACCTCAGCTTCGGGCTTGGCCAGCAGGGGTACGCCGTGCTCCAGAGCCTCTTTGCCGGAGGAGGGGTGGTGCTCAGCGCCAACCTGCTGCCCATCAGTGAGGGATGGCAGGTGGCCGCGGCGGAGAGTGGCCGACGGGCCGCCAGCCGGCAGTGGAGCGAAAGCGAACGCCAGGTGCGCTTCGACCTGGAGAGCACCTACCGGGAACTGCAGCTGCGCCAGGCGCTGGTGCCGGTCTGGGAGACGGCCCTGCAGGCCTCCATGGCCCTGGAGCGGGATGTGGGCGCCATCCATGCCAAGGGCCTGGCCGCCCGCATCGACGTGCTGCGCGCCCGTTCCCTGCGGGCAGGGGATGCCCAGGGCCTGGCCACCGCCAAGGCCCAGCAGGCCGCCCTGCAGGGGCGCCTGGCCGACCTGCTCGGTCTGCCCCTGGCGGATCCCCCCCTGGCCGCCGATCCGATCGCCAGCCTGGTCGATCCCTGGTCGCTGGACCTGTCGGCCACCCTGGAGCGGGCCCTGGCGGAACGCCCCCTGCTGGAGGCCCTGGCCCTGCAGGAGAAGGCCAGCCGGCAACGGGCCAAAGCGGCCCGGGCCACCCTGCTCCCCAGCCTGTCCCTGCTGGCCGGCGCCGGTGTCAACACCAACCGCATCGACGTGCCCGTGCTGCAGTCCAGCGCCCAGGTGCAGGCCGGATCGGCAACCGTGAACCTGCCCACCATCAACACGCCGGGCAGCCTTCAAGGCAACTTCTACAACTGGGGCGGGCTTCTGCAGCTCCGCCAACCGCTCTTTGATGGCGGCCGGGCCCGCGATGGCGCCGCCCTGGCCGAGCGGGAGGCTGCCGTTCTCGCCGCCGACGCCGACCTTGCCCGACGCCGCATCCGCACCACCGTGCAGGAGGCGTGGGAGCAGCTGCAGGCGTCTCCCGCCCGGATTGCGGCTGCCCGGGAGGCGGTGATGGCGGGCCAGCGGGCCCTGGCCGATGCCCAGCTCCGCTATCGGGCCCAGGTGGAGCCACTCACGGAAGTGCTGCTGGTGCAGCGCGATCTCCAGGCGAGCCAGGCGGCCCTGCTCACGGCCCAGACGGAGCAGGCCATTGCCCGCGCCGTGCTGGAGCGGGAGACAGGCCTGCCCCCAGTCGCCCTGGACCCGTAAAGCGCAGGGATGGCTGCCCTTGCAGGATGGGGCACAATCAAACGGTCAGCATGGCCGGAGACAGTGGCAAAGCGCCGATCACCGGCTTCCATCCCCACCAGGCGGTTTGGCCGGCCCCTGGCGGCCTCCCTGGCCATTGCCCTGGTGCTCCCTACCTTGGGAGCCTGCAGCCGCAAGCCCACCGAGCCAGCGGCCGTCGTGGCCCCACGCCAGGTGTCGGCCCTGGGGCGTATCGAACCGGAAACCAAGATCCGCCGCGTTTCCGTGTCGAGCTCGGTGAGCGGTGATCGGATCGAAAAACTGCTGGTGCAGGAGAACGATGTGGTGAGTCAGGGCCAGCCCCTGGCAATCCTCAACAGCTACGGCTCCCTCAAGGCCTCCCTGGATGAGGCCAACGAAGTGGTGGCCGTGAACCGGGCCAAGCTGGCCCAGGTGCAGGCCGGGGCCAAACAGGGGGAAATCCGCGCCCAGCAATACCAGGTGGAGAGCCTGGAGCGCCAACTGGCGGCCGAAAAGCTCACCGGCGACCAGGCCGTGGCCTCCGCCAAGGCCAAAGCGGAGGAAGCGCGGCTGGAAAGCCAGCGCTTCGACAAGCTCTTCACGGCGGGGGGCGTGTCCGAGCTGGAACGCGACCGCTACCGCACCCGCGCCAGCACCACCCAGGCGGAACTGGCCAAGGCCATCGAGGATCGGGCCGGCACCCAGGCCCGGCTCAAGGCCGATATCGAGGGGGCCAAGCAAACCCTGGAAAAGATCAAGGAGGTGCGTCCCGAGGATGTGGTGACCGCCCGCAACGAGCTGCGCCAGGCCGAGGCGGCCCGGGAGCGGGCCAAGCAGGAGTTCGACTTCGCCACCGTGCGCGCCCCCCAGGCGGGCCGCATCCTCAAGATCTTCGCCTGGCCGGGCAGCCGGGTGGGGGATGACGGTCTGCTCGAAATGGCGGACACCAGCAGCATGGTGGTCACCGCCGAGGTGTATCAGTCCGACATGAGCAAGTTGAAGGTGGGCCAGGGCGCCACCATCACGGCCGATGGCTTCCAGGGAAGCCTCCGAGCCACCCTCTACAAGGTGCTCCCCCAGGTGCAGAAGCAGAGCACCTTTGCCGGCACACCAGGGGAAAACATGGA
This sequence comes from Cyanobacteriota bacterium, assembly GCA_035285785.1. Lineage (GTDB taxonomy): Bacteria > Cyanobacteriota > Cyanobacteriia > PCC-6307 > Cyanobiaceae > Cyanobium. Next base: position 31,890 of record JAYKJF010000055.1, read on the forward strand.
CCAACGCATCTTCGAGGTGAAGCTCCGGCTCCTCCCCAATGCGGAGCAACAGAAGCGCATCGGCTATGCCTCCAACCTGCAGGTGAATGTGGTGTTCGATGCGGCGCCTCCTCCCGCCGCCAAACCATGACCTCCGCCCTGCGCAAGGCGTTCAGGCGCACCCCCCTGGCCTGGCTGCAGGTGAGCCACAACCCCGTGAAGCTGGCCATCGGCCTGGCGGGGGTGAGCTTCTCCAACCTGCTGATGTTCTTTCAGCTCGGCCTGCTCGACAGCATCTACAACAGCCAGCGCAAACCCATCGAGCGCCTGCAGGCCGACCTGGTGATGGTGAGTGCCGGCTACAGCAACATGGGCTCCCTTCAGGTGTTCGATCGCAGCCGGCTTTATCAGGCCCTGGGGGTGGAGGGGGTGGACGGGGTGTCGCCCCTGCACATCTCCCGGGCCACCTGGATCACGCCGGAAACCCGCAAATCGTTTGATGTCTACGTGTATGGGGTGAATCTCAGCCGGCCGTCCCTCGCCTTTCCCGAACTGGAGGGGCAGCTCTCCCGGCTCCAGCCCCTGCGCAATGCCCTGTTTGATCGCAATTCCAAAAAACAATATGGGGCCATCGCCAGCGAGCTGAAGAACAAGGGACTGGTGAATGTCGAGGTGAATCAGAAGCAGCTCCGCATCATCGACACCTTTTCCCTCGGTTCCACCTTCGCCGCCGATGCCAACCTGATCGTGGGCGATAACACCTTTTATTTCCTGTTTCCGGACAAAAATCCCAACAAGATTGAAATGGGCCTGATCCAGCTCAAGCCGGGCAGCGATCCGGCGGCGGTGCAACGGGCCCTGCAACCCCTGATGAGCAAGGATGTGAAGGTGCTCACCCGGCCAGAACTCTCCAATCTTGAACTCAACTATTGGAAGCGTAATTCCTCTGTGGGCTTCATCTTTTCCCTGGGTGTGCTTGTGGGTTTCGTGGTGGGCAGCATCATCGTTTACCAGATTCTCTTCGGCGATGTGATGAACTCCCTGCCCCAATACGCCACCCTCAAGGCGATGGGCTACACGGATCGCTATGTGATCACCGTGGTGATTCAGCAGAGCGCAATCCTCGCCTTTGTGGGTTTCATTCCCGGCGTGCTCACCTCCATGGGGCTCTATTGGCTGCTGGCCACGGTCACCAAGCTCTCCGTGTTCATGACCACCACCCGGGCCCTGCAGGTGCTCCTGCTCACCTTTGTGATGTGTGTGGGCTCCGGCGCCCTCGCCACCCGCAAGCTGGTGCAGCTGGATCCGGCGGATGTGTTCTGACATGCCCACTTCCACGCCCGAGAATGGAGGCGCCCGGGAGCCGGTGATCTCCCTCAACCACGTGAACCACTGGTTTGGCACGGGCGATGAACGCAAGCATGCCCTCAAGGACATCAGCCTCGACATCTACCCCGGAGAGATCGTGATCTGCACGGGGCCCTCCGGCTCCGGCAAAACAACATTGCTCACCATGCTGGGTGGCCTGCGCTCCTGCATGGATGGCAGCCTGCGGATCCTGGGGGAGGAGCTCCATGGGGCGAGCAAGGAGCAGCTGGCCCAGCTGCGGCTGAATGTGGGCTTCATCTTCCAGGCCCACAACCTGATGATGTTTCTCACGGCTCGCCGCAACGTGCGCCTCTCCCTGGAGTTGCACGACGCCTACCTGGATCAGGATCTGGATCGTCTTGCCGCCGAGATGCTGGAGAAGGTGGGGCTTGGGGATCGGCTCGATTACTACCCTGCCAACCTCTCCGGGGGCCAGCGTCAGCGGGTGGCGATCGCCCGGGCGCTGGTGAGCAAACCCCGCATCGTGCTGGGGGATGAACCCACTGCCGCCCTCGATAAGGAATCGGGGCGCACCGTGGTGGAGCTGATGCGTCAGCTGGCGAAGGAGCAGGGAACCACGATCATCATGGTGACCCACGACAACAAGATCCTGGATGTCGCCGATCGCATCATCATCGTCGACGAGGGGGCCCTGGCCACCAAGGAACAGGAGGAAGCGTTTGTGGCACGGATGCGGGAGGGGGCTGGCTGAAGACCGGAGTGCCCAGGGGAAGGGAGGTTTCCCGCCAACAGCCCCCGACGGGCAGGCAGTAGCTTTTGCAAGCAATTCCGCGTGCCCATGCCCCCCGCCATCCTGGCTCAGATCAGCCTGGAGCACGCTCTGGATCCCACCGTTTTGCAGGAGTTGCTGCAGCAGTGGGGCTACGGCCTCATTTTCGGCGCCATGCTGCTGGAAAACGCGGGGGTCCCCCTGCCGGGGGAAACGGTCACCCTGCTGGGGGGCTACGCCGCAGGCAGCGGCCAGCTGAATGTGTGGGGCGTGATGGCCGCTGCGGCGGGGGGCGCCATCCTGGGCGACAACCTGGGCTACTGGGTGGGGAGACGGGCCGGTTGGGGGCTGATCCTGCGGGTGGGTCGCCTGTTGCGCCAGTCGCCTGAGCAACTGGAGGCCCTGCGCGTGCAGTTTCTTCGCCATGCCAATGCATCCGTGCTGCTGGGGCGCTTTGTGGCCGTGCTGCGGGTGGTGGCGGGCCCCATGGCCGGCGCCGTGGCCATGCCCTATCCCCGCTTTCTGCTGTGCAACACGGCCGGGGCCCTGCTCTGGGCGGGCACGATGGTGAGCCTGGCCTGGCTGGGCGGCCGCTGGATTCCCTTCTCCCAGATGGTGGGTGGGGTGGTGGATTTCGGTCTGGGCGCTCTCGTGTTGCTGGGTTTGGTGGTTCTGGTGCCCAAGCTGCTCTCCCGCCTGGAGCAGCGTCGCTCTGGAGCCCCCACCCCCGTCCAACCCCAGCTGAGCGACTGAGCATGGAGGCTTTTGATCCTGTTGAGATCGCCGACTGCCGTCATGGCCGTTTCGCCTTTCTGAGAAACGACCACATCATTGGCCGTTCCCTGCGCCTGTACGGGGAGTGGGCAGAAGCGGAGATCGCCCTGGCGAAGGTGTTTCTTCGCCCTGGAGATCGGGTTGTGGATGTGGGGGCCAATATCGGCACCCACTCCATCGCCTATGCCGCGCTGGTGGGGGCGTCGGGGGAGGTGATCAGCTGTGAACCCCATCCCTACATGTTCGAGCTTCTTGCCCGCAACACCCAGGAGAACAGGTCCAGCCGGGTTCGGCTGTTGGAGATGGCCATTGGGGCCAGCCCCGGAACCCTGTGGATGGATCTGCCGGCCCAGGATGCTTCCTTGAATTTCGGCAGCCTCCAGGCCACAGCAACGGCCCAGGCTGCTGAGTCGGCCTCCGTGCGGGTGCCGGTGGCTCGTGAATGCCTGGACAATCTTGATCTCGGACCGGTTCGCTTGCTCAAGATGGATGTGGAAGGAAGTGAGATTCACGTGCTGGAGGGTGCATCCCAGTTGCTCTCCAACCACAGGCCAATCGTGATGGCAGAGTCGAACACTGCAGCCTATTCCTGGCCTGTTGTTCAATCTCTTCAATCCCACGATTACGAGATTTTCATGCACTATGCCCCCTCGTTTTCCCCGGGGAATTTCCGCGGCGAACAGGGCAATATCTTCGGTCCCTGCGGGGAGGCCACCCTGGTGGCGATCCCGAGCGAGCAATGCCGCCATGAGCCTGTTCCGCCAGCATGGAGGGCGTCCCTGACCCCCATCGCCGATCTGGATGCCCTTGTGGCCGCCATGCTCCAGAAGATCCAGTACCGGGAATACCTGGCCTCGGCCTACGGTGTGAGTATCCAGGCTGTGGAAGCCCGAGACCTGGGATGATCGAGGGTTGATCCCCCCGCCCGGCCCCGATGCTGCCCCCCTTGCCGATGCGGTATCTCCGCTATCTGCTCTTTCCTCTGGGCTCCTGCGCGGCAGGTCTGGCGATCGTGCTCGGTTGGCAGGGCCTCAGCGCCGCCTGGATCACCCTCGTGCTGCTGGTGCTGGAGGTGTCGCTCTCCTTCGACAATGCGGTGGTGAATGCCCGGGTGCTGGACAAACTCACCCCGGGCCAGCAGCGCTTCTTTCTCACCTGGGGACTGGTGATCCCGGTGTTCGGGGTGCGCTTTGCGGGCCCCCTGCTGATGGTGTCCCTTGCCGGTGGGGTGAGTCTGCGCCAGGCCCTGGATGCGGCCTTGCACAAGCCCGATGCGTATCGGCACCTGCTGGAGCTCGCCGAACCCCGCATCCTGGCCTTCGGCGGCATGTTTCTGCTGATGGTGTTTCTGCGGTATTTCTTCGACGAGGCCAAAACCCTTCATTGGTTCCGCCCCCTGGAACGGCGCCTGAGCGACGCCGGCAAGGTGGAGGCCCTGGAGATCGCCCTGGCCCTCATCCTCCTGCTCGGGCTGGTGGCTGCCCTGCCCGGGGAGCGGCGGGGGGAGGTGATGGTGGCCGGCGTGCTGGGGTTGGTGCTCCAGCTGCTGAGCACCTCCCTGGCGGAGGCCTTTGGTGATGAGGAGCAGGCCGGAGCCCGGCTGGCCGCCGGGGGGGGGCTGGCCAGCCTGCTCTATCTGGAAGTGCTGGATGCCTCCTTCAGCCTCGATGGCACCATCGGCGCCTTCGCGATCACCTCCAATCTGGCCCTGATCATGATCGGCCTGGGCCTGGGAGCCCTGTTCATCCGCTCCCTCACCCTGCTGATCACCCGCGAGAAAGCCCTCGACCAGCTCATCTTTCTGGAACACGGGGCCCACTACGCCATCGGCGCCCTTGGGGCTTTGATGCTGGCGGGGATCTGGTTGAAGGAGCACCATCTCCACCTGCCGGAATGGGTGACCGGCTTGATCGGTCTGGTGTTTCTGGTGCTGTCCCTCATCGATTCCCTCCGCCATCGCCAGCGATTCGAGGGAGCGCCCCCCGGGGCCTAGGCGGCCTGCCGTTTGTGTTCTCGCCCCTCCCGCCCTTCACCGTCAGAGCCCGAAGTGGCGGCAGATCAGCCAGGGCACGGTGAGGGCCAGCATCACGGTCAGGGGAGCCCCGTAGCGGGTCATGTCGAGAAAGCGGTAGCGTCCTGGGCCAAACACCATCAGGTTGGTTTGGTAGCCGATCGGGGTGAGGAAGCTCTGGCTGGCCGCAAAAAGGATGGCAAAGATGAAGGCCATCGGCGGCAGGTTCAGGCCCTTGGCCAGTTCGGTGGCGATCGGCATGAGCAGCACCACGGTGGTGCCATTGCTGAGGGCTTCGGTGAAGAGCTGGGCCAGCACGAACACCACCAACAACACCCCATAGGCAGGCCAGCCCTGGAGCGATTGCAGGAGGTCCTTCGCCAGGGCTTCCGCCAGGCCGGTCTTCTGCATTGCCACGGAAAAACAGGACAGGGAGCCCAGCAGCAGGATCACATCCCAGCGGATGGAACGCTGCAACTCCCCGGTCCGCAGGCAACCGGTGGCCACCATGATCGCCACGGCCAGCAGAACGGCGGCCATCAGGGGCAGCACCTTGAACAGGGGCAGCAGGATCACCAGGGCGCCGATGAGGAGCGCCAATCCCTTGCGGTTGGTGGTGGGCAGGTCCTTCTCCAGTTCATCGAGAAGAACCAGATCGTTGTTGGCCTGCATGCCCCGGATCGCATCCACCGGCGCCTGCAGCAACAGCACATCCCCCGCCTGCAGCACCAGTTTGCCGAGCCGCTCCCGCAACACCTGGTTGCCCCGCCGCACGGCCATCAGGGTGGCGTTGTAGCGCTGGCGGAAGCGCAGATCACGGGGGGATGCCCCTGCGAGGGTGGAGCCATTGGGCAGTAACACCTCCACGATCCGCTGGGTGGTGATCTCCGGGCGGGAGAGTTTTTGCTGGATGCCCTCCTCCTGCTCCCCCGCCGGAGAGAGCACCACGGTGTGTTCCTGCTGGAGGCGCAGCAGGGTGTCCCGGTTGCAGCGCAGCACCAGCCGATCGCCGCCCTGCAGCACCCGTTCCGCCAGGGGGGCGCCGAAGATTTCACTGCCCCGCTGCAGCTCCAACACGTCCACATCAAAGCGGCGCTGGAGCCGGCTGGCGTGCACGGTCTGGCCGATGAGCTCGGAGCCCTTCGGGATCAGCACCTCCGTGAGATAGCCCTCCCGGGCCAGGCCACCCAGCAGATCATCCCCATCCAGGCCCCGATCCGGCAGGAGGCGATCGCTGGCCCAAAGCATGTAGAGGCTGCCCAGCAACCACACCGGGATGCCGATCGCGGTGAAGCTGAACAGGTCGAGGGAGCCGTAGCCGAGCTGGCGGCTCACATCGCTGGCCAGCAGGTTGGTGGAGGTGCCGAGCAGGGAAATGGTGCCGCCGAGCACGGTGGCGAAGGAGAGGGGCAGCAGCACCTTGGAGGGGGAGATGCGCCGGCGATGGCACCACCCCTCAAGCACGGGCAGCAGGGTGGCCACGATCGGGGTGTTGGGGATGAATCCCGACACCGGTGCCACCACCCCCACCAGCAGCGCGATCATGCGCCGGGGGCTGCGCACCGCATCGGAGCCGATCAGGGCCCGGAGCCGATCCAGGCCGCCGCTGCGAAAGAGGCCCGCCGAAACGGCAAAGAGGCCCATCAGAGTGATCAGGGCAGGGCTGCCGAACCCCTGCACGGCTTCATCCGGCTTGAGCACCCGAAAGGCCACCAGAAGGGCCGCCGCCAGGAGGCCCACCACCTCCGGTGCCAACCAGCCGGTGACGAACAGGAGGATCGACACGGCGAACACGGCCAGCGTGATCAGGCCGGGCAGGGTGGCGGCCACCGAGAGGAAGTTGCTCATGGGCGCGGAATGCTGGGGGCCATCTTAAAGAACGGTTTGCCCATGGGGAAATCGGTTTGTGTCGGTCTGCTGAGGCTCACAGGTAGAAGCCCACTGTGGTCACCACCCGGGTTCCCTGGGCCCGAAGCGCCGTGCGCAGCAGGATCGTGCTCTGGTTGTGCAGCAGGTTCTCCCAGCGGTGGCGGGTCACGAACACCGGCAGCACGATCACGCAGAACCGATCCCGGTCCTTGCGGTGTTCCACCTCGAAGCGCCTCACGAACTCCACCACCGGCTCCACCAGGGAGCGGTAGGGCGACTCCAGTACCACCAGCTTCACCTCCGGCACCTGCCGCATCCAGTTGTCGCGAAACTCCTCTGTTTTCATGGGATCCAGATCCACGTGCACGGCCACCAGATCGCTGGCGATGGTGCGAGCAAAGCGAATCGCCTCGAAGGTGCCCCGGTGCAGCTGGCCCACCAGCACCACCGTGGGGGTGCCGCCGCTGGGGGGTGGAGGGGGCAGCTTCAGGCGCACATCCCTCGCCAGGCGCAACCGGCGGGCCACGGCGTTGTAGTGGGTGCGTATCCGCAGAAACAGACCCACCAGGATCGGGATCGTGAGCACCACCAACCAGGCGCCGTGGGTGAACTTGCTCAACAGCAGCACCCCCGTCACCAGGGCGGTGATGGTGGCCCCGAGGCCATTCACCAGGGCCTTCGACACCCAGCCCCGGCGCCGTTCCCTCCACCAGTGCACCACCATTCCCGTCTGGGAGAGGGTGAAACTCAGGAATACCCCCACCGCATAGAGGGGAATCAGGCGGCTGACACTGCCTTGAAACAGGATCAACAGCAAGCCGGCAAAGCCGCTGAGGGCATAGATGCCATTGCTGAACACCAGCCGATCGCCCAGGGAGGCCAGCTGGCGGGGCAGGAAGCCATCCCGGGCCAGGAAGGCCGCCAGCCGCGGGAAATCCGCATAGGCCGTGTTGGCCGCCAGCAGCAGGATCAGCAGGGTGGCCAGCTGCAGCAGGGCCAGCAGGGCCCCCCCGCCGAAAATCCGCTCCCCCAGCTGATACAGCAAAGTGGGACCACTCTCCACGTACACCAGCCCGCTCTGGTGGGCCAGGGCGCTGATGCCGCTGAACATCACCGCCAGCATGGTCACCATCACGGCCAGCACCCGGCGGGCATTGCGCCACTCCACGGGCTTGAAGGCGGCCACGCTGTCGCTGATGGCCTCGATCCCGGTGAGGGCCGCGCATCCCGAGCTGAAGGCCCTCAGTACGAGCATGGGGCCAAGCACAGCCAGGCCACTCTCGTGCGCCTCCTCCAGAATCTGTTGCTGCTCCATCAGTGGCGTGGTGGGCAGCTGGCCGAGGCCCATCTTCACCGCTCCCGCCACAAGAAGCAGCATCACCATGGCCATGAAGAAATAGGTGGGTGCGCTCAATACCCGGGCGCTCGAACTCACCCCCCGCAGGTTGGCCACCATCACCAGCAGCACCGCCAGCAGGCAGAGGGGAACCCGCTCCGCCTCCAGGCCCGGAAAGTAGGAGGTGAGAGCCGCGATGCCCGCCGCCACGCTCACCGCCACGGTGAGCACATAATCGATGGAGAGGGAGGCCCCGGCCACCAACCCCGGGATGGGGCCAAGGTTTTCTTCCGACACCCGATAGGAGCCGCCCCCCTGGGGATAGGCCCGGATGGTCTGCCGGTAGCTGGTGCCCACGATCACCATCAGCCCCACGATCAGAATCGTGATGGGCAGGGTGTAAGAGAGAGCCGCCGCACCGGCCATCCCCAACATCAACACGATCTCCTGGGTGGCATAGGCCACGGAGGAGAGGGCGTCGGAACTCAGGATCGCCAGGGCCTCGGCGTTGCCGTAGCGCTCTTCCTGATGGGCGCTCGTGGGAAGGGGGTGGCCGATCAGCAGCTGCCGAAGGGAGATCAGCCAAGGAAAGCGCGCCATCAAACGACCCACCCACTCCTGAAACCTAGGATCGATCAGCCCTCAGACCGTCTGAACCGACGGGTGAGAGCCGGGGGCGTTAAGTTCCTGCCCAATTGGCTATCGATGCCTTGTCC
>JAYKJF010000056.1:0-4619 GCA_035285785.1 Cyanobacteriota bacterium
CCAGGCCGCTGCCGGCCTTGAAGCGGTATTGGAAGAGGCGGGTGAGGAGCGGTTCCTCCCGGGCGAGGGCCACCAGGCAGTTGCGGATGTCGCCGGGGGGCTGAACCCCCAGCTCCCGCCGGAGCACTCCGCTGCTGCCCCCATCGTCGGCGACGGTGACCACGGCGGTGAGGTTGCTGCTGTAGCGCTTGAGGCCGCTCAGGAGGGTCGCCAGGCCCGTGCCGCCACCGATCGCCACGATGTTGGGCCCCCGGTTGAGGCGCCGTTGGGCGAGGAGGGCATCCACCAGGTGGGTGTCTTTCTCGGGGGCGAGGGCCTGCTGAATGGAGCCGAAGCTGCGGTTGAGGCCCAGCCACACGAGCAGGCCCCCGAGGAGCAACACCAAGGGCCCCGTGATGCTTCTCGGGAGCACCTGGGTGACCCGGCCGAGCAGCCAGCGGATGGATTCCAGACTCCAGTAGATGGGCTGGAGATCGGCCCACACAGCCGCGCCGAGCAGGGCGATCAGCAGGCCGAGGCCGGAGGTGATCATCCAGCGCTTCACCACCAGCCCGGGTTGGAGCCAGCGGAAGGCCCGGCGGGAGGAACTCACCAGATCTTGCTGGCGCCGTTCCCCGCGACCGATCCACTCCGGACGCTCGGCGGGACGGGAGGGGTGGCGTCGGCGCACGGAGCGCACGGTTGGGCCTCGGTCGGGCAAGGGATCGGGGCGCGGACGCGGAAATAGCCTCTGAACTGTAGGCAGGAGATGGGGAGGTCAGGATGGACACCAGCCGCCAGGGGGCCCTGGAGCCTGGGGCTCCCCCGCGCCCCGATTCCCCTGTGGTGGAGTTCCTCGATGTCTCCATGGGGTGGGGGGAGCGGCGGATCCTGGATGGGGTCACCCTGCAGGTGATTCCGGGGGAGCGATTGGTGGTGGTGGGGCCCTCCGGCTCGGGCAAATCCACGATTTTGCGGTTGATGGCCGGGTTGCTGCTTCCCACGGCCGGGGTGGTGAAGGTGCAGGGAACGGAGCAGCACTATCTGCGGCTCGACCAGCGCCATCCTCCCGATGTGCGCCTGGTGTTTCAGAATCCCGCCCTCCTGGCCTCCTTGACGGTGCGGGAGAACGTGGGCTTCCTGCTCTATCGCCGCAGCCGCCTCGGCGAACGGGAGATTCGGGAGCGGGTGCGGCAGGCGTTGCGGGCCGTTGGGTTGGAGGGCACGGAAGAGCAGCTGCCCGGAGAGCTCAGTGGGGGCATGCAGAAGCGGGTGAGCTTTGCCCGGGCCCTGATCGAGGATCCCACCGAAAGCCGGGGCGGGGTGCCCCTGCTGTTGTTCGATGAACCCACGGCGGGCCTGGATCCGGTGGCCTGCACCCGCATTGAGGACCTCATCGTGGAGACCACGGAGCTCACCCACGCCTCGGGGGTGGTGGTGAGCCATGTGCACAGCACGATCGAGCGCTGTGCCGATCGGGTGATCCTTCTGTATGACGGCCGCTTCCGCTGGATGGGCACGACGGATCAGTATCGGGAGTGCACCGATCCCTACGTGGTTCAGTTCAGGACAGGTAGTCTGAAGGGGCCGATTCAGCCTGCCGAGCACTGACGACGAATCTTCCGTAAGCCATGCGCCGCAGTGTTCGAGAAGCCTTGGTTGGATTTTCCCTGCTGGCCGGCTTGGCTGGAGGGCTGGGTTTTTGGTTGTGGTTGAGGGGGATTTCCCTGCAACGCAACGTGTGGACCATTCAGGCCAACTTTGCCGATGCCGCTGGCCTGGCGGATCGTTCGGCCGTGCTCTATCGGGGGGTGCAGGTGGGGAATGTGCGCAGCCTGCAGGTGACGGGCCAGGCGGTGGTGGCGCGCCTGGAGATCAGTGATCCCAACCTGAGGCTGCCCCGGCCGGTGGTGGCCCGCATTGCCAGCAGTTCTTTGTTGGGGGGCGATTCGATTGTGTCGCTGCTCAGCTCCGGCGCCCCCCTGCCCCCCGGGCCGGGTCCCCGGGATCCGGGATGCGATGGGAAGCGCCAAGTTTGTGATGGCGCCAAGGTGGAGGGTGTGGCCGCCCCCACCCTGGAGTCGGTGACGGAGACGGTGCAGGGGTTGTTGCGGCAGGCGGAGAGGGAGCGGGTGGTGCCCCAGATGGCCGCGGCCACCCGGGCGTTTGAGCGCACCGCCGGGGAGACGGAGAAGCTGTCGCGGGACGGGCAGGTGTTCATTCAAGACGCCCAGCGGCTGGTGAAGGAGTTGAACACCTCGGTGCGCAGGGCGGATCCGATCCTGGCCAACCTGAACAAGGCCAGCGCCGACGCGGCGGCGGCCACCCGCCATGTGCGTGCCGTCACCGCCCGGATTGACAATCCCAAAACCACCCGGGATCTGCAGGCCACCCTGGCCAATGCCCGCGAGCTCACCGACCGCTGGAATGCGGTGGGTGGAGACGTGAACAAGCTCACCAGTGACCCGAAGTTCATGGATGGGGTGCGGAGCGTGTCGGTGGGGTTGGGCCGGTTTTTCGATGAGCTCTATCCCGCCCGGATCGAGGCGGCCAAGGATCGGGAAGCTCGGGAGCTGGACCGCCGGAAGCGCTGGCAACAACGGCAGGAGGCAAGAACCAACCGCTTTGCCCCCCGCAGCAATGCCCCGGCCGTATCGCCTGGGGTGCGGGGGTTGTAGGGACGACAGGCCAGTCATGGGCCGTAGGGTGCCTCCATCTCGCTGGGCCGCCCTCCCATGGACTCACCGACGGTGGCGCACTACACCCTGAGCCGGCTCTCTCGGCTGGGGATTGACCGGATCTTCGGCGTGCCGGGCGACTACGCCTTTTCGATCAACAACGCGGCCGAGCAGGTGGAGGGGCTGGCCTGGGTGGGGTGCACGAACGAGCTCAATGCCGCCTATGCGGCCGATGGGTATGCCCGCATCCGGGGGCGGCCCTCCTCTCCACCACTTATGGAGTGGGGGAACTGTCGGCCCTCAATGGCGTGATGGGAAGCCGGGCCCATCGCCTGCCGGTGTTTCACCTGGTGGGCATGCCCAGCGAGCGGATTCAGAGGTTGGGATTCGTGACGCACCACAACCTGGGCGACACGGCCCACAACCGCTTTCAGTCGATTTCCGCAGCGGCGGCCTGCCGTTGTTGGGCACCCCGGTGAGCGGCCAGCCCCTGGCGGCGGTGAAACGTCAGCACAGCGTTCCCCAGGAGCTGGAGGCCGCCGTGCAGACGATCCTTCAGCGGCTGGAGGCGGCGAAGAACCCGGTGGCGATCCTGAGCCAGCTGGTGAGCCGCTATGGGGTGCGTGAAGAAGCGCTCGCCCTGATTGAACAGACCAACCTGCCCACGGCCATCACCCCCAACGACAAGGGCACGATGGCCGAGGAGATGGCGCAATACGTGGGGGTGAGCGCGGGCCGGATGTCGTCGTCCGAAGCGGTGAGCAACCTGGTGAACAAGGCCGATCTGGTGCTCGCCATCGGTGGCCTGGTGACCACGGAATTGAACACCGGCTTCTGGAGCGCCCCTGACGACCCGGCCAGGATCCTCTCGATCCATGACAACTGGGTGCGCTCGGGCGAGAAGATTTTCGTGAATGTTGCCATCGATGATGTGCTCCAGGCCTTGCATCAGCGCACCACCACCCGCTGCGCCGACCACGGCCTGCGCCTGGAACCGCTGCCCCTGGTGGGTGGCGCCGAGGATCCCACCAGCTCGGCCACTTTCTATCCCCGCCTGCAGCGGCGCTTGAGCGCTGGCGACACCCTAGTGATCGAAACTGGAACGTGCATGACCGTTCTCGATCCCATGCTGTTGCCAGCTGGCGTCACGGCGGAAGGCCAACACCTGTGGGGCTCGATCGGCTGGGCAACCCCGGCCACCCTGGGAGTGGCGATGGCCAAGACCAGCGGCCGCACCTGGCTGGTGACCGGGGATGGCGCCCACCAGCTCACCCTCAACGAACTGGCGGCAATGGGCCGCCATGGCGTCGAGCCCCGGATCTTTGTGCTCAACAACGCCCTTTATGGCGTGGAGGATGTGCTCAGTGAGCGCGGTCACGCCTACGACGACCTGGCGCCGGTGAGGTATCACCTGCTCCCCGAGGCCCTCGGCTGCACCAACTGGTTTTCCGCCCGGGTGAGCACGGTGGCTGAGCTGGACCAGGCGCTTGAGCAGCTCGAGGCGCACGCTGGCGCCGCCTACATCGAGGTGATGATTCCTGGCGAGGAAAGCCAGCCGTTGCCGGCAGCGGTCGTTGATCGTGCCTACAAGGATTTCAGTATGGCGTGGAATCGAGCTACGAAGATTTCGTGATGGGTTCCACCACCATGAATGGTTGCCACCCTCTCTCAGCTGTTCACACCCATAGCTGCTGAGGTAGCGAAGCAGCTCTCTACGCTTCACAGGATCAAGGTCAGCTCCTCAGCCCCTGGGCCTGCAGCATCTAATGCGTCCTGACGATTGAATTCTAGAGCTTCGCGCAGAACTTCTCTTAGCGATTCCAGAAGAGCTTGGCGACTCTGCTCTTGAGCATTCACACCAGGAACTTCTTCCACCCATCCAATCCACCAAGGCCCATCCTGTCGAATCACAGCGGTATAGGCGGGTGCAGTAGCCATGTTTGTACCCAGGTTCTTACCTTA
>JAYKJF010000057.1:0-11576 GCA_035285785.1 Cyanobacteriota bacterium
AGGCCCAGGGGCACCATCGTTTGCAGCACGATCCCCAGCAGCTTGTTGGGAACCACCCGCAGGATCTGGAACACGGGATAGAGATACCACTCAGGAAGGATTTCCAGCGGCGTGGCGAAGGGATCGGCCTTGTCGCCCAACATGGCGGGATCGAGCACCGCCAGGCCCACGATGCAGCAGATGGTGCCGAGGATGCAGACGGGGAAGATATAGAGCAGGTCGTTCGGCCAGGCGGGCTCACCGTAGTAGTTGTGCCCCATTCCCTTGGCGAGCTTGGCCCGGAGGGCGGGATCGGTGAGATCAGGCTTTTTGAGGATGTGCATGACTCTGGAGGGATGAAGGGAAGGGGCTGTTGATGGAGAAACGGTTTAGAGGGGACCCGAGATGCCCTGCTTCCGGATCATCAGGAAGTGCATGAGCATGAACACCGCCAGCAGCCAGGGCAACACAAAGGTATGCAGGCTGTAGAAGCGGGTGAGGGTGGACTGACCCACACTTTCGCCACCGCGGAGCAGCTCCACCATGAAATCGCCCACCACGGGAACGGCGGCAGGAACACCGGACACGATCTTCACGGCCCAATAGCCCACCTGGTCCCAGGGGAGGGAATAGCCGGTGACGCCGAAGGACACGGTGATCACAGCCATGGTGACGCCGGTGACCCAGGTGAGTTCACGGGGGCGCTTGAAGCCACCGGTGAGATACACACGGAACACGTGCAGGATCAGCATCAGCACCATCATGCTGGCGCTCCAGCGGTGCACGGAACGGATCAGCCAGCCGAAGCTCACGTCCGTCATCAGGTATTGAACGGAGGCGTAGGCCTCAGCCACGGTGGGCTTGTAATAGAAGGTCATGGCGAACCCGCTCGCGAACTGAATCAGGAAGCAGGTGAGGGTGATTCCGCCGAGGCAATAAAAGATATTGACGTGCGGTGGCACATCCTGAGCGGAGATGTCGTCCGCAATCGCCCCGATCTCGAGGCGCTCGTTAAACCAGTCGTAGACGGGGTTGTTCTTGGAATCGGACGCGGCAGGTGACGAGTTCGCCATGCAGCGGAGGGCGTTTGGTTGCGAAAGTCTACTGATCGTTCCTCCTGCCCTGTGAGCGTTTTGCCCATCCGCCGGTCTGCCCCTCAACCCTTTGCAACACCTGGCGCCGGCCCCAGGGGGGGCGTCCACCCCTCCCGCCTGCGCTCCCGCCTGGCCGTGGGAAGCCTGCTGGCGTGGGCCCTCAGTGCCCTCCTGGGGCTGCCCGGCGCCGCCTGGGCCCTCAACGATGCCCAGCAGTTGGTGGTGGAGGCCTGGCGCCTGGTGAACCAGAGCTATGTGGATCCGGAGCAGCTCGAGCAGCTCCACTGGCGCCAACGGCGCCAGCAAACCCTGGAGCGCCCGATCGAAACCTCGGCCCAGGCCTACGGCGCCATCGAGGCCATGCTCGCCGCCATCGGCGATCCCTACACCCGCATGCTGCGCCCCGCGGATTTTTCCGCCCTGCGCGAGAGCAATGAGGGCACCGTGTCGGGGGTGGGCCTCCAGCTCGGGCTGCGCCAGGGGGATCAGCAGGTGGTGGTGATCGCCCCCCTGGATGCCTCCCCCGCGGCGGAGGCCCAGATCCCCTCCGGAGCGGAGGTGTTGCGCGTGGAAGGCCGTTCCACGGCGGAGCTGGGCTTGGAGGGTGCTGCCGCCCTTCTGCGGGGGGCGCCCGGCTCGGTGGTGGAGATCCGGGTGCGGGAGAAAGGAGGCACCCCGCGCGACGTGTCCCTCACCCGGCGCACGGTGGATCTGGTGCCCGTGCGCAGCCAGCGCCTCACGGTGGAGGGCCACGGGCTGGGGTATCTGCGCATCACCCAGTTCAGTGAACCCGTGCCCGCCCAGGTGGCCGACGCCCTCCAGGCCTTTCGCACCCCCGGCCCCGGCACCCCGCCCGTGGAGGGCCTGATCCTCGATCTGCGCAACAACTCCGGCGGGCTGGTGAGCGCCGGCCTGGCCGTTGCCAATGGCCTGCTGGGCGGGGCCCCGATCGTGGAAACCCGGGATCGCAGCGGCATCACGGCCAGCCAGCAGAGTTCGGCCGAGCAGCTCTTCAGCGGCCCCATGATCACCCTGGTGAATGGGGGCACCGCCAGCGCCAGTGAAATCCTTGCCGGCGCCCTGCAGGACAACGGCCGCTCGCCCCTGGTGGGGGCCCAGACCTTCGGCAAGGGCCTGATCCAGACCCTCATCCCCCTCGGTGATGGCAGCGGGCTGGCGGTGACCGTGGCCCACTACCTCACCCCCTCCGGGCGCGACATCCAGAGCCTGGGCATCACCCCCGATCTCCTGCTGCCCCAGCCCGAACCCCTCAATCCAGGGGGGCGGGACGACCCCTGGCTGCAGGCGGCCGCTCGCCAGCTCGTGCAGGCGGTGATCTCCCCTGGGGCGAAGCCATGACAGCCGGCGTGCGGGTGTACCACGACCCCCTCCATGGGGCCATCGCCCTGGATCGGGCCATTCCGGCCGAGGCGATGGCGATCGCCATCATCGACACCCCGGCCTTCCAGCGGCTGCGGCGGATCCGCCAGCTCGGGCCGGCCCATCTCACCTTTCATGGGGCGGAATCCAGCCGGTTCACCCACTCCCTCGGGGTGCTCCATCTGGCCCGGCGGGCCCTGCACCATCTGGAGCGCTCCCATCCCCATCTGGCGGAGCATCGGGCGGTGCTCTATGCCGCCGCCCTCCTCCACGACATCGGCCACGGTCCCTTCAGCCACAGCGGGGAGGAGATGTTCGGCATCAGCCATGAGGCCTGGTCGGCCCGGTTGATCCGCGACGACCCCTCCCTGAGGGAGCCCCTCGAAGCCGCCCAGGTGGGCTGCGCGGAAGCGGTGGCCTCCCTGCTGGAGGGCGGCGATGACGCCGAACCGGCCATCAAGGCCCTGGTGAGCAGCCAGCTGGATTGTGATCGTCTCGACTATCTGCTGCGCGACAGCTACAGCACCGGTGCCAGCTATGGCCAGTTGGATCTCGACCGGCTCCTGGCCGCCCTGATCCTGGCGCCGGATGGGTCGCTGGCCATTCATCCCCGGGGCCTGCTGGCGGTGGAGCACTACCTGGTGGTGCGGCAACTGATGTATCGCAGCGTCTACAACCACCGGCTCAACGTGGTGTGCAACTGGCTGCTCAAACGCACCATTGATGTGGCCCGCCAGCTGGGGCCCGAGCAGGTGTGGGCCGATGACACCATGGCGTCCTGGATCTGGCACCGCGACCACCTCTCCCTGAACCACTTCCTGGCGAACGACGACGTGCGGACCACCTACCACCTGAGTCGGTGGCGTGAGGAGGCCCCCCCCGCCCTGCGCGACCCCTGCGCCCGCCTTCTGGATCGCCGGCTGCTCAAGGCCAGGGATGTGCGCCACCTCTCCACGGCCGAGAGGCTCCAGCTCCTCGCCCGGGCCCAGCGGCAAGCCCAACGGGAGGGGCTCGATCCGGAGGGCTGCTGCGCCCTGCTCCAGGGCCAGACCCGGGGCTACCACCCCTACAGACGGGGGTTGCGCCTCTGGGATGGCCAGCACCTGGCCGCCCTGGAGGAGCACTCCAAGCTCGTGCACACCCTCACCCTCCAGGAACCCTGGGCCTGGCTGGTGGTTCCCAAGGAGGTGGAGACAACGCTCTAAGGGCGCCTTGCTTAAGGTCGGCAGCGGTCGACCCGCCCGCGATGCCCGCCGAGCTGATCCCCTCCCCCGGCGAGGGCCAGCCCCATCTTCTCAAGCTCCCCCGGTGGCACCGCGCGGGGGATCTGGCGGCCGAGGTGGGCGATGCCCTCCTGCTCAGCCCCCACCTCACGGGCCCGCTCACCCTGCTGGGGGCGGATTGGCCCCTGCGCCTCCCCGACTATCGGGCCCTGATGGCCCTCCTGGAGCCCCTGTCCCTCGTGCTGCAGCGGGTCTGCACCCAGGACGCGGGCGCCAGGGTGGCGGCGGCGGCGCTGGGGCTCCAGGTGAGCGGCCCCCCATCCGCTGCCGATGAACGGGAGGAGGTGTCGCTGTCGCTGCCGCTGGCGATCCACCAGGGCACCCTGCGCTCGGGGGAGCATCGCCAGGCCAGCGGTTCGCTGTTGGTGCTCGGAGATGTGAATCCTGGTGCCCAGATCCGGGCGGAAGGCCACGTGCTGGTGTGGGGACGGCTGCGGGGGATCGCCCATGCCGGCTGCTCCGGCGATCGATCGGCCCTGATCGTGGCCCTCCACCTGCGTCCCCTGCAGCTCCGCATCGCCGATCAGGTGGCCAGGGGTCCGGAGGAGCTGCCACCGGTGGGGCTGGCGGAACAGGCCCATCTGGTGAATGGCGTGATTCAGATCGATCCGGCCGACCCGTGCTGGCCCCTGCTCAGCGTGCCAGCCCAGCGCTCTGGCCCGCCCGGTGCAGGGAGCGCGTCAACCTGACCTAACGTTCCTCGACATCAAATGTCCTCGTGACCCCAGCTCCAGCGCGCATCATTCTGATCTGCTCAGGTAAGGGTGGGGTTGGCAAAACCACCCTCACCGCCAACCTCGGCATTGCTCTGGCCAAGCTGGGTCAACGCACCACCGTTCTGGACGCGGATTTCGGGCTGAGAAACCTGGATCTCCTGCTGGGGTTGGAGAATCGGATTGTCTATACGGCCCAGGAAGTGCTGGCGGAAACCTGCCGGCTGGAACAGGCCCTTGTGAAGCACAAACAGCAGCCCCTGTTGAGTTTGCTACCCGCGGGCAATCCCCGCATGTTGGAGTGGCTGACGCCTGAGGATATGAAAAAGATTGTTGAACTGGTGGCGGGCCAATCCGATTTTGTGCTGATCGATTGCCCGGCCGGCGTGGAGCAGGGCTTCAAGAACGCTGCACTGGCGGCACAGGAAGCCATTGTGATCACCACTCCCGAAATTTCCGCCGTTCGCGATGCGGATCGGGTGATCGGCTTGCTCAACACCATGGCTGTGCAACCGGTGCAGCTTGTGCTCAACCGGGTGCGCCCGAAGATGGTGGCCAACCAGGAGATGCTGGCCGTCGATGCGGTCACCGACATCCTGGCCTTGCCCCTGCTGGGGCTGGTGGTGGAGGACGAGCAGGTGATCGTGTCCACCAACCGGGGCGAGCCCCTCACCCTGGCCGACACCGGATCGGCGGCGGGTCGGGCCTACCACAACATCGCCAAGCGCCTGTGTGGCGAAGACGTGCCCCTCATTGATCCCTCAAAGGAACGGAAGGGATTGCGGGCCCGTTTTCTGTCCAAGATCCGCCAGGTGGGGCTGTTCTGAGGTATGGCCTTGCTCGATTTCATTCAGAAGCTTCTCGGCCTGCAGAAACCCAGCGCTGCGATGGCCAAGGAGCGGCTCCAACTGGTGTTGGCCCACGACCGCAGCGACCTGAATCCCGAGCTGCTCGAGCAGATGCGCCGGGAAATTCTGGAGGTGGTGCAGCGGTATGTGGAAATCGACCTCGAAGAAGGCGACGTGAGCCTGGCCACGGAAGACCGCGTCACGGCCCTGGTGGCCAATCTGCCCATCCGTCGGGCCCGCCCGAAGCCCCTGCCTCCCGTCCAGCCCCCTCTCCCCAAGCCAGACGACCCGAACCAGGAGACGAAGGCCGAAGCAGAGATGTCTTCCCAGCCTGCAGCCACCGACAGCGACGACCCGTCCGAGACCATCTCCGAGACCCGGTCCGAGACCCCCACCGGGGACGGCGCTGAAGCGGCTCCCGCCGCCGCCGATCCCCAGCCCGGCTGAAGACGGGGCGGGGGAACACTTGAACCCTCCCGTGTTCCTCCCATGCTGGCGCCCACCCCGATTCATCTCACCCCAGCGGAGCGCAGGGTGCTCGACGTGATGCTCGAGGGGGCCAGCAATGGCGCCATCGCCCTTCGTCTGTGCCTGAGTCGTCGCACCGTGGAGGGGCATGTCTCTGCCCTTCTGCAGAAGACCGGTTGCCGCAGCCGCACCCAGTTGGTCCTCTGGGCCCTGGGTCGGGTTAGGGTGTGACCTCTCGGCCGGCTTAGCTCAGCGGTAGAGCAGCGCTTTTGTAAAGCGAAGGTCATCGGTTCAAATCCGTTAGCCGGCTTTCTGAATCCTTCTTCGATGTCCAGCCACGAGGATGAGGAAGAGCAGCACCTGGCCACCCGCGATGCGCTCGAGGCCACCCAGGCGCAGATCAACACCTACCAAACCTTGTTGAAAGATCTGCCGGAGATCTTTGAGCGCAAATTCAACGAGCGGCTCCAACCGATCCTCGATCGCCAGCACCAGCTGCTGCAGGAACGCGAACTCCTGCTCGATCGGCTCCATCAGCACCTGCCGGAAGGCATTCCCGCCCCCGTCGCTGGGGCTCTCCCCCCTGGGCCGTCCGACCCCACGCTCTCCCGCCGGGCGTGGGGGCGGCGGTTCGGGTGGTTGGTTTGTGTGGCCCTGCTTGGTGGCTGGATCGGCGTGCAGATGAGCCATCACCTGGCCAAGCGCCCCGGTTCCCCCTCCCCGGGCCTCAGGGACGGGAGGGGGGATCCTCCGGGCTGGGAGCCGCAAACAACCAGAGGCCCAGCAGCAACAGCGCCCACCCCAGCCACGCCAGAGACAGCACCGGAGTGAGCAGATGCAGCAGGGGCGTCAGCAGCCTCAGGCCCAGCGTGATCACCACCAAGGTGAGGATTGTGAGCAACAGCATCAGCCTCTGATCAGGGCGCAGGGGGGGATGGGGCGCGCAACACCTGCCAGCCATTCTCGCTCCAGGCCCGCACTTCACTGGGGCACCCCGAGCCTGGCGGCCAGGGCACAGGGGCCAGCAGGCTGAGGGCGGGGAACAACCGGCTGGCCTCCTCGGCATCGAGGGCAGGGGCTTCCCCCGACCGGTTGACGCTGGTGGTGGCCAGTGGGCCGGCCCTGCGGAGCAACGCCTGGGTGATGGGGCAGGCCGGCACCCGCAGCCCCAGGCTTGTGCCTCCGGGATGGAGCGCTTCGCAGAGGGCGCCCGCCACCGGCAGCACCAGGGTGACGGCCCCCGGCCACACCCCTTGGGCCGCCTCCAGCCAGGCGGGAGCCCACGACACACCAAGGGCTTGCTGGAGCTGCTCCAGATCGGCGCCCATCAGGATCAGGGGTTTGTGGGCCGGCCGTTGCTTCAGCTCCCAGATTCGCGCCGCGGCAGGGGGCCTGATCGCCAGGGCCGGTACGGTGTCGGTTGGCATCAGAACGGGTTCATCCCGCTGCAGGGACGCCACCAGCTCTTCCACAGACCGCACGTTCATGGTTGGCGCGCACACGCAAAGCGTTTGTGGCCCTCCAGATCCATGTGACATTCACCGTCCACCAGTCCATGGTGCTCCAGCAGCGACAGAACCGGGTCGCTCTGGTCGTGGTGATGTTCCACCAGCAACCACCCGCCAGGGGCCAGGGCCAGGGGAGCCGCAGCGGCGATGGCACGGAGGCAGGAGAGGCCGTCCGGGCCCCCATCCAGGGCCAGCCTGGGTTCGTGATCGCGAACGATGGGGTCGAGCTGGTGGAACGTCGGGGTGGGGATATAGGGGGGATTGGCCACCACCAGCTGCAAGCGTCCCCACCAGGGTTGGAGGGCTTCCAGCCAACTTCCCTGCACCAGCTCCACCCGCTGCTGAACCCCGGCGCCCTCCAGGTTGATCCGGGCCTGGTTGAGGGCCTCCGCACTGAGATCCACGGCCAGGCCCCGGCTCCCGGGCCAGGCGTCCGCCAGGGCCACGGCCAGACAGCCGCTGCCCGTGCCCAGATCCGCCCAGAGGAGCTCAGTGGCCTCCCCCACCAGCTCGGTGGCCAGGTCGATCAGGAGTTCCGTTTCCGGTCGGGGGATCAGAACGCCGGGCCCCACGGCCATCTCGAAGGTTCGCCAGCAGCAGCGCCCCACCAGGTATTGGAGGGGAGCGGAAGCCACCAGGTGCTCCCGCCAGAGGCCTTCAAGATCGCCAAGAGGAATCGGCAGGTTGATCGCAGCATCGGGATCGAGCCTGAGCCTCTGCAGCCGCGAGGGGGAGAGCCCTCCCGCCATGTCGAGCAACCAGTCGAGGGCTTCACGCTCCCCCCCAAGACCGAGCAGGTTCTGCCGCCAGGAGAGGAGCTCTGCGCCTGTGAGGCGTTCCATGGGCGCGCACACCATCAGCCCACCCTAGAAAAGGGTGCTGGGGAGAGGGAGCGGGGCCTCCAGAACAACCCGGGCTCTGCCATCAGGGTGCCGCAGGCTTCCAGTTCCAGCAGATGGGGCAGCAGATCCTGGGCGTTGGTGTGCAGGGCTTGGCAGAGCTCCTCCAGGGCGGCCCCCCGCCCCAGAGCCTTCAGGAGCCGTTGGGTGTGGGCAGGCGCGCTGGCCGAGGGGGGGTGGAGCGGGGCGGCGCAGGCCCCTGGCGGCTTGAGGGGGCCTGGCCCCAGCAGCCCCAGGAGATCCTCGGGACGGGTGAGGGGGGTGGCGCCGCGGGCGAGAAACCCATTGCTCCCCTCGGCCGAGACCCGATCCGTGTCGGCGGGGACGACCCAGAGGGGGAGGCTCTCACTCCAGGCCAGTTCTGCCGAATGGAGGGCGCCGCTGCCCAGTGGGCACTCCACCAGGATGAGGGCGCTGGCCAGGGCCACCTGCAGCCGGTTGCGCAGGGCAAAGGATCCCTTGCTCACCGGAACCTCCGGTGAGAGCTCGCTGATGAGAAGGCCCCGTTGGCCTACGGAGGCCTGCAAGGCAGCGTGGTGTCGGGGATAGGTCCGCCCCAGGGGGGTGCCCAGCACACCAATGGGCACGCCCCCCGCCTGCAGGCAACCCTCATGGACAGCCCCATCGATCCCGGCGGCCAGGCCGCTCACCACAGGCCACCCGGCCTGCGCCAGAACGGCACCGATGTGCCGGGAAACGTTGAGCCCATGGCGGGAGGGCCGGCGGGTTCCCACCACGGCCACAGCCCGGCGTGCGCCCAGGTGGTGCCACAGGCTTCCACGCCCCGACCAGTAGAGGGCGGTTGGTGGGGGCTGGGATTGGTGCAGCGTTGCGGGCCAGCGCCGATCACCGGGAAGCAACACGCCCCGGCCCCCGTGCCAGCGCTTCGCCGCCTCGGGGAGGGGGTTCGCTCCCCAGGCCCTGCGGTAGGCCGCAATGCCCTGCAGCACCCGATCCGACCCCTGGCAGAGGGGGCCGAGAGAGGAGAGAGGGGCTTGCCATGCCGCCTCCAGCGTTTCAAAGGTGCCGACCAGTTCGGAGAGCCGCTGGGGCCCGACCCCAGGGCAGTGGCACCAGAGCAACCACCACAGGCGGGCCTGGCGGTTCCATGGCGTGCGCACAACGCGAGAGAAACCAACGCCCTCGCATAGTACACCTGAACTAGTGCGGCAGGGGGCCTTCGCCCAGGGTCTGCAGGGCCCGGGCCACCTCCGGGGGCAGGTGGCGCAGGAGCTTGCGGTGCTGGGGGCCCGCCCTGAAATCCACGAGCACCAGCTCCACCAGCGCTTCGGCAGCCACCGTTTCCCCCGGGCCGATCAGCCAGGAGCGCCAGGGAAACCGGAGGCCGCGGCGCGGCATCACCAGGCTGCGCACCTCAGCCCGGTCGCCGTGGATCAGGGGGGCCCGATAGGTGAGGGCCAGATCCACCACGGGCATCTCCAGGCCCTGGGCCGACAGGGTGCTGTAGTCGAGGCCCACCGAGGCCAGCGCCTCCACCCGGGCTTCTTCCAGCCAGGCCACATAAGCCCCATGCCACATCACGCCGGCATGGTCGGTGTGCTGGGGAAGCACCCGACGCTCCAGGCGCCAGGCCCGATCGGGAGGAGGGAGCGAATCCCATTGCATCAAGCTGTGTGGCATTGACGGGGGGGAGGGCATTCAAACAGCCATAGGCTGACGCAGCCCTGAATCCCTTCCGTGTTTCGCACCCTGCTGATCGCCGACTCCGGCACAGGCCATGTGGAGGAAATGGTGCGCATGCTCCGTGCCATTCCCCCTTGCCGACAGGCCAAGGTTCACCTGCTGCATGTGATTTCTGAGCAGGGCCAGGAAGATGCGGAGAGCCACCGCCGCAAAGCGCAGGAGTTGATTCAGGGCGCCGTTGGGCGGATGGGTCTGGAGCCTGCGGAGGTCACCAGTCTGGTGCGGGATGGAGATACGAAAACCACCGTGCTGAAGGTGGCCGATGAGCTTGATGCCGATCTCATTGTGATGGGCTCCCGCGGGTTGAACCGGCTGCAATCCATCCTCAGCAACAGTGCCAGCCAATATGTGTTTCAGCTCTCCACCCGGCCCATGCTGCTGGTGCGCGACGACATCTACGTGCGGGCCATCAACAGGGTGATGGTCACCGTGGATGGAACGGGGGTTGGGGATGATGCGATCAAGCTGGCCTGTGAGCTCGTGCGGGAGATCCCTGGCGGCACCCTCACAGGGATCCATGTGTCCCGTCAGGACATCACCCCGTCCCGGGGGGGGAAATCACCGGCGGATGAGGTGCTCAACCGGGCCGTTCAGAGGGCACGCAACCTGGGCGTTGATCTCCAGCCCCTCCACCAGACCGGCAACATCGGGCGCCAGGTGTGTGAGGCCGCCAAGGAAGCGAAGGCCGATCTGCTGGTGATTGCTTCCCAGGATCGCCGCCCGTTGGTGGCGAAGGGCCTGGTGGATCTGGATCGCCTGCTGGGGAGTTCCGTGAGCGATTACATCCGGGTGCATGCCCCCGCCCCTGTGCTGTTGGTGCGGGAGCCCGAGTCCAAACGTTGAAGCCAGGGCCACCACGCCCTCAGCGGCGTGGTGGAACGGCCAGGGTCAGCCGCCCTGACGGCTGCTGGTTTGGATGTACAGCACGATCAGAAACACAGCTGGAACCAGGACAAACATCAAGCTGGCCACAAAGCCGAGATCGTTGGTTTCCATAGCTGGGTCGGGGTTGGAGAGAACGTATCACTGCTCCCCATCCTCGATGGGGGTGCCTTCATCGGTCGTTGCGGTTGGGGACACTCCCGCCGCTCCTTCGGTGGCGTCCCCCTCCTCGGTGGCGGGCTCCTCCGGCGGCTGGGGCCAGGCCAGGGGGCCGGGCGGCAGAGGGGTCTGCAGCGCCCGCTCCCAGGCGGCCTCCCCGTTGGAGAGCCCCGTCTGGGGCCGGGTGAGCACCACCAATGAGCTCTGCACCAGGCTCTGGCAGGCCAGCCGCCAACTCTCCGGCCGGCGCCGCAGTTTCTGCAATTCCACGGAGGTGAGCTCGCTGAGCGCCTGGGGAGCTGCCCCCTGCACATCCACAAAGCAGGTGATGCACTGCCCGCATCCCCCGCAGTTGCCGAGCTTGCCCTTCAGGCCATAGAGCTCGATGCCTTCGCGGAGGGCCACATCCCGCAGGTTTTCCCCCGGGTAGCACTCCACATCACGCCCTTCGCGCAGAAATCGAATCACTGGCATGGTGCAACCCCCAACGTGGCCATTTTGTAACTTTGCCAGTTGCGGTCCGTTACCTGATCCCCCGTACGGCCATCCGCACCCACTACCATCTCCAGACACCCAGTTCTGACCCCAATGGGATTGCCCTGGTATCGGGTGCACACGGTCGTGATCAACGACCCGGGCCGCTTGCTCGCCGTGCACCT
>JAYKJF010000058.1:0-2515 GCA_035285785.1 Cyanobacteriota bacterium
AGCCAGGGCCTGACACCCACCGCCGAGATCCTCACCCGCACCTTTGAGGAGATTGAAACCCGCTCCCTGGGAACGGCCCTGGCGGGCCTGCCGGTGAATTTCTACGACCTGGACGCCATGACCCAGGGCCTGCAGCGCAGCGATCTGCTGATCGTGGCGGGCCGGCCGGCCATGGGCAAAACCTCCATCGTGCTCAACATCGCCCGCAACGTGGCCCAGCTCCACGATCTGCCGGTGTGCGTCTTCAGCCTGGAGATGAGCAAGGAGCAGCTCACCTATCGCTTGCTGTCCATGGAGGTGGGGATCGAGAGCGGCCGCCTGCGCACGGGCCGGCTGCACCAGGAGGAATGGCCCCTGCTGGGCCAGGGCATCAGCAACCTCAGTCGCCTCCCGCTCTACATCGACGACAAGCCCAATGCGGGCGTGCTGGAGATGCGCTCCCTGTGCCGCCGCCTGATGGCGGAAACCGGCAAGGAGCTGGGGCTGGTGGTGATCGACTATCTCCAGCTCATGGAGGGCAGCGGCTCCGACAACCGGGTGCAGGAGCTCTCTCGCATCACCCGGAGTCTGAAGGGCATGGCCCGGGAGCTGAACGTGCCGGTGATGGCTCTCTCCCAGCTCAGCCGGGGTGTGGAGTCGCGCACCAACAAGCGACCCATGCTGAGCGATCTGCGGGAATCGGGCTCGATTGAACAGGACGCCGATCTGGTGATGATGATCTACCGGGATGAGTACTACAACCCGGAAACGCCCGACCGCGGCATCACAGAGGTGATCATCACCAAACATCGGAACGGCCCGGTGGGCACCTGCAAGCTCCTGTTCGAGCCCCAGTTCACCCGGTTCAGGAATCTGGCGTCGCCCTGATCGGGCCCGTCTGCGGCGAAACCGGCCGACTCAGGCGGCGTGGGGAGGGGTCGGGGGAACGCCGCCACCGCCTCCAGCCTGGAGGGGCAGGACAAGGGTGGCCCAATGGTCAGGGCGATCGGGCCGGACCCGCCGTGCCCGACGCACTCCAAACGCCACCCGGACCACATTGGTGCCCTCGACTGCCTGGCTTGCTCCGGTTGGCGTTTCGCCGTTGCCGTCCATAGGGACCTGGGAAAGAAAAGGGAGGAAGTCAGCTGCGCCGGAAAGCCGTTACAGCTGAGAACTTGTGCGAAATGATGCCCCATGAAGCAGGAGCTGGGTAGTCGGTGGGCCGACTAGGAGGCCACTTTTTCAACTGACATTTCGGCCACGCTGGGACAGGTGCACACCAGATTGCGATCCCCGAAGGCGTTGTCGATCCGGGCCACGGCGGGCCAGATCTTGCTGCCGGCCTGCTGAAGGCCTGCGGGGAAGGCGGCCTGCTCCCGGCTGTAGGGCCGATCCCAATGGTCGGCGGTGAGGGTGAGCAGGGTGTGGGGCGCGTGCTTGAGGGGGTTGTTGTGGGGATCGGACGCACCGGTTTCGATGGCCGCCGCCTCTCCGCGGATCGCCACCATCGCTTCGCAGAAGCGGTTGATTTCCGCCAGCCCTTCGCTCTCCGTGGGTTCCACCATCACGGTGCCAGCCACGGGCCAGCTCACCGTGGGGGCGTGGAATCCGTAATCCATCAGGCGCTTCGCCAGATCATCCACCTCCAATCCGGCCGAGCGCTTCAGGGGACGGAGGTCGAGGATGCATTCATGGGCCACCCGTCCATTGGCGCCGCGGTAGAGGACGGGGAAATGGGCATCGAGCCGTTCGGCGATCACGTTGGCCGAGAGCAGGGCCACCAGGGAGGCCTCCCGCAGGCCCGCTCCGCCCATCATCCGGATGTACATCCAGCTGATCGGCAGAATTCCCGCGCTGCCCCAGGGTGCGGCCGACACCGGACCGATGGCGGCCCCATCGGCGCCCCGGCCCCCCCCACCCACGGCGGCGAGGGGATGGCCCGGCAGGAAGGGCACCAGATGGGCGGCCACACCGATTGGACCCACCCCCGGCCCTCCGCCCCCATGGGGAATGCAGAAGGTTTTGTGCAGGTTGAGATGGCACACATCCGCGCCATAGAGGCCGGGCTTGCAGAGGCCCACCTGGGCGTTGAGGTTGGCGCCGTCCAGATACACCTGGCCCCCCTGGGCATGCACCAGGGCACAGATGCGCTGAATTTCCGTTTCAAACACCCCATGGGTGGAGGGGTAGGTGACCATCAGGGCGGCCAGCTGGGCGGCGTGGGCCGCGGCCTTGCTCTCCAGATCCGCCAGGTCGATGTTGCCGGCCTCATCACAGGCCACCCCCACCACCTCCATGCCGGCCATCACGGCGCTGGCCGGGTTGGTGCCATGGGCGCTGGTGGGGATCAGGCAGATGTTGCGATGGCCCTCACCGCGGCTGCGGTGCCAGGCCCGGATCACCATCAGTCCGGCGTATTCCCCCTGCGACCCCGCATTGGGCTGGAGCGACACGCCGGCAAAGCCCGTGATGGCGCCCAACCAGTTCTGCAGGTCGGTGACCAGCTGCTGGTAGCCCTGGCTCTGGGGGGCCGGGG
>JAYKJF010000059.1:0-2593 GCA_035285785.1 Cyanobacteriota bacterium
GAGCGTTTTCTCAACGCCATCGTTCAGGAGCACGAACTCCGCCGCAGCAATCCGGCCCTGCGGGCGGCCGCAGGCGAATCCCTGGCCCGGGCTTTTCTGGAGCTGGCCCGCCATCGGCTCCCCGGATCCACCTTTGATTCCCTGTTGCAGGAGGCTCTTGCCGCCTGTGATCCGGCGGAACGGGGCCTGGAGGGAGAGGGCGATGAGGCCGACATGGTGCGCCGGTTGCAGGGCGAGTCGAGCGAGAGCGAGGGGGCAGAGGTGGTGATCGCCCCTCTCCCCGTTGTGATCTCAGCCGAACTCTGACCCTTCAGGCGCACGCCATCAAACGCTCTGAAACGGATTGGCTGGCATGCGCGCCCTGTTGGCAAAGGCCAGCCGATCCAGCCCATCGCGTTCGTCCTCGGAGAGCATCCAGCTCAGGGCCGCTGCTGTTTGTTCCGCCTGCTCGGGTCGCCGCAGGCCAGGGATCGGCATGGCCCCGTGGCTGCGGCACCAGTTCAGGGCCACAGCCGCCGCAGGCACGCCCCTGGCGGTGGCCACGCTGAGGAGCCCCTCCCGCAGGGCCCCAGCCTCCCGGTTGAGCTTCCGGAAGAGGAGGCTCCTTGGGCCGGTGGGCCGGGCTCGGGGCTGGCCTGCGATCGGGGCCAACCAGCCCAGGGCCAGGGGGCTGTAGGCAATGAGTTCCACCCCGAGCTCGCGGCACACCTCCGCCATCCCCCCGGGAGCGGCAGCTTCGGGAGCCAGCAGCGAGAACTGAACCTGCAGGCTGGAGAGGCGCACCCCGCGTTCCGCCAGAAGTCCATGCACCTGGCGCAATCGCCTGGGGCCGAAATTGGACACGCCCAGTTCCGCCACGTCGCCAGCCAACAGCCGATCGGCCAGGCCCTCCAGGAGGGGTTGCTCCTGCCAGGGGGCGTACCGGGCCGTGCTCCAGTGCAGCTGCACCCGATCCAGCTTCCCCTGAAGCCTTTCGCGGGAAGCGGCCAGGGCCCGGTCGAGGCCCTGGCGCCCCAGGCGCCAGGGAAAGGGAGCCAGCTTGGTGGCCACCGTGAGCTGGCTGCGGATGGTGGAAGGCAGCGCCGCACACCAGGTGCCCAGGAGGGTTTCGCTGCGGCCATTCCACCGCCCGGTGCCGTAGGAATCCGCCGTATCAAAAAACGTGAGGCCCAGGGCAACGGCCCGCTGGAAGGCGGCCTCGATCTGGCTGTCCTGGGCGGGGTCGTAGCCCCAGAGAAACTGATTGCCCCAGGCCCAGGTGCCCACGCCGATGGAGGGAGGATCCATGGAAGGGGACATCGGCGCCCGGCGGCTGGAATGGCCATGATGCATGTCCACTTCCGTTCGTTCCTTGGCAGCGGTTTCTCCCTTGGGGGTTCCCCCAGCAGGTGCCCCACCCCCCACAGGGTTGGCTCAGGGCCCTGAAGGGCTTGCCGCGCCGGCCGCTCCCGGGCCCCCTGCCCAGGATCCGGTGCTGTGCTCCCATTGCGGGCGAACGGCCAGCAATGGGATCAGCTGCCAGGGAATCTGCGTGGCCGACTCGGGCTATTGAAGGGCGTGAGGCCTTTGTTGCGGGATATGCACTTTCGTGGCCTTTCCCCTGCATCACCAACGGAGCTTAAGATTTGCTTTAGGGTCTGGGCAGAACAAGGCGAGGCGCCGTGACCCATCCCAGCTCCCTGCTGATCGCCATGGCCCTCTTCGGGTTGATGGTGGTGGAAATCGCCACCCACCTCCACGCCAGTGTCTGAGCACGGCCCAGAAGGCGCAACGACTTGCCCGATGGCGGATTTCCCCATCCACTGGGGCCGGCGCCGTCCTACAACAGATCAGTGCTGCTTGCAGGCCTGGTGAAGGTCATCCACCACAACAACGAGCACCTGCTTTGCCTCTCCTCGGAGGAGGCTGCCCTGTTGCTGGATCTCTGCCACGCCGGAGTGATCTCCGACCACCTCTCCCCCGCCCGAAGCCACCGGAAGCGCCTGGAGCGCCTGGTGGGAGACCTGCAGGGCTCACTGCACAAGGCGGCTCAGGCGTTCTGGTTGCGGCAACACGCCCGCTGAACGGGAGGTGGATCAGGGGAGGCGGGACGCAAGCGGTGGGCACTTGCGAGCGGGATGCCAACCAGGCCATGGGCATCCCGCGTGATGCCCAACAGATGACATCGATGCTGACCAGAACTGCAACACAGGACACGTTGTCGCTGCGATTCGGCGGATTGGCAAGACCTCACGCGGCGCAGAACAAGCCTGCTGAGGTGGGGTGTGGCATTGATCGATGGCCGCTCTGAGATCAGCCCACAAATCAGCGAAACAGCTCGTTTTTGTTGATCTGATCGAACAGCACCCGCTTCGAGCGGTTCCCGTTGAAAGCTTGTACTGACGAAGCCAGCAGACGTTCCTCGGGCGGAATGTGAGGCTCGACCATCTGCGGCCTACAACTCACAGAAGGTGAGATTTAATCGATAGAGGGCTTGATCCGTCAGCTTGTGGATGCGCCGAGAGGATGACTGGTCAACTACAAAATGACTAACCCGTCCAAGCCGAGATGCGATGCCAACAGGAGCGCAGGGGACCCTGTTCTCCTTCGTGTT
>JAYKJF010000060.1:0-6277 GCA_035285785.1 Cyanobacteriota bacterium
ATCCGGGGAGCCGATGGCGGGCCAGCTCCAGAAAAGCCCGGGCCAGGGATTCGCCTGCGGCCGCCCGCAGGGCCGGATTGCTGCGGCGGAGTTCGTGCTCCTGAACGATGGCGTTGAGAAAACGCTCAGTCACATCCCGTTTCGTGGTGGCCCGGATGCGGGTGTCCTGATCGGATTGATTCAGAAACACCTGGGAATCCAGTTCGCTCAGCCGTCGGTTCAGGCTATCCAGCACAGTCTGGGCTTCCTTGAAGATCTGGGTGAGCTGCCCATCGGAGAGGCGGGGCAGATCCGCCACATACACCTTGCCGTGATCGCGGAGGGTGAGGAAGGTGGGCCGCTGCCCCACCTGACCGTTCTGACGCCCGGAAGGATCGCGGGGCTTGGGTCGGGGCTGCTGGGGGCGCTGGGGCGGCGTGGGTCCGGCGGAACTCCGACGGCGCGTGATACGGGTGGAAGTATTCAACATGAGGGTATGAACCGATGCATTGACCAAAACAGCGATCCGCAGATCGCCCGTTCACCTTAGGAAGGAATCCCACCCTTTATAAGGAAGGGGGCTCGAGAGGCAGGCCCCCAACGCCCTGCTCCCGGTGGCTGCCCTCCAGGATCTGCCCCATCTCCCACGCCCGGTGGCCACAGCGTGCGCACACCTGCAGAACCGCCTCCAGGTTGTGGGGAGGCACCACCAGACAGAAGCCCACCCCCAGATTGAAGGTGTGCCAGAGGTCGGCTTCCGGCACCTCACCTGCCTCCTGAAGCCAACGGAACAGGGCAGGCCGCTCCCAGCTGCCCGGATCCACAACGGCATGAACCCCCTCAGGCAGACAGCGGGGGAGATTTTCAGGCAACCCTCCACCGGTGATGTGGGCCATGCCATGGGGGGCGAGATCGGCGGCCAAGAGGGCCTTCACCAGATCGCCATAGAGGGTTGTGGGGGCGAGAAGCGCCTCCAGCAGAGGGGGGCCATCGGCGCCGAGCCTGGTCTGCTCGCCCACCTGCCGGGCCTCCAGGATGCGGCGCACGAGGCTGAAGCCGTTGCTGTGCACGCCGCTGCTGGCCACACCCACCACCCGATCCCCCGCCTGCACCGCACGCCCATCAATCAACCGGCTCTCCTCCACCACCCCCACGCAGAAGCCCGCCAGGTCGTACTGACCTGGGTTGTAGAACCCAGGCATCTCGGCCGTTTCCCCACCGAGCAGGGCGCAGCCACTCAACCGGCATCCATGGGCGATGCCCTCCACCACCTCCGCCAGGGTGTCCGGCGTCAGCCGCCCGGTGGCGATGTAGTCCAGGAAAAAGAGGGGCTCGGCGCCGGAGGTGATCACGTCGTTCACGCACATCGCCACCAGGTCGAGGCCAATGCCGTCATGGCGCCTGAGCCGTTGGGCCAGCTCCAGCTTGGTGCCCACCCCATCGGTGCCGGCCACCAGCAAGGGCCGCTCAAGCCCGGCGGGGAGGCGGCAAAGGCCGGCAAAACCGCCCACGCCCCCCAGCACCTCAGGCCTGTGGGTGGCCTGCACACTGCTGCGGATGCGATCCACAAAGGCCCGACCAGCCTGCACATCCACTCCAGCCGTCCGATAGTCCATGGTTTGATCCCGCTGATCCGATCCTCCAACGGCGCAGAACCGGGGCCAAAGCAAAGCCAACCGCCCGATTGGCACATGAGTGCATCAGCGGCACTTATCTCTTGCATTAGATCCTTTTATCTTCAAGGGCGGGTGCGGGGCGCCGCGAAACCCCGCCAAAACAGGAGGAAAGGTTAAAGATGACAAATTCTGATCATTCGATGAGGGTGATTGGATGCTGTTTTCACCTTCGCGAAGTCGGTACCTTGGGCCCGTTGTTATTCCCTGTGAGGAACTCGCCCAGAAGGTTTCTTCCTGAACGCGCCCGGATCTTCCGAGTTGTGATTCACGAGAGGCCACGCAATTTCTGAAGTTTTCAGGATTGCCTCCCTGGCGTGTTCCGAATGCCATGCGTGCACTCCATCTCCTCGGCTCTGCAGCTCTCCTGATTTCTGGAGCGTCTCTGGCCCCGGCTCAAGCCGCCTCCCTCTCCTCCCCCACCTCCGGCACCTTTGTGATCCGCGAAGTGGAAACCCCCTCAAACTGGGACAAGAACTTCATCAAACTGACCCCTCCGGCCCCCTTGGCTCAAGGTCAGCTCCTTGCCTCAGCCCGGAGCGTTCAGGTCGGTCAGGCCAGCTGGTATGGACCAGGGTTCTACGGGAACCGCACAGCCAGTGGTGAAGTGTTCCGGCCGGGCACCCTCACGGCAGCCCACCGCTACCTGCCCTTCGGCACCAAGGTTCGGGTCACCAACCTCTACAACGGTCGCACCACGGTGGTGCGCATCAACGATCGTGGCCCCTTCTCCGGCGGTCGCATCATCGATCTCGCCCACGGTGCGGCCCAGGCCCTCGGCGTCACCGCGAGCGGTGTGGCCGACGTCAGGCTCGAAGTGATCGACTGAGCCCAGGGTGTCAAACCCTCCCATCCTCCCGGCCCCTGGGCTGGGAGGATTTTTGTTGGCGGCCCCTTTCCCCCTTGCTCCTTCTTCGATCCCCGAGCGAGCTCGCCAGCTGGCGCCGCTCTCTGCCGCAGCCGGGGCTGCATTACGTGCCCACCATGGGAGCGCTCCATGGGGGGCACGTTCAACTGATCCAGCGGGCGGCCGCACCCCGCTGGTGGGGCCAGCCCCAGGTGCTGGTGAGCATCTTTGTGAACCCCCTCCAATTCGGTGCAGGGGAGGATTTCCAGCACTACCCCCGCCAACTGGAGGAGGACGCACGCCTGGCCGCCGATGCCGGGGCCCATGCCGTGTTTGCGCCACCGGCCGAAGCGATCTATCCCCAGGGGGAGGCCGGGATCACCCACGTGGTTCCACCGGCCTCCCTGCTCACCAGCCTCTGCGCGGCCCATCGACCGGGGCACTTTGAGGGGGTGGCCACCGTGGTGACCCGCCTGCTGGGGATGGTTCGGCCGGATCGGCTCTTCCTCGGGGAAAAAGACTGGCAGCAGCTGGTGATCCTGCGGCAGGTGGTGGCCGACCTGGGCTATCCCGTGGTGATCGAGGGCATGGCCACGGTGCGCCAGACGGACGGCCTGGCCCTCAGCTCCCGGAACCGCTATCTCACGCCTGAGGAGCTGGCGCGTGCAGCGGCCCTCTCGGCCGCCCTGGCAAACGCCGCAAGCCTGGTCCAGGCCGGCCATGCCCCTTCTGGGATTCTCAGGCATCTCGAAACGGAGCTCGAGCGCCACAACCTCCCCCCCGAGTACGTGGCCCTGGTGGATGCCCATACACTGGGCACCCGCCACACCCCCGGGGGCCTGGCCCTGCTCGCGGCGGCTGTGCGCTGCGGCCCTGCCCGGTTGATCGATCACCACTTCCTGATGCCCCGAGCCCCGATTGTTGCCATCGATGGTCCCGCCGGTGCGGGCAAGAGCACGGTGACCCGAGCCCTGGCCCAGCGCCTGGGGCTCACCTTCCTGGATACGGGAGCCATGTATCGGGCCCTCACCTGGTGGGTGCTGCAGCAGGGGGTTGACCCGGCCGACCCCGGGGCCGTGGCTCCCCTGCTGGAGGATCTCGACCTCGATCTGAGCACCCCTGGGGAGGGTCAGCTGCAGATCCAGGTCAATGGCCACGATGTGACCACGGCCATTCGCAGTCCGGAGGTCACGGCGGTGGTGTCCACCGTGGCGGCCCATGCCTGCGTTCGCCAGTGCCTCACCACCCTCCAGCAACGCCTGGGGGAGAAGGGGGGGCTGGTGGCGGAAGGACGGGATACGGGCACCGCCGTGTTTCCCGATGCCGAGTGCAAGATCTTTCTCACCGCCAGCGTGGCGGAGCGGGCCCGCAGGCGGGCGCGGGATCTGCAGCACCAGGGCTTTGAGGCGCCCGCGCTCGAGGAGCTTGAGCGTCAGATCGCCGAACGGGACCGACAGGATTCCACCCGGCAGGAGGCCCCCCTGAGGCAGGCGCCGGATGCCCTGTTGCTGATCACCGATGGCATGGAGATTGAAGCCGTGATTCAGGCCATGGTGGATGCCTTCCGCGCCAGGGTTCCCGAGGAAGCCTGGCCCTAAACAGCCCCTTTGGGCCGCAGGTGCTCGAGCAACCCTTCGCAGGCATCTTCGAGGAGATCGAGCACCTGCTCGAATCCATCGGGCCCGCCGTAATAGGGATCGGGCACCTCCTGCAGCCCATGGCGGCGGCAATAGCGGGTGATGGGGGCGATGGTGGCCCGGGTGGGACGGCCCCCCGCCAGCCGCCGCACCGCGGCCAGATTGTCGTCATCCATCGTGAGGATGTGATCAAAGGCCTCCAGGTCGGCGCGCACAATCTGCCGGGCCCTGCTCGGCAGCAGGATGCCCCGGCGCGACGCGGCCTCCAGCATGCGCCGGTCGGCAGGCTTGCCCACATGCCAGTGACCGGTCCCTGCGGAATCCACCGCGAAGTGTTCGTCCAGCTGCTCGCGGGCGATCAGATGGAGGAAACAGCCCTCGGCCGCCGGCGACCGACAGATGTTGCCGAGGCACACGAACAGCACTTTGATCGGGGTGGCCCCCCCATCGGCATTGGTGTGGGACGCGGTCATGGGAAGGAGAGGCGGGAGAGGGCCAGCCTGGCGCGCAGCCACACCACAGGGGTGTCCTCCTGGTCCGCATCGGCGAGGCGCTGAAGGATCGACACCGCCCGATCACTCCCCACCTCCTGCTCCTGGAGGCGGGGAGTGATCCGTTCCATGGCCGTGGCCACCGCATAGCGCACCACCCACTCCCCATCCCGGGCCCCGCTCTCCAGGGCCACCAAGGCCCGTTGCTGAACGGCCTGGCGCTCCTCGGGGGGCAGGTGCTGCAGCTGAAGGGTGCCCAGGCCGATGGCCGCCGCCCGGCGCACGCTGGGGCCCACATCGTTGGCCAGGGCGCCCTCCAGCAGCTCCAATCCCCGCACGTCGCCAATGCCGGCCAGGGCCCGCACCGCCCAGGCCCGCGCCCCGTAGTTCTGGGCATCCAACCCCGCGAGGAGGGGGGCCACGGCCGCGGGCCCGCAGGCCATCAACCCGTCCACGGCCGCCACGGCCGCCCCGGGGTTGTTGAATCCCAGGATGCGCACCAGGCAGGCGAGGGCCTGGTCGGGAGGGGCCTCCCCGGTGGCGGCCAGATCCTGGCTGGCCAGGGCGGTGGCCAGGGCCCGGGTGGTCTGAAACAGCGCCCCGGCCGAATCGGCCTGCTCCACCGCCGCGATCAGGGCGTCGAACCGATCAGAGGAGTTCATCCATGGCCTCCAGAAGAGCTTCCGTCGAGGGCTCACCCGAGCCCCGTTCCACCAGACCCCGGAGGGCGATGAGTTTGAGACTGTTTTCGGCGTGGGTGCGTCGGATGGGATCCAGGGCAACCCGCCAGCCCACGGCGCCCAGATCCATCAGGGCAGCCCGGCGCACCTGAAGCTGGGGATGGGCCAACAGGCTGAGGAGCTGTTCCCCATAGGTGTGATCCCCCGTGAGCTGCAACAGCGCCCGGGCGGCCGCACTGCGGATGAGGGGACGCTCATGTTGGAGAAAGGGCGCAATGGTGGCCAACACCTCCTCCCGCACCACCCCGATGTCCCCGAGGGCTTCGATCAGGGCCTCGCAGGGTTCCTGCAGCTTCGGGCTATCGGGCCGGCAGGCCCCCGCCCCCTCCAGCCCCGAAGCCAGGCGTTCACAGAGGGGCGACACGGCCGCCTCCGCCCCCAGCTCCCCCAGGGCCCGGGCTGCCGCCTCCCGCAGGCCATCATCCTCATCGGCGAGGGCCGCCAACAGCTCGGGCACCACCCGGCCATCCCCCAGTTTTCCCAGGGCCCGCGCCGCGTTGCGGGCCACCGCATTGCGCTCCACCCCGGCCCCAACCTCCCGGGGCTGGCGCAGCTGGAGGGCCTCCAGCAGCAGGGGCACGGTATCGGGGTGGGAGCTGCGCATCTTGCCGAGCCACCAGGCGGCGTAGTACTGGAGCGAAGGGTCGTCGCTGCGCAGACGCCTGTGGGCTTCCGCCTCCGTGATGGGTTCCCCGGCGGTCGTGAGGGGAGCATCGCTCTCCCGTGGTGCTGTCATGGCAACCGGAATGCGGCACAGTGATCCCATGATGTTGCCAGCAGCCAAAAAAAAGCCCCCCGTGAGGGGGGCGGTTCAGGCTTCTTCAGCCCTTGGGCTCAAACCAGCGCGTTGATCGCGTAGTCGATGTAGTTGTTGGCAATCACGCCGGGGTCGCCGGAGATGCCGTGGTTG
>JAYKJF010000061.1:0-7946 GCA_035285785.1 Cyanobacteriota bacterium
AAAAAAGATCAGACCAGTCTCTCCGTTGGGAGGACGGCCTGATCCGGAATGGTGAGGATGAACCCCCGTGGAGGGTTACTTGTTGGCCATCAGCAGGGCGCTGAGGGGGCCGATCAGGCCGGTGAGGGCGCTGCCCGCCTTGTCGGCGGCGGGGGTGGCGCCGGGGGCGAAGGTGCTCAGCACCAGATTGGCGGCGGTGTTGATCACGGGCCACTTGTCGCCCGCAAGGGGCTGGATCACGGGAGCGGCGGCTTCCCACAACACCTTGAAGCCACCCATGCTGGCGACGGCCGCGGCGAGATTGCCGCCCTTCACCTCACCCTCGCTCTTCTTGAGCAGGTCGATCACGGGGGTGACGGCAGGGGCGAGGGCAGCCTTGCCGGTGGCGTTCGCGGCGGTTTTGGCGGCATCACCCACGGCACCGGCGCCTTCCTTGGCGGCGTCGCCCACGGCGCCCGCTCCATCCTTGGCGGCCTGGCCGACGACTTCACCCGTTTGCTTGGCGGCTTCCTGGGTGGAGGTGGAGCAACCGGTGAGGGCAAGGGTGCCGGCCATGCTGAGGGCCAGGCCAGCGGAGAGAAGGCGACCACCCACGAGGAGGGAACGCGCCATGGTGTTGAAAGGAAAAAAGACCTTTTCAGGGTACGGGCTTTCTGTGGTGGCGGCCACTTTTAAAGATTGATGTAAGCATTGCTACCGTTTTCTTTCCCTCCTCTTTCCCTGCTCTTTGCCCTGGGTCAAAAAAAACCGGTGCCCGAAGGCACCGGTGGAGGGAGGGGCGAGCCGGAGACCGGCTCGCGGGGCCCGTTCAACCCAGCAGGGCGGTGAGGGGACCGATCAGACCCGTGAGGGCCGTCAGGGCGTTGTCCTTGGTGGGGGCGGTGCTGCCGCCGAAGGTGTTGATCACCAGCTTCACGCCCTTGTCGATCACGCCGTAGTTGTCGCCGGCGGCCAGCTTCACCACGGGGGCGGCGGTGTCCCACAGGCCCTTGAACTTGGCCATGCCACTGGTGGCGGCAGGGATGTTGTCGGCCACCACTTCTTTCTTGGTGGCGTTCAGCAGGGTCACCACAGGGGTGAGCACGGATTTGAGCTGTTCATTGCCGGTGAGGTCGGCGGCCGTCTTGGCCACATTCACGGCGGTGCGGGCCGCGTTGGTGGCATCGCTGGTGCTGATGCCGGAGCAGGCAGCCAGATTGAAGGCCAGAACCACAGCAACGCCGAGCACCACGAGGCGGCGTAGGGGCGCAAGCCAACGCTGGAGGGTGGAGGTCATGCAGAAGAAGGGATACAGACGGGACCACCTGAAACGTAGGGAGGGCTCAGCGGGGGCTTTCCGGGCTTAGCAAGTTCTTCACGGATCTGATGGGATTCTGATGATCCGCGCCGCCCTGCCGCACCCGCCGGGGGATAATGGATCCACTTCCCCTTGTCCCCAGTGAGGTTTTGCCTGAACGCGAACAATGTCGTGTTCGATGTGATCGATGGGGAGGTTCTGGCCATACGCAGCGATTCCGGCGCCTACTACTCCATGCGCGGAGCGGCTGCCACCGCCTGGTGTGCGCTCCTGTCCGGCCACCCTGTTGAGCACCTGGCGGGGCCCGTGGCCGAGCACCATGGGGTCGATCCGGCCACCGTGGTGCCGGAGCTCCACCGGTTCGCCGCCGATCTGCTTCAGGAAGCCCTCCTCACCCAGCGGGAGGCTGAGGAGGGAGACGACGGCGACCTCCAGCTGCCCGAGGAAACCCGGCTGCGGCCCTGGGAGGCACCCGTCTTTGAGGTGTACACCGATATGCAGGATCTGCTCCTCTTCGATCCGATCCACGAGGTGGACAACAGCGGGTGGCCCCGGGTGGCCGCCCCCACTTCCCCCTCTCCCTCGCCGTGACGCTTTGCGAGGCTCTGGAGGATCTGGCCCTTGACGCCCAACAGTCGCTGACCCATCGGCGCACGCTGGGTTTTGGCCCCATCCCCCTCACCCTCCAGGCCGGCGGCCCTGAGCCTCTCCACGCCTTCGCCGCCGCCCTCGTGGCCAGCACCCCGGCCTCCTGGCCTCCCCTGGCGCTCACCCTGCTGAGCGGGGCTGAGCTCAGCTGGGATCAGCTCCCCGAGGCGTTCCGGCCCCAGGGCCAGGAGGTGCTGGTGGCCCGGGGCGAGGGACGCACAGCCCTGTGCAGTGGCCCGGAGCAGAGCCTCTGGTTGTTTCGCCCCACCCAGGCGTCTGCCGTCTACTGGGTCCGCGATCGCGACGCCCTGCCCCCCTGGGAGCGCTCCATCCCCTTGCGCTCGGCGGCCCGCTGGTGGGCGGCCCTCCAGGGGGGGGCGAAGGTGCATGCCGGCGCCGTGGGGGATGGCGAGCGCTGTGTGCTGCTGGTGGGGGCCGGTGGGGCGGGCAAGAGCACCAGCACCCTGGCCTGCCTCGACAGTGGCCTGCAGGTGCTCGGTGATGATTACTGCCTGCTCCAGGCACCGGGAGCCCTCAACCCGACGTCCACCATCCACGGCATGTATCGCTACGCCAAGCTGGATGCGCACTCCCTCCACCTGCTACCCGCCCTGCAGGAGCGGGTTGTCGGCCCGGCCTGGCGGGGCAAATGGCTGGTCGACCTGGGGATCACCAAGGCGAATGCCCAAGCGTTGGCGGCGGTGTGTGAGGTGGTGCAGGACCCCTCCGGCCCCACCCGGGTGGAGCCCCTCTCGCGCATGGAGGCCCTGCGCGCCCTGGCCCCCAGCACCCTCTTCCAGCAGCGCCTCTGGGAGCGGGAAACCTGGCGGGCTCTCACCGCCACCATCCGCAGCGCGCCCTGTTTCCGGTTGTGGGTGAACGATCCCCGGGACGTGCCGGATCAGGTGCGCCAGCTTCTGTCCAGAACGGCCCCTTGACCACCTCCTACGCCCCGGATGCGCTCACGGTGGTGGTGCCGGCACGCAATGCGGCGGCCACCCTCGCCGCCACCCTGGCCTCCCTCCTGAGCCAGGAGGGAGGGGCTCCCCGGGTGCTGGTGGTGGATGACGCCTCCGAAGACGGCACCGCCGCCGTGGCCCAGGCCGCAGGGGCCCATCGGGTGCTGCGTGGACCCGGGCGGGGACCAGGCGCCGCCCGCAACCTGGGCATCGCCGCTGCCGACACCCCCCTGATCGCCTTCTGCGACGCGGACGACCTCTGGCCGCCCCAGCGCCTGGCGGTGGATCTGCCGCGCTTCGCGGAGGATCCCGCGCTGGAGGGGTTGCTGGGGCACACCCGCTTTGTGGCGGACGACCCGTCCCTGCTGCAGAACCTGCGCTTTCCGGGGGAGGAACCGATCGCCCCGATCCCCAGCTTCGGGGCGGCCACCCTGCGGCGCGACGTCTTCGCGCGCGTAGGGCTGATCGATGGGCAGCTGCTCCATTTCGAGGACGTTGAGTGGTTTCAGCGGGCCCGCGACCTGGGGGCCCGCCTGCAGACCCACGGCGGTCTGTCCCAGATCTATCAGCTTCGTCCCGGCTCGTGGAGCCGGAGCCATCCCAGCCCACCCGCCGGTCTGATTGCCGTGCTGCAGCGCTCCCTCCAGCGCCGGCGGGCCCTGGAGGGCGCCCCCGCCGGCGCAATGGCCCCGTGGTGATGGCCCCTCCCCCGCATCCCTCTGGGTTGCGGCCCCTGTGGTTTCTGCCCGACTATCCCCCCAACATTGGCGGCATCGGCACCTTCGCCCAGCTCGTGGGGCAGGCCCTGGTGGGGTTGGGGCATTCGCCCCATCTCCTGGTGGCCCTCGGTGGCCCCTCCCGCGCCACCGAGGACGGTGTGGACGTGATCCGGCACCCCCTGCGGGACGCCTTTGAGGCCCGCCAGCCGGGGGCCGTGCTGCTCTGCCGGCGCTGGCTGGCGGCCCTGAAGGAGGAGTTGCAGCCGGATCTCTATCACGTTCACCCCGTTGAGCCCTCCCCCCTTCTGCACCTGGCCACGGGCGCCGTGGCGCCGGCCCCCATGATCCTGACCCTTCACAGCGCCCTGCTCGCGTCGCTGGAGGCCCGCGATCCCAGCGCCTTGCTCACCCGGCTGCTGGAGGCCTCGGCGATCATCACGGGTGTGTCCACGGCGGCGGTGCGCCAGGCGGCCCAGGTGCGGCCCGACCTGGCCCACCGCATGCTCACCATCCCCAATGGGGTGCCCCTCGGTGAGGGGTCCCCCCTCCCCTCCGAACCCCGCTTGCTGGCGATCGGCCGCCTGGATGGGGAGAAGGGATTCGATCGTCTGCTCCGGGCCATGCCCACCGTGCTGGCCCGCCAGCCAGAGGCCAGCCTGGATCTCGTGGGCGAGGGCCCGGAGCGGCCGGCCCTGGAGGCTCTCACCGAGGCCCTCGGTCTCCGCCGGCGGGTGCAGTTCCACGGATCTGTCGACCGGCTGCAGATTCCGGACTTTCTCGCCCGCTGCCGGGTGGTGGTGGCGCCGTCGCACCATGAGGGCCTGCCCTACGCCCTCCTGGAGGCCGGGGCAGCGGGACGGCCGGTGGTGGCCACCCGGGTGGAGGGCATTGCCCAGGTGGTGATGGATCAGCAGACGGGGATCCTGATCGAGGGCGAGGAGATCGATCGGGATCCGGCCGTGCTGGGGGAGGCGATCGCCTCCCTCCTGGCCGACGACCAGCGGGCCAGGGCCTTGGCTGCCGCCGGCCAGGAGCGGGTGGCCCAGCACTTCTCCCTCGACCGTTGTGCGGCCGCCTACGTCCAGGTTTACCGCGCCGCCATGGCGCCGGAGGTGGATCTGGCTGTGATCGTTCCCGCCTGGAACGGGGGCCGCCATCTGGAGCAGGCGCTCCACTCCGCCCTCCAGGAGGCCCGCAGCGTGGAGGCCAGCGTGCGGGTGCTGGTGGTGGACGACGGTTCCAGCGACGACACGGCCGCTGTGGCACGCCGTTTTGCTTCTGACGGGGTGGAGCTCTTCCAGCAGCCCAACGGTGGGGAGGCCCTGGCCCTCAATGCCGGGCTGGCCCTCAGCCGCAGCCGCTTCGTGGCCAAGCTCGATGCGGACGACCTCTGGCCCGAGGGCCGCCTCGCCGCCCTGCTCTCCGTGCTCGCTGCCCATCCGGAGCTGGAGGCCGCCTTCGGCCAGGTGGTGGAGTTCGCCGATCCGGATGCGCCGCCCAATGTTCTCTGGACCCCCGAGCCCACCCTGGTGCGCATGCCCACCACGGGGCTGTTGCGCCGCTCCGCCTTCGATCGCTTCGGCGGCTTTGCCGCCGGTGACCCCTCCTCCACCTTTGCCTGGATGGCCAACGCCCTTGGCCTGGGGCTCGCCTATGCCTCTGTGGATCAGGTGGTGCTGCGCCGCCGGATCCATGGCACCAACGCCTCCCACGGCCTTCCCTTTCTTCAGGAGAAACGGCGGCTCGCCCAGCTCAAGGCTGCGCTGGATGCCCGTCGTCGCTCAGCTTCGGGGCGGTGAGTCCACCTGACGTGAATTCCGGGTGATTGTGGCGGAAGGCCTCGATCCAGCGCTTGTTCACCGCATTGGCTTGCCGCTGCAGCGGAGGCGCTGGAACGGGTACGTCCTTGTGCCCAAGGGCTTCGAGCACGCGGGAGATGGTGCCCTCGTAGTCGGCGGCGAGATCTTCGTAGACCACGGGCACGGGAGTGATTCCCGCGCTCTGGAAATAGTGCTTCCAGCTGTTCTCACCTCGCTGAAGCCGCTCATGTCGCCTCATGATCGCGCCATCGTCGTATCTCAGACGATTGGTCGCCTGCCGTGTTTCCTCTCCCATATTGAAGGCCCCTGTTTGCATCGCTTTTTCAAAGGAAACGGCCTGGGCAATGCGATCCCGTCGCTCGCAGTGGATCCAGGTGATGGGCTGTGGCAGCTGGGAGAGGCAGAAGCCCATGCGATGGGCATGCTCAAAATGCTCCCAGTGAATCTTCAGGGCAAAGATGCCATTGGCTGAGCTGCGGCAGGCCACAAGGGCCTGGATGTAGGGAGCCATGGTGGATGGATCGATCTCCCAGTACCCCCACCACCACCGGTTCAGTCCCAGCCGCCGCCGAAGGCGTCGCAGCGTTTCTTTTGCTGTTGGCCTGGGTGCATCCAGCACACGGTGGCCGTTCTCCAACATGCTGGGTAGGAAGTATTCCCTCGGTACCCCCACCAGGCCGGTGCGCTCAAGGGCTAGGCAGAGCAGGCTGCTGCCCGAGCGCGGTGTGGAGGCCACCACCACCGTGCCCGTGACGGCGGCTGGTGCTGGCTGATCGTGGGCTGTGCCGAACAGCGGCGGAGGCTGTCGGATCCGTTGCAACACCTCCAGCCCGTAGGCGCCTTCCCGGGCCAGCGTCGTGGCCCCCCTCCTCACCGCCCGCCGGCCCAGGCCCCAGAGGCTGGCCAGGGGCGGCTCCGCTGCTGATTGCGCCAGCTCCAGGGCCACGGCGTTGCGGCGGCAGGGGCCCTGGGCGTTGGGGTTCCAGAGCTGGTTGATCCACCGCTCCCGCCCGTGCTTCCAGCCCCCCGGGATCCGGGTGGGGGCCTCCGGTGGCAGGGGCACCTCCAGGGCGGTGGCCAGGTAGGTGAGGGCCGCGGCAGTGGTGAGCGCCACCCGCCGCTGCTCCGCCTGCTGGGCCAGCCGCCGCCAGTCGATGCCCCCTTCGGCGATGAGCAGGGCGGCATCGGCGGCCCAGCGGATCCGCCCCCGGTGCGACAAGCGGGTGCCCTCCAC
Organism: Cyanobacteriota bacterium; assembly: GCA_035285785.1. GTDB lineage: Bacteria > Cyanobacteriota > Cyanobacteriia > PCC-6307 > Cyanobiaceae > Cyanobium. The sequence continues at coordinate 6,678 of JAYKJF010000061.1, forward strand.
CAGGGTGTGCAGCAGCAGATCGGTGGCGGAGGGGCGCAGTACGGGGCCGCCGGCCAGGAGGGCGGGCTCCGCCTGCTCCCAGGCCGGATCACCGGCAGGGCTCGGACGGGCCAGGCGATCGGAGGCCCGGCCCACCAGTCGGATCGAGTCCGTGGGACCTAGCAGGGCAGCAGCCCGTGGCCTGTCGGCCGGGTGAACGAGGAGATCAATCTCCTGGAGATCGCGGAGGGAGGCGTCATTCCCGTCCAGCCGCTCCGCCCTGGCGGCCTCCCCCACCAGCAGCACCGGGATGGCGGCCTCCTCCAGGCGGCGCCGCGCCGCGCCAATGGGCCCCTCGCGCTGGGCCCATCGGGCCCGCAGGAAGCGGCGCTGGCCCGCCAGGCGCTCCCGGTCGGGGTCGGTTGACCCCGTGGCGCAAAGGGTGCGGTGCACCAGGGGCAGCAGGCTCCGCTGGCCCGGATGGGCCTCCTCCACGGAAAAATGGGGGCGCAGGCGCTGCCAGGCCGCGAGCCCCCGCCCATCCGGATGGAGGGCCGCCTGCAGCAGCAGGGTGTCGAGGGCGTTCGGCAGATGGAGGCCGGGGGAATCCTTCATGGCCTGCGGGCCGCGGTGGCCGTTGTTGGAGGATTCTCCCCATGGCTGCCGAACTCCCACCCCCGGAGCCCTTGGATGGGGGCCCCCTCACGCCCCGGGCCCTGCAGGCCCTGCGCCGGCTGGTGGGGGTGCTCCTGCAGGAGGAGCGCGGCCCTTCCAGCCCCTCGGGAGGCTTGGCAGACGACCTCAGGGCGCTCTGCGCTTCGGTGCCCCCTCAGGAGTGGGTGGCCATGGTGCAGCGGCAGCGGGTGGTGGGCTTCCTGCAGGGCCATCCCCTGGTGGCCCGTCTTCTGCCCTTTCTGCCTCCAGCCCTGCAGAAGCAGGCCCGGGACGAACGGCTGGCGGCCCTCCATCTGGCCCGCCTCACCATCGACACCCTGGGCACCTTCGAACGGGTCGGCCTGCCGGTGCTGGTGATCAAGGGCCTTCCCCTCTCCCTGCAGACCACCGGCCAGATCTCCGGCCGGGGCCGCAGCGGCGATCTGGATCTCTGGGTGGCTCCCCACACGCTGACGGAGGCCATTCGCCATCTTGAGCAGCAGGGGTTTCAGAGAGAGTGGGGGGAGGGCCCCCTCCACCAGGACGGATGGCGGTGGCGCTACTGCCGCTGGACGGGCTACGAGGTTACCCTCCGGCGCCAGTGGCAAACCATCGATCTCCACTGGGCGCTCAGCT